>JAMXLL010000124.1 GCA_024281015.1 Candidatus Binataceae bacterium
ATTGTTTCCCAGGTTATACCAGAAAGAGCGGTGTCAAGCGACCTGCAGCTAAACGATTCGATTGGTGTTGTTCCGCGGAGATTAGAGTTCATCGCCGTATTCGCATCGCTCGCCCGCCATTTCGCATCTGCGAGGCTCCGATGCGGGCGGCAACAGCAGGCCGCAGGGGGCGGTTCGAACTTAGCTACTTACTGGAGGCACTCGGCTGTAGACGACAATCTGTTAATTCCAGATCACATGACCACTGCATCTGTTTTTATGCTTGTAAATCAAAAAGCTTTCTCTTACACGTAGAAAAATAAATTTGAAGACTGTTTTCGGAGCGAAGTGATGGAAATTGTTGATGCACAGGTGCACGCAAACCAGCGGGGACTCGAACAATCCGTCGCCATCATGGACGCCCTAGGCGTAGCAGCAGCGATCATCGACGTATGGCCGCCCGAGCGCACGAAGCTATCCAACGGCGTCAACCGCTACACATACAAATTTGCCGAGGAGGCGGTCAGCCGTTTTCCAGCACGTTTCGCCTACGTCGTACGGTTTGATCCGAACGATCGGGAGGTCGAGCAGCAGATTGCTGACCTGCGGCGGGCACCAAATCGGCTGTGTCTTCGCATCGCTTCCGGCCTGGATATCAAAGCTCTGCCTTCGGCTTCACACGAACATATCCTGTCAGCAGCGGCCAAATATGACGTACCCGTGATGATCTACGCAGGCAGTGAGCATGCGGCGGTTAGAAGATACGTCGAGAAATTCGACCGCATTCAATTCATTATCGATCATGTTGGAATGGCCGTGGGATTGGGCGGTCAGCCTGATCCACTGGAAGCTACCATCGACCGGCTTATAACCTATGCCAACTATCCCCACGTAGCCGTCAAATGGGGTCATGCCCCGCGCCTGTCACGCGAACAGTTCCCGTACCGCGATCTGATTGCTCAGCTCGCGCGCGTCATTGATGCATTCGGGGTCAACCGGCTGATGTGGGCCAGTGACTACACCGTGACAGTCGACAATCACAGCTATGGCGAGTCATTATTTTGCATTCGATGCTCCGAGAGGCTTTCGGAAAGTGATAAGGAATGGCTGCTCGGCCGTAGCGCACGTGAAATATTACACTGGCCGCGATCCGTCTAGTTACTGAGAGTGCGCACCGGGAAGCCATAAGGCCTCTCCAACACAACCATCGCGGCCGTAATCTCCCGAAACTTATTCTGCACCGGGCAAACGAGGGAGGCCCGTGGCGGCCGTCATTCCGCCATCAACTACGAAACTGGCGCCGGTGATAAATGAAGCCTGGTCGGACGCCAGGAATGCCACCGTATTAGCAATTTCGTCGGGTTCGCCCATCCGGGCGAGCGGATGCGCTGCGCCCATTACTCTGCGGAATTCGTCGGCACGGTCCTTGCCGAGGATTTGCGCGACTCGCGTATTGATTGCGCCGGGGCACACGCAGTTAACCCTAATCCCATGCTTGGCATTCTCGAGCGCCGCGGTCCGCGTCAGATTGATCACCCCGGCTTTCGCCGCATTGTAGGAACCCATACCGTAGTCGCCATGGATGCCGGAAATCGATGCCGTATTGATGATCGCACCGGCCCCCTGCCGGCGCATGATTGGGATGGCATACTTGAGACCAAGGAATGTGCCAGTGAGCGTGACTGCAATAACACGTTCCCAGCTTTCCAGCGTGGTTTGGTGAATCAGCGATACTTCGGCCATTCCGGCATTGTTGAACAGCACGTCGAGGCGGCCGAACGAATCCAGCGCCAGCTTGATCGTCGTTTCGACCCCCTGTGGCTCAGCTACATCCATCTTCAACGCGACGGCACGGCCGCCTGTCGACGCGACTTCGGCGCGCACCTGCTCCGCTCGCGAGCCGCTGAGGTCGGCTATAACCACAGCCGCCCCCTCCCGTACGAAACGGCGGACGGTAGCGGCTCCAATACCCGAGCCCCCGGCAGTGACTATTGCTACTTTATTATCCAGTATTCCTGCCATCTCTGAATGCCTCTGAAGTGAGTATCATCAGGAACTGAGTCTTAGTATCGTGAATAGGGACGAGTAACCCTGAACGGGTGGCCTGCAGGCGGATTCACGCTCGCAGCTTACGCGTCGAACAGGGTTCGGGAGGTTCATGATTATTCCCTTTCTATACTGCCTGCCTGCATCCAGTATCCGAAGCTTTCTGGATGACATCGAGCAAATGATGCCGCTTGACGGCCAGATTAAAATTTGGAGCGGCCGGTTTTCCCGCTCGAATAGCTTCAGCCATACGTACGAACAACTGTCCAACATTATAAGGCGGACCCGCCGGCATCGCCGACGATACCCACCGATAACTCTCCGGTATCTGAACTTCCTCAAGGGCTTTACCTTCGCGAGAGCCCTTTAGACTTAACTCCGAAACCTGCACGCTGCTCCCCGGCCGCGCTCTCGCCGGGCCAATCGAGAGGTCGCCTTCAGTACCCTGGATGTCGAACAGGAATCCGGTTCCGTTGAGAGCACCACCTTTTACATGGACACTCGCCACTGCACCGTTTTGGAGCATGCCGGCGACCAGCACCTGGTCGGGCGAGGTCATCTGGAGCGATTCGCCGGTATCTACATTCCGGGCCTGCCGCCGTTGAGTCACGACCACGCTCGACACCTCTTTAAACTCGCCCAGGCAGAAACATAGAGCATCGATAGAATGGCCGCCCGGAATCGTCATTAAGGTAGCGCCGCTGGCCCGGTCCGCCAGATAGGCGCGGGAACTGGAGAATTCGGTTCCCCAATTTGGGGTGGCGACGCTCATAGTGCACGACAAGGGCCTGCCGATGTAGCCCTGGACGATTAAGTCGCGCGCCCGGTTCAGCGCCGGTGCCCCGCGGGCTTGCAAGCCGACCACGTGGCATACACCTTTGCGTTCCGCCAAATCACGCATCTCGCGCGCTTGTTCGGTAGTCGCCGCCAGGGGCCATTCGCAAAACAGATGCTTGCCGGCTTCGAGTGCGGCCATGCCGATTTGATGATGAAATGGCACCCGGACACAGATCGATACCAGGTCGACGTTGGGGTTCTGCACGAGCATCGCAGGATCGTGGCAGGCGAATGGAATATTGAAATGGTGTGCCGTTTCGTCCGCAGTTTCCTGGCGGCTCGTGCACACTGCTGTGATCTCGAACTCCGGCAGCGCCTTCAACGCGGGAATATGTGCACTGCTGCCCCATCCATAGCTGACATTCGCCCCGATAATGCCGACTCTAATTTTGTTCGTTGCCATTGTAGTAAGCCTGGCCAATTTCGCAGGTGGTGGTCAAAGCGCCTGTAATGGCCGGGAACCGGCCGCGTCCAGGCGCCGCCTGGCTTCCTCTACAATATTTCCGGGCAGTGGCCCTTTCATGGCAGCGGCAATATTGTCGCGCAGGTGGCGAAGATCTTTGGTCCCGACAATCGTCGTGTCGAGATCAGGATTTGAAAGCGTAAAGCGCAGCATAAACTCACCGCGGTCCATACCGTCGAGCAATTCATCAAGGCGCGCCTGCTCCCATCGATCGCGCATCACGCTTCCTGGCATCATGTAGTAGACACGCTGCCAATCGGTGGGCGCACCGCGCGCCACACCCCCGCGGATGATGATTCCCGCCCCGGCGGCCGAAGCGCGCGCAATAATTTGTTCGTGCTCACGCTGGAGGGCTGAGTATGGAATTTGGAAAGCATCGAACACGCCCATATCGATTTGTTCGGCTAGCTGCGGCAGGGTTCCCGACACCCCGATCAATCGCACCTTGCCAGCCTTCTTTAGTGCCAGGGCCGCTTCCAACGCGCCATGCTCAATAAACTGCTGATGAGTCAGGCTTCGATGAAATTGAACCAGGTCGAGATAATCTGTCTTCATCCGCCGAAGACTCTGTTCCACACCCGCCCGGATATTCTCCGCGGTATGAATGTGCTCAGCACCCATAGGCGCGCCAGGCACGCAGCCACATTTTGAGGCAAGAAGAAATTCCGCGCGGCGATGAGCAATGAAGCGGCCGATCAGTTCTTCGCTGCGGCCATAGTCAATTGAAGTATCGATGAAATTGATCCCAGCATCGAGCACGGCATTGAGGACCTGCTCTGCCTGCTGGTCGGAAATGGCGGGCCCCGCCGGCGCATCACGCAACTCCATAGCACCGAAGCCCAGGGTCGTGACTTGGAGTCCGCTTCGCCCTAATGCCCGTTTCGCTAATTCAGCCATGGTGTTCCTTACCTGGAAGTGTCGGTACTCTCGACCTACGCCGGCCAGGCCTGACAATCAAGAGCGCACGCCAACGATATTCATAGATAGCGGTCTGCGCGGCGTCGTTTTAATTCGTCGATTACTTTGCGGACGTCCTGCGACTGTCTGCGGTCGGCGATAAGGATGACGTCGCCGGTTTCAATCGCCACGATGTCCTTCACTCCAAGCAGCACCATCAGATGGTCGCTGGCGCGGGCGAGAACTCCATGCGCACCGATCTCAAGTATATTGCCGGTGAATACGTTGGAACTATCGCCGCGCAGCGCCTCCCAAAGCCCTTCCCAGCTACCCACGTCATGCCAGGTGAACCGTCCATAGACGCCGAGCACATGGCGGCTCTTCTCCGCAACCACCCGGTCGAATGCATCGAAGTTCAGAGCGCGATACTTTCGTTCCAGCTCTGCAGGCCTCATTGCTGGAAACGAATTCATCGCCATCGCCAGCGGCGCTGCATGTTGCGCAAGTTCGCTGGCGAGTGTCCCCACACTCATCACAAACATTCCCGCATTCCACAAGTAGTTGCCTGATTTAACCATTCTGAGTGCGGCGCCGGCAGCGGGCTTCTCGACAAAGCCGTCCAGCTTGAAGGCAGAAACTCCCTTCCTAACCCATTCGTCGACTCGGCTTATTACGGGGTGCTGTCCTGTTTCTGCCGCGTGCTTCCCAGCCTCGCCAGGGCAGCTCAGCTGCGCTCCACCACTTAACCGTTTGTGAGAGCGGGGGAATCGAGCGATATCCATCTGGCCTCGCCCGATGTGAGATCGGCCGCTTATGCCGGACGCCGTGGCGAGGGGCTCTCGGGCGCGGGGCCCCGGAACTTCGACCGGGCGGCCGATTTTCAAATACCCATAGCCGGTTTCAGGTCTTGTTGGCCTGATTCCGATGACTACCAGTGACGCATGCTTCGCCGCCAGAGCAATGGCGTCCCAAATGGTCCGTTGAAAATCCGCAACCGGGCTCACGTGGTGATCCGCGGGCATCACAGCGACCACGGTCTCGCTACTCAGCCGTCGTCCAATCACGGCGCTGCCATAGGCGATCGCGACAGCGGTGCCGCGCGCCGCGGGTTCGACGATTAGGTTTTGTCGCGGCAGCAACTTGTTTAGCACCGGGCGGAAAAGTGGGGCCTGCTCCGCCGAAGCCAGCACAAAAACGCGCTCGCGGGGAATCAGCGGCATCATGCGGGCAACGGTAGCTGCGAGCAATGGAGTCTTGCCGTCAAGCGAGAAGAGCGGCTTAGGGCGGTCGAGGCGGCTTTCGGGCCAAAAGCGGGTACCACGCCCGCCTGCGATTATTAGCGCCGCAGCATCAGCAGGAGCGGAAAGCGCTTGTTTGCTGTGTCTGGAGGCAGCGGGCAATCAGGCAACCCTATCTGGCTTTCTGCATCGCGCCTCGCAGAATGGTTCGCTGATTATGTTTTGTTGGTTAATCCCAGTGCCCCCCCAACAGTTCAGCTGCGAACTATGAGTATAGACGGACGGCGCTTATTCAAACCAGCGTGGCCTGCGTATCGCGCAGCGGCCGAAGTATAACCAGCACTTCAATGTGCACCGCTGAATTCTTCCAGCTTCTGTTCGAAGAGTGCGCGGATTTCGGCCAGGGTCTGCTCGTCGTTAGCCTCAAACCGCATTACCAGGGCGGGTTGGGTATTCGAGGCGCGGACGAGGCCCCATCCACCGGGGAAAGTCACGCGTGCACCATCGATATCGACCGTTTCATACTTTTTGCGGAAATAATCGGCGGCTTGGCGCACCACCTCGAACTTGCGATCGTCCGGGCAGTCCACGCGGATCTCGGGCGTAAACCATGTCGCAGGAAGATCCGAAAGAAGCTCCGCCAGTCCACGGCCTTCGCGGCCAAGAATCTCGATCAGCCGCAGCGAGGCGTAAATCGCGTCGTCAAAACCGTAGTAGCGATCGTTGAAAAACATATGACCGCTCATTTCTCCGGCCAGCGCCGCATTCTCCTGCTTCAGTTTACTCTTTATCAAGGAATGGCCGGTCTTCCACATGATGGGCCGGCCACCATGCCGGGCGATGTCGTCGTACAGCCGCCGCGAGCATTTCACGTCGCCAATGATCGCGGCGCCCGGGTGTTCCATAAGAATCGCCCGCGAAAACACCACCATCAACTCATCACCCCAGACTATACGCTGATTCTCATCAACCGCGCCGATACGATCGGCATCGCCATCGTAGGCTATGCCAACCCGCGCGCCACTTTGCTTCACAGCTGCCTGCAGGTCGCGCATATTTGCTTCGATGGTGGGATCGGGATGGTGATGGGGAAACCGGCCGTCCATCTCGACATAAAGTTCGACTGTCTCCAGTCCCATTTCGCGCATTAGCGGCGCTGCAATCGCGCCGCCACAGCCATTACCACCATCAACGGCGACTTTAAGTCCGGGCGTGAGTTTGATGTTGTGTTTGATGAAGTCGGTGTAATCCGGCAACACCGTCCGAAAGTTGAGTGAGCCCTTCGCGCCGGTTGTTTTGAACGTCTGCGCCTCGATTATCCGGCGCACTCGCTGAATGTCCTCACCGAAGATCGTGGTCGCGCCGACTCCAAGTTTGAAACCGTTGTACTCAGCCGCGTTGTGACTGCCGGTTATCATAGCACCGCCGTCCATCTGCCAGTGCAGCATCGAGAAGTAAAGCAGCGGTGTCGGCACTATGCCGATATCGGTCACCTCAATCCCGGCCGGCAGCAGCCCTTCCAGCAACCGCTCCCGCAGCATGTCGGAGGAGAGGCGGCAGTCGCGTCCGAGCGTGATCTTGTGCTTACCGGCTTCGATCAGAATGGTGGCATAGGCGCGGCCGAGGTCGATGACAAATTGGTCGTCGAAATCCTCCTGCACGATGCCCCTGATATCGTACTCGCGGAAAACTTGCGGATTCATCAGTACTCAATTCTCGCTACTGAGGCCGGTTGAATCAACCGTGCTTGTTCGCGCCGGTCCCGCTACCGAATATGCTAGAAAGATTAGCGGTGCCTCATTTGCTCGAGTGTCCCTGGAGCAAAGAGAATAGTTTCGTGACGGAAGCAAAATCGCAATTACGGGTTGCCTTGATCACGGGGGCAGGCCGCGGTATCGGGCGGGCCGTGGCGGTCGCCATGGCACATGAGGGTTATGCTCTGTGCCTGGCCGCGCGCAGCTTCGACCAACTGACCCAAACGCGCGAGCTCTGTGGCTTAGAGCCGCGGCTCTCGCTGATCGTGCTGATCGATCTGGCTGAGCCCGACGCGCCGGAAAACTTGTTCGGCGCCGTGATGGAGCATTTCGGCCGCGTCGACGTGCTAATCAACAACGCCGGCTTCGCGATTGCGCGGACTCCACTTATAAAGATCGGCCGCCAGGACCAGGACCGCATGCTGGCGGTAAACTTTTGTGCCCCCCTCGCGCTTGCGCGGATGGCGGCGGTGCAGATGTCGCAGCAGCCGGAAGGCGGTCTGATCGTCAAC
>JAMXLL010000125.1 GCA_024281015.1 Candidatus Binataceae bacterium
ATGGCCGAGGTCGCCGTATCGCGACAGATGTTCGCCGACATTCTGTCGCTGATCGCCCGGTTGCGGGCACCGCCCGCATCCGTACGACCCGCGCTGGGCCGCTTGCAACGGGTACATCAGAGGGAGAGGTATGCCTACGGACAAGCAAATCGGGCGCGTTTTCAGCGTCAGAGTACGTCAGCTGGACGCCTCGATCGCCCTTGGCTCGCGGCAACGGCGAATGTCGTTGCCCAAGCCGGTGGGAAGCGCAATCCTGGCCGCGAAACCGTCGGAATCTGGCGAATGTCGTCAGTGGACTATCAGAGAGGGTGGCGGAAATCAGACGGGAGATATGTCCTAATGTCGTTAACCTGCAATAATCGATGAAAATGAAGCCGCCCAGCTCCATAGTGAGCTTAGCCCAGCGTTTCCGGCGTGCCCTACTGGTCGAACTACCATGCTGGCAAATGCTCATCCTTGCGGCCGTTGTAGGTGTGGCGTGGGCAGCGAGCCTTTTCGATCGGAGCTTTGTGACCGCGCACACTGCATTCTGGCAATTCCCGCATGGCATGATCCGCAGCGGGGAGACGGATACCGCGGCCCCGTTTGCTGCCTATCTCTATTACGCGCAGAGCCCATGGCATCTGCCGTTATTCTATGTTCCAACGCTCGGCTGGCCTGTTGGTGTGAATCTCATCTTCGCAGACTTCGTGCCGATTGTCGCGCTTACCGGCAAGCTCGTCCACAGCTTTACTGGGGTCGTAGCCAACCTTTACGGCACCTATTTTTTCCTATGCTTCGTTCTTCCCGGCGTAATGATGGCGCTGGTTCTAGTTGCGGCTAAAATTCGCTACGCGCTGGCCGCGATCATTGCTGCAATCTTTGCCAATACCACGCCGGCCTTGCTGTGGCGATGGGGTCACGTGGCCCTTATGGCGCAGTTCCTGCTGATCGGCGCGCTCGCGCTGTATCTCTTTTCGTTGCAGACTCGCGCTTGGCGCGGCCTCGGAACGGCGTGGATTGCTTATCTCATTTTAGCCTATCTCACCAATATCTATCTCTTCTCGATGGTGGGAATAGTCTGGCTGTGCACTATCGTCCAGCGGCGCCTGGACGGATTCGCTACGACGCAGGAAGCACTCGGAATTGGAGCTTTGACCGTAATTCTGCTAACGATTGTCATCGCGCTCGGCGGACAATTCAGCCCCGGAAACCCTTTGCCCTTCGCCTTTGGTTACGGGTACTATTCAATGAACCTCGCTTCGCCCTTTGTACCGCAATCAAGTGGTGTGTTTCCCTGGGGGAAGAAGGTTATCGATGCAACGGGCGGACAATACGAGGGCTTCAACTATTTTGGTCTGGGGTTGCTGCTCGCTTCGTTACTCGTCCTGCCGGCGCAAGTCAGCTGGCTGAGACGAAATCTGAAGCGGCACGTCGCACTTCTTTGTGCTTTCATGGCGCTTACGGCGTTTGCGGTTTCCAATCGCGTCTATGTCGGCCATAGGCTAATGCTCGAATTACCGCTGCCCGGTTACTTCATCCAAATCCTTGGAATATTCCGAAGCAGCGGACGATTTTTCTGGCTAATCTGCTATACGCAGATCGCGATGGTGATAGTTCTGGGCTTCCGCCGTGCCCGCCCACTCGTCGTCTGCCTAATGGGCGCGGCGATCATACAACTCGTTGACGTGCAACCGCTAAGACGGCAGCTTATCGCCAGCATTGCCGAGGGGCCCGGCACCGAGGAGCTCGATCCTGACCAGGTCGCGCGTTTGACGGCGCGGGCGCGCCGTATCGATGTTGTTCCCAGCTTTGATTGCATCCCATGGCAGAACGAGGATAAACGGCCGGCAAAGCTGGCTCGGGCGAATGTGGAGCTGATGCTGGCGGCTGCTCGGATGAATGTTGCCACTAATACCGTTGATCTCTCTCGTCACATCTCTAACGTGACGTGGCTCGACCTGCTACGCGAGCCATCCCGCGGACGCAGGGGATCGTTGGAGGAGCAACATCAAGATCATTGCCAAAAAGAAATCGAGCGGGCACGCACCCCCGAACACCGGGGCGATGTATTTGTCCTGCTCTCGGATCAGCCTCGGTCGGGCGAGATGATTGCCGGCGTCATTTGCTCACCGCTATCCTGGGCACGTTACTGCCAAAGACCTTGACGTTCAATCGCTGCGTCAGCGCATCGCTAGAGCACGCCAAACGGCTGAAGCGCTTTTATGTGACGGATCTCGGATGACATGGCGGAAAAGATTCCAAGGCGGATTATCCAGACGGACAAGAGCAGAGATTTGCCGCTCCTTGCTAGGGCAGCCACTGTGAACTTGCGCTTGCTGAATCCCGATTTCGAATACTTGTTTTTCGATGACACCCAGGTTGAGCAATTCATCGACGCTGAGTTTCCGGAATATCGGCCCGTGATCGACTCCTTCCCAGTCCGGATTCAGCGGTATGATTTATTCAGGTATCTGGCGGTTTTTCGTTTAGGCGGCTTTTATTTCGATACAGATGTGCTCCTTGCATTCCCTCTTAAGAATCTGCTTGAATACGGTTGCGTATTCCCGTTCGAACACCTGAGTATTAATAGATTTCTCTCTGAGGAGTATGGGATGGACTGGGAGGTGGGGAACTATGCCTTTGGTGCAGCGGCTGGCCACCCGTTTCTCAACGCGATCATAAACAACTGCGTCCGGGCCCAGCAGCATCCCCAGTGGCCTGCCGCAATGTTGAAATCGATTCCCCGAATGTTCCGAAGTGAGGAATTTGTGCTCGTCACGACCGGACCTGGCCTAGTGTCCCGGACACTAGCAGAGTATCAGGGCGCCAGCGCACAGGTGAAAGTGTTATTTCCGGAGGATATCCTCGACCGAAACAGTTGGCACCGCTTCGGGACTTATGGCGTTCATCTTAAACTCGGCACGTGGCGTAAACGCGAGCGCTTGGTCCGCAGGGTCCTGCATAGAAATTGGGAGGCGTGGAGACGAAGGGCACTGCTGAAGAACGGCCCGAACCGTGGTGGGAAAAGGGCATTGGAATTCAAAAGCTCATCATGACTGTCGCTTTTACGACCATCAGGCTTCGATGTTGGCCGCGGTGAGGCACTGCAGGGACCTCGGCCCGACGGCGGGATGGACAAAAAATACCTATCACAGGCGTGATCCGCTTCCGCTTGCCGGAAGGGGCCCGATTGTCAAATTTATTGCCCAACTACAAGTGACGGCACGCTATCCGCAATCCCCCTATAACATCAAGTCAGCTTCCCTCGTCTAAGGTTGCAGAACTCAGAGTCAGACGTCTGAATGTAATCCAGAGCCTCACAGAAAATTTTTTTGGAAACCAACCGCCGAAGAATTAGATCGCCTCCTGGCTCCGATCAATTTGGATGCACGACTGCTGCACATGGATCTGCGTCCGGCTCTTTGTCGAAATAACCGTCTCATGGGGCTGATTGACTGGTCAAATACATTGATCGCAGCACCGATGCTTGAACTCGCACGCATAGCGGTGTATGGCGGTCTTTCGCCTGCGTTCGCTGCTGGATATAAACTGACACCAGATGTGACTGCGGCGCTCGATCGAGAAACAGGTATAGAGCGTCGACTATATACCATTGTTATGCTTTGTCTACTGTTTTGGCACAGTGTCGACTTCCCGATCAAGCTGAGCGGCAGATTCGTCGACTTAAAGAACTTCTTGGTCGCCTCGGGGGGCGGGATGGTCGCGATTTGACCCGACGCTATTCGATGCAGTGCCGACATCGTTAGCTTTGTTCCTGGATGCACTTTCGACGGCGATCAAAATAAGGAAGGTGAACTGGATACTTGACGCCGACAT
>JAMXLL010000126.1 GCA_024281015.1 Candidatus Binataceae bacterium
ACCGGCGGTGCGTGGCCCCTAACACCAGCACTCGCGCGATTACGTTGAGAATGAGGCCGAGCGCCAGCAGGACCAGTCCCAATTCAATCAGGGCTGCGACGTTAAGCTCGGTCATTGCTTCGACAAATTCGTTGGCAATAACGCTGGCCAGGGTCGAGGATGGTGCAAACAACGAGGCGGAAATCACCGGCCGATTGCCGATCACCATCGCCACCGCGATAGTTTCGCCTAGCGCGCGGCCTAGCCCGAGCATCACGGCACCGACAATTCCCGAAGTGCCATACGGCAGCACCGCCATCCGCACCATCTCCCATCGCGTGGCGCCCAGGGCGAGCGCAGCTTCGCGTTGGCTCTGCGGCACAACCCGAAAAACGTCAGTACAGACGGCAGCAATATAAGGTAGCACCATGATAGCGAGTACCACCCCCGCCGTGAGCATTCCCACCGAAACCCGTGGCCCCGCAAATAACGGGATGAAGCCCAGGTAATGGGACAGCGGCGGTTCGATCGAATCGCGCAACCACGGACCCAGCACAAAAATCGCCCACAGCCCATAGACCACGCTCGGGATTGCCGCCAGCAACTCGACCAGGAAGCCAAGTTTGCGGCTAAGCCAGGCCGGCGCCATCTCGCTCAGGCATAGCGCGACGCCAAGACTCAAGGGCACGGCAATCATAAGCGCGATCGCGGACGAGACCGCGGTGCCATAGATAAAGGGTAGGGCGCCATACTCATCGGTAGCCGGATCCCAGTCACTACTCACAAGGAAACTGAAGCCGAAATGCCGAATCGACGGGATCGACCTGATGATCAGTTCGGTGGCTATCGCCGCCAATAGCCCAAGTATGACCAAACCCAGGCAGGCGATAATTCCGGCGAACAGGGAATCGCCAAGCGAGTGGATACCGGAACTACGGCGGGCGACTGCGGCCTTTGCCAGGTCGAATTGCTGCCTGAGGGTGTCGTCTGGATTAAGCAAGATTGTCCGGCACCACCGCAGCCGGAGCGGCTACAATAACTATAGCCTTGGATTGTTACGGGAATGTTAATCTGCGGCGAAGCTGCAGTGAAACATAGCTGACCAGGCAAGCTCGACGGCGACGGCTCCTCGAGCTGCGCAGTGGGTCGGCTTAAGCGTCACTACCACGTATCAACGCATGAGCGTTTTTTTCCCGTGCGAGGAGCTGGGGAAGGCACCGAACGGAGGGCGGCGATTATCCATTTGCGCGACTCCGCCGGATCGATAACGTCGTCGAATTCAAAGTGCGAGGCGATGTTCACCGCCTTGCCCACTTCGTACATTCGCGCGACCATCTTGTCGTAAAATGCTTTACGCTCGGCCGGATCGTTAATCGCTGCTATTTCATTGCGATAGCCGAGCTTGACCGCACCTTCGAGACCCATCCCGCCGAATTCCCCGGTTGGCCACGAAACTGAGAACAGCGGCGCCTTGAAGCTTCCACCCGCCATCGCCTGTGCACCCAGGCCATACGCCTTGCGCAGCACAATGGTAAAGAAAGGCACGCTTAGGCTGGCGCCGGTTACGAACATTCGTGCGGCGTGCCGGACCAGTGCAGTTTTTTCGATTTCAGGCCCGACCATGATGCCTGGCGTATCACACAGGAAAAGAATGGGTAAATCGAAAGCGTCACAGAGCTGCATGAAGCGAGTAGCCTTGTCGGCCCCGTTGCTGTCGATCGCTCCAGCCAGGTGGGCGGGATTATTTGCTATCAGGCCGATTGGGCGCCCTTCAATGCGGACCAATGCCGTGACCATGCCCGGGCCGAATTGGCGCCGTAGTTCGAGCACCGAACCGGTATCGGCCAGCATCTGAATCAGACCGCGGATGTCATAAATGCGTAGCCGATTTTCGGGAATCGAGCTACGCAGCAGGCGCTGATCGGCGCAACTCCAATCGCGCAACTCGCCTTGAAAGTAGGAGAGATATTTTTTCGCCGCCCGGACGCCCTCGGCTTCGTCGCTTACCGGAATATCGACCACACCGTTATGCACCTGCACGTCAATTCCGCCAATTTCGTCCGGGCGAAACACACCCAGGCCACCGCCCTCGATCATGGCCGGCCCGCCCATTCCAATGTTTGAATTGCGGGTGGCGATGACGACATCACAGCAGCCGAGGATAGCCGCGTTGCCGGCGAAACATCGCCCTGAATTGATGGCGATCAGCGGCACCAGCCCGCTCAGCTTGCCGAACAGATGGAACGCCATCGTGTCGAGGCCGACCGCGCTCAGTCCGTCGGTATCGCCCGGTCTTCCACCGCCGCCCTCGGTGAAGAAAATAACCGGCAGCCGCCATTTCTCAGCCAGCTCGAACATCCGGTCCTTCTTGCGATGATTTTGCCCTCCCTGGGTCCCCGCCAGAACCGTGTAGTCATAGGACATTGCGATGCAGCGGGTTTTCGACGGCTCGAATAGATCACCGTTAACCCGGCCGATGCCGGCGAGCATTCCGTCAGCCGGCGTCCGCCTGATGAGATCATCCAGGGAACGCCGCCGCCGCTGCGCCGCTATAACCAGTGGACCGTATTCAACATAGGTACCGGCATCGCAAAGGTCTTCGATATTTTCGCGCGCGGTGCGCTGCCCGGTTTTCCGGCGCCGTTCAACTGCGTCCGGGCGTGCCTGGTCTAATCCGAATTCGTGGCGCTCGATAACGGCCGCGAGGTCGGGCCGGATATGGTCAAGATCGGCCTGTTCGACCACATCGGTGTGATCCGCAGTGACTTCGCCTGGCTCGATCAAGACCAATGGATGGCCCTCGAAGACGACGTCCCCCACGTTCACAGTAATTCGGCTCACGATGCCGCTCAGGTGCGTATCTATAACGTGCTCCATCTTCATCGCTTCGATGACCAGCAGTTGCTGGCCCATACGTACTGGTTCCCGCTCGCGCACATCGATAGCGACGATAGTGCCCTGGATCGGAGCGGCTATTGGAACCGTATTCTCGGCGGCGTCGGCCAGGTAGCCGGTTGTAACCTGGACCTCCGGATCTGCGCCCCTCGATCCCGCAGTTTTGCCGAAATTCAACACGGCCAGTGGATCGCTCGCATCGACTTTGACCCCGGCTAGCCGCGTTGCGGGCGTTTCAGACGATTCCGATGGCGCTTCAAAAAACAGGCGCGGATGGGAACCGGCGGTCGAAGCCAGTTCAGTGAGATGTTCTTCGAGGTAGCGGGTATGGAGTGTCTGCTCAGCGAAGTTGGGGCTGGCCAGCAGGTTTTGCAGAAATCTTAAATTGGTCGGCACCCCCTCGATTCTGAATTCGCACAGCGCACGATAGGTTTTGCGTATTAATGAATGAAAATCATCGTCGAGCGAATGAACGATCAGTTTGGCCAAAAGAGAATCGAACCGGATGCTTGGGGCGAATCCGCCATAGCCGAACGTATCCACCCGAACACCTGGTCCGGAGGGCGGCTCGAACACTCGCAAGGTACCGGCTGACGGCTTGGTTGTCCCATCCGCCGCCATTACCTCCATGTTGATCCTCACCTGCATTGCCCGGCCTCGCGGCGAATTGATGCCTTGCGTTAGTTGCAATTCGGCCAGCGAATACCCCCCGGCCAATTGGAGCTGGATTTTGACCAAATCGAGTCCGGTGACAGCCTCGGTGACCGTATGTTCAACCTGCAGGCGCGGATTCGTCTCGATGAACGCAAACGCAGCGTCGTCGCTGTCAGCGTCGGCATCGACGAGGAATTCGAACGTGCCAAGGTTTTGATAATGGATGGTTTCCGCCATCCGCAGTGCCGCGTCTGTCAACCGCTTGCGTAAGCCGGGCGCGAGATGCCGACTGGGCGCCATTTCTATCAGCTTCTGATGGCGGCGTTGGATACTGCACTCGCGTTCCCCAAGGTGGATGGCGTGGCCCGAACCGTCACCGGCGACCTGCACTTCGATATGACGGGCGCGCGGCATCATCTCCTCGACATAAAGCGCGGGATTGCCGAAACCGGCGCGTGCTTCGGATTGGCATCTTGCATAGGCGTGCTCGATCTGACTGCGGTCGAGCACTTCGCGCATGCCGCGGCCCCCGCCGCCGGCTACTGCTTTGATCATCATTGCGCCCCCGGGCGGAAGGCCGGCGAAGAACTCGTGCGCCGCCTGGAGTGTGGCGGGACAGCCGCTGCCGCGTAAGACCGGCACCCCGCACTGCGTCGCCAGCGCGCGGGCGCGCAGCTTATCACCCGCCAGCTCGAGTGTTTGCGGACTTGGCCCAACGAAGGTGATTCCTTCATCAAGGCAACGGCTGGCGAAGGCGGGGCTTTCGCTAAGAAACCCATACCCGGGATGGATCGCATCACACTGGCGGGTCTTCGCAATCGCGATTATCTGCTCGATGTCCAGATACGCTGCCGGACCAATGCCGCGCAGCCCCTGCGCCTCGTCGGCTTGGCGAATATGCAAAGAAGTTGCATCGTCCTCGGAAAATAAAGCCACCGTGGCAATTCCCATATCGGCGGCAGTGCGGGCGATACGGATGGCGACTTCGGCGCGATTGGCAATCAGAAGACGCTTGGGAACCATGTGATGATGAGATTAGCCGGGCAAAGGACTAGCGGCCATATTTCCCTGCGTTCAGAGTAGCATGCGCCGCGCTTTTCGGTGTGGACCATCAAGAAGTCTCATTCCGGACTATTTGGGCGAAGTGTGAAAGCTCGCCAGCATTGAGACTGGATACCGCCCAAAACCGCATTTCTGACCTGGTCCACTCGACGATGTTATAGCCGGCACGTACCTGGCTGAGCGGGGCGCTGTCATTTGCATGCGGCGCGGGTGAGATGAAGAGATTGATGATATGTTGCCGCCGCCGGTACACTATCGCGGCCGCCGGCCGGTTATCCAGGTAGTCGAGCCGGCCTCCTACCAGTGGGAATCCTTCGGCAGCGAAATCTTTAACCGGCGGTGCGAAACTCAGCTTGCCATCAAACCAGGGCTTAACTGTGTGTTGATTAGTGGAGAGCACATCAGTTAGATGGTTTTGGGTCAGGGAGCGAAGATGATCGTCAACGACTTCGCGCGCCATCAGGTCGCCGGGCGCCGACCCGAAGGGCAACACAGCCCTAACGGTCAGCGAAATCAGCAAAACTGCCGCGGCCGCGGCTCCCGCCCAACCGAGATGTAAAAAAGTAATACCTCGCCCAGCTTCGGCGCGGCGCGCATCGCGGACGGCGGTCCGGACACGCCTTCGGAGCTGCGCCGGTGCATCATGGTAGAGGGT
Source organism: Candidatus Binataceae bacterium (assembly GCA_024281015.1). GTDB lineage: Bacteria > Desulfobacterota > Binatia > Binatales > Binataceae > JAMXLL01. The sequence continues at coordinate 5,246 of JAMXLL010000126.1, forward strand.
GCTGTTGGCGAAGGCCGTGCGCAGCGCCCGCAGACTCGTCTGTTCGTGCGTACATGCCGGGCAACTACTAACGTGAGCCTCGAGCTCCAGGCTTTTGACCAGATCGAGTTCGCCGTCGACATATGCATGGAGCAACGGGCGGGCGGCTTCACAGTTCAATGCTGGGACTCCTTGGGCGACTTGAGGGTGAGGACCTGCTGCAGGCGCTTGCGCGCGCGCGCCAGCCGCGACATCACCGTCCCGAGCGGAACGCCGGCAACGTCTGCGATCTCCTTGTAAGACATCGCGTTAAGCTCCCGCATTACTATGATTTCACGCAGCTCGCCGGGCAGTCCGTCGAGCGCGTGCCGAAGCGCCTCATTATCGCGGCTCCTCTCCAGCAGGGTCTCGGGATTGGCGCTTTCAGTCTCGGAACTGTGGATCTCGTCGTCAAATTCGGTATCTCTCTCGCGTCTTGTGCCTTTTCTGAGGCGCGAATAGCAGGTGTTACGCACGATAGCGAGTAGCCACACCCGGCTATCGCCGCCACGAAAGCCCCCGAAGAAACGCAGGGCGCGGACGCAGGCGTCCTGTACCGCGTCCGCGGCCTCGTCTTCGTTTCGTAAAAGCCAGCGGGCGAGATTATAAGCGGCATCGAGATGAGGCAAAATCGCCTGCTCGAAGCGTGAGAATTTGTCCAGGCCCAACAAGTTGCCGGTTCTTTCGCCGTCGTTCTACACCATCACAGCTCAGACCCGCAAAGGCGGAGTTTTATTCCCGCGCAAGAAGAATCACTGGCGTGCGGGAATATCGTGACGCTTTCCCCGGTAATTCCTCGTGAACGCAGCCACGACGGTCCAGTTTTAAAGCGAACGTCGTGGCCAATCTTGCGCATCGACGCGCGGAAGACGCGCAGAACTTGCCGGAGGATTATTACCATGAAGCACGAGACGGATTGGCAGTCTTTCCTGCGAATAGCGGGTATGTCGCTCGGGATCGGCATCGTGTACGAATTTGCTCCGCTGTCGGCGCAGCAGCTCGAAGCCGGCTCTATTAAGGATTTTTCCGGTGCGAAAGACGAAAAGGATCGCTGAGAGACGGCTGCCGTTTGCTCAGCTCGAAGCTACGCTGTATCTGCGCAGCACCTCCACGTTGCGAAGCACTTTACATGTGTAAGGATGTTTATCGGACCCAGTACTCAATGGCCAGTCACATGCTCTCGTGCCGAGATTTCGGCGCGGGGAATCAGATTACGGGCCGGCCGGGCGAACCGGAGCTGCTCCCGAGCGGTGAGCAACCGGTGCAGCGTTGCATTCTGCCTTACAACTCCCAGTCTCATGTGGCTCTTCAGGTCGTACACATCGATTGTGGCTTGATAGCTGATGATGGTGGGGTCTATCAGCCGGAAACGATGGCTACAGACATAGTACAAAGCGTCATCGGCGGATTCGTACCCTAGCATCACAGCACGTGCGCCTCGCATGACGGCCTTCGGGCCATGGACAATCCTTTGCTTTGCCGACGTGTAAAGTTCGCTCGCCATGAAGATCGTATCCCCGTAGCGGCCAAAGAGGACACTGACGTGGTCTGGACTACTACCCATGAAATCCGGGTTGAATCGCTCGATAGAGGAATGGATATGTCCTCCCCAATCACCCAAGAAATCGGTACTGGCTTTCGGTAATACGAGTAGATTAGCTGGCGCATTGTGTTGGCCGGATGTCTCAGAAATCCCGCCATTCAGGGATGGCTTAGGGAGCTGTGAATCAATTGGACCGAGAGCCGGATGCTGTGGCGCCAGTTCGGGGCGATGCTCCAGTCGGAGGAGATGCAAGGCTGCAGCCATACCGGCCGCAATGGCTGAAATCACAAGAGCGCCCAAGCCAATTGGTACGAGTATCTTCATCAACAAGTTCAAGGCCCGCCCTAAGTTTAGTACACGAGTTTGATTTGAGGCTGGACTTACCATAATAAACCGCGCGTGCTTGCAAGAGCGCAGACTTTCATGAAGCTGATCGTCCTGATAATTCTTGCGACGTTCCTGACGACTGCTCGCAGCTGGAGTGCGGGCGGTGATTTGAAACCGCCGCAAATAACCGTGGATTTTGTTTTTCCGCCGAGCCCCTTGATCCAATACGGTGCTGTACGCCTCGTTTACGAGATGGTTATCACCAATTACGTCTCAGCTGGCTACGCTCTCGAGTCGGTCAGGGTCGATTGCGGAGAGCGGCAATTTTCGTATTCGGGGGAGACTCTCAAAAATATGATCCGGTTCGCTGGCGATGCGAGTGCAACCGGTCAAAGCCTTCGGATCCCGGGTGGCAAGACTGCCGTGGTGTTTTTCATGCTGGAGTTTAAAAACGCCTTTCAAGTTCCAGCCTCCTTGCATCATATTCTCCGTTTTCGTTCTCAAGACGATGTTGAGCACGTCCTTGCAGCGAAGCCCTTGCTTGTAGAATCACGCGCTCCGGTGATGGTGGAAGCGCCCTTGCGTGGTACCGATTGGATCGCCGGGGATGCCGTGCATGATAGTCCGGATGCTGCGCACCGCCGTGCCCTTCTGTTCGACCACGGGGAGGCCTTCCTCGCCCAGCGCTATGCAATCGATTGGGTGCGCTATCGCATCGTGAATGGAGCCGGGACAACGTGGTCAGGACCCGAAAACCGGAATTCAAGTTATTTCTGTTACGACGCCGCTATTTACAGCATGACCCCGGGGATCGTGACGGAAGTGTTGGACGGAATTCCTGAGAATGTCCCTCACTCCGGCAGGATCGCGATCGATGTGAATTTCAAGAACGCCGGTGGTAACCACGTCGTCATATACATGGGCTATGGACTATACGCGTTCTATGCTCATATGCGACCGGGAACAATCACAGTCAAAGTGGGAGATCACGTAAGCGTCGGCGAGAATATTGGACGCGTTGGAAACAGCGGCAACTCAACCGAACCGCATCTACATGAGCATATTGTTAACCAGCCTTCATTCCTCGCCGGCCAGGGTGTACCGTACGAATTCGCACAATTCGAGGCCAGCGGTCCTGTCCACCTGACTCCCAAACCACACGATCAAATGTTTTTCGAGAACATTGGAGCACTCAAGCCATTCACCTATGACTATCCTGCGCCGTATGCGGCAGTTTCCTTCCGCTGAGGTAAGGTGTTGCAGCCGTAATTCGATGTGATTCCCAGTCTGTTTATCTCTCTTTGCTTTCTCCACCGAAGCCAAAACTTCTGCCGTTGCTCCTAGCTGTTCGTTACGAGACCTGCATCGAATAGCTGCGTAACAATCACGGCATCGCAAACGAAGCCTCGGGACGATCGAGCGATATGCCGAAGACCGTCCTTCTGTGGGGCGTTCTATAACGATGCTGTTGATGCCATTTTGCAACTTACGTCAAGAATCGTTAGGAATTGATTTTAGTTTTAACGACCGTACTGCCTCGTACCACGTCAGGCTCAACCGGTTTACATACGGCCCACTTGTTGCGCTCGCCTCTGCTTACTATCGAGTTGGAACAGCGGTTCGATCAGCATCGGATGGCTATCGGGGCTGGACGATTGGACCGTAGGGCTACGGGGGCTTAGTGGTGGGCTCGCTCGACTTTTCTCGTCCTACGCGTCGCTCGCTGCGTAGTGTCTTGCAAGCTAACCGCATTTCCGCGTCCCCTTAGTTCCCAAAAATTAATTGCGCGCTCGCGCGCTCTCGAAACAAAGCCAGGGGGGCAGCGTTGAATCACGGCCGTATTCGAAGGGATAGGTGCGTCTTTCCTATTGCAGCTGCGCTGATGCTGCTTGTCGCTAGAGCAGTACCATCACACGCTAACACTTCAGTTACTCTAACTGAGCCAGCCAACGGCAGCACGGTCGTTGGCTCCATAGCAGTCACAGCCGCAATACCTTCTGGCGTCGTGCCCGTAGATTTTTACCCCAACGGCTTCTATCCTGCTTCTTCGCCTACCTACACTATAGACCGTAACTTCAGCAGGGTCGGGAACGGCAACCGCACAATTTCGGCCGCTGCGTCTGAAGCCGATAACAGCACTACAGGCTCCTCTCCGGTTACCGTTAACGTCAACAATGGTTCTGAAATAACCATCACCGCACCGCAGAGCGGGACAACCGTTTCAGGCACCATCGGCGTCACAATTAGTGCTGCAAGCAACGTATCATGGGTGAACTTCTATGCGGATGGAACTTACCAGGCGTCGACCCCGAGCTCCTGGTCAGCAGGTTCGCCGGCGACCTGGTACTGGAATACCAGCGAATACTCAAATGGCAATCACACAATTTCAGTTACCGCGTATTCTGCCTCAGACACCGAACTAGGTGGCGCTGCAGTGACTCTTAATGTTGGCTTTCCGGCTCCGGTCGGCAGAACAACAATAAACGCATCTGGAACAACGACGAATCCACTCATCTACGACGGACACGGCGCGATGAGCCGGGGATTCGATGTGACAGGGTCATACGTAGTCATCCAGGGTTGGAATATTTCGACACAGGCCAATGGTAACAATGGCTACGGCGTATTTGTCCACAATGGCGCACATAATGTGACCATCCAAAACAATACCGTCCATGATCTGTGTAGAGATGGCGTCTTTATGGATTCATCAGTCTCTTACATTAACGTCAACTCGAACACCATATACCGGGCCTCCATGTCGGGGGTGCACGCCGACGGCAGCCATGACAACGTAAGTCATAATGATATCTCGCTGACTATGCAGTATCCCGACAGATTAGGCGGCATTTTCGCTGTCTGTCAGGAAATCAATGGGGCTGATGCTGATGGTATGCGCTTCTTTGGTTCTGGCCATGTGATTTCATATAACAAGCTCCATGACGTTCCTTATGGGGGGTGGGGATCGATAGCCAGTCCCAACCCGCACACCGACTGCTTTCAGACCTGGGGAGCATACGGCGAAACCACCGGTGATATTTTGATTGAACATAATGATTGCAGATGGAACGGTGCTACGTCTGTTAGTGATATTGAAATCTCCTCACTCCAGGGACTAGATGGACCTGTGGAGACAATTACGTACAAGTATAATACGTTCGCCGATATGAGACAGGGTATTAACGTTGCAGACAATGTGGGGTCGGTGATTTTTGACCATAATTCGGCCGCACACATTCTGCAGGAGGTCCTGATCTACAATCAGCCGATAACCAGCACAAGCACTATTACGAATAACATTTTTTATGACATCGGCGGCGGAGATGATTCCTACACCACCTCGCTCGGCCCAGCCATCTGGAACAATGATTGTATTATGGCTAATGGCAGCAGGTGCGGGACGTATCCGGTGACGGCACCGGCCGTCTCGCTTAATCCGCAGTTCGCTAGCTTCGGCTCCGGCAGTGATCCATGGCTAAGTTTGGATTTCCATTTGCGGAGCACGAGCCCCATCCCGACCATAGGAGCATTTCCATTACAGTAGTAAGAACCAGCTAGGTGCAATAGCGTTCCGAACGCCGGAATCGATGCTCACAATCAACCGGCAGGCGTCGTGATGCGATTTCACTTGAAACCAAAGATACGGAGACGTCCGCTTCGGTGAGAATGCGACTAGCAAACACTGTGTTCCGCGGGCGATGCGGCTCACACGGACGGCGAAATAGCTTTCGGATTTGGCGCTAGGGCAGTGGAGCGCGCGGCCCGAGCGCCGCGCGCACACACCTTTACTCGATTCTAGTAGGGGACGGCCGACCCATAGAAGGCCTGCCCGATCCAGGTACGGTTCGACAGGTCATGATAAGTGTTGGTAACGTATACGCTCGAATTGGAATTCCAGGACGCGATTGCCTGTGAGATATCGCCAGCGCCGTAGTCGGTCTTGCCGTGATAGGCGGCAAACAGCCGGGCGGCAAAGAAGTCGACATTGAAGCAACTGCTCTCGCGCGCCAGCATCGAGCCCGCTCCGCTGAAGCCCGGGAATGCGTGGTCAGGCGCTGCACTGGAATCCCTATCGGCGATCTGCGTCAAGCCCGAAGACAGGCCATTATCTCCCAGACCTGTCTGGTCCCAGTGGCTCTCGTTGGTCACGATAGCGTACAGCAACAACGGATTGATACCCCATTTGTTTGCTGCCCACTGCAGCACCTCTGCCGTGGTTGGGTTTGCGATTGGGCAAGCACCGTCGATGCGGTCGGCCTCCGCCTGCCAGCTAGAACCTGAATAGCCCCCATGGAAAGAGCTAAGCTGATTCACGTAATTGCCCGGATTGTTCGAGGCTATGTAGTTGAAGTAGTTATTGGCGTTCGCATTCGCCGAGCCCGTTCCGTAGGCGTTTAATTCAACGTTCGATTTCTGAGTTGCCCTCACAAACGAAGCCGCCTGCCAGTCATTGACTAGTGGGCCGCCGATTAATGGGTAACCGTCCCCCCAGCCAGAATACTGGCCATAGTGAGCAGGATTGGTATCCGCCCCTGAAATCGCGGAGGCTGAACCGGTTAAGCTGGAGATTGTCGCACCCTGAGGAACCTGCCAGCCACCCCCTCCCCCCGAGCCGTTCGAGACGGTGACGGTAATCGACGCGCTACCCAGCACTGCGTTTGCAGAGGAGTATGCGGTCACTGAAATAGTATGACTGCCGTCTCCATATCCGACGGTGTCCCAAGACCAGCTAGTTGACGCGTGTGAGAAGGAATAAGGAGTTGAGGCAAAGTAGCTGCCATCAATAAAGAGATTGGCCCAGGATACATTGCTTTCACTGCTCATGCTGACGGTTGTGTCACCTGAAACCGTGGCCCCGCTCTGCGGAGCAATCAGCGCTACCTCGGCGCTGTATGCTGCGCTGGATACCATCAGCACCAGCACCGCACCGAGAAAAAGAAGTACAGATCTCTGCGCACGTACATCTACCGTTTTCATATCTCCCCCCCAAAATTGCAAATGCTATGCGGCGCCTATCTGGCGCATGCTCATTGA
>JAMXLL010000127.1 GCA_024281015.1 Candidatus Binataceae bacterium
TCAATCTGTACGTCGATTGGCGCCGGAAGCCCAAAGTTCAGAATCTGAGTTACGATGTCAGCCGGCAGAAAGTAAAAAGTTGCTTCAGGAAATCGCCGGGGCAGCTCAGTACGCAACTCACGAATATAATCGGCGACGGGATGATGATTCTGGCGTAGCGAAACCAACATGTCTCCGTCACTCGCGCCGAGAACTCCAGAGGTCGAATGCATCGTATTTAGCGGACTGTAGGGAAGCCCGATATTATCGAGAATGTTGTCTACCTCTGACCTTGGAATGGTTTGCCGAAGATAGTCTTCTACCAAGTCGAACAAGCGCGCAGTCTCTTCGATCCGCAGACCCGTTCGGCCCCGCGCGTGAAGGATGAACTGACCGCTATCAGTATCAGGGAAAAAATCCTGGCCCAGCCAAGGCAGTAAAAGAAGTCCGCTCAGACAGAGCACAAGAAAGCCGGGAACGAATAGTTTCCGGTTAGCCAAAAGGGCCGTCAACAACCGCTGATAGTTACTGCGCACTGCCTCAAAGTCTCGCTCGAATGAACGCTGTACTCGGGCAAACAGATTTCGTGAGTTAGATGCGTGCTCTTTTTTCTTGAGCAGATACATCGCCAGAGTTGGCACCAGTGTTCTGGATAGAATGTAAGACGCCAACATGGCGAAAACTACCGCCTCCGCTAAGGGCACAAAAAGATAGCGCGCGACACCATCCAGCAGAAACATCGGAAGAAACACGATGCAGATGCATAATGTCGAAACTAACGCTGGAACCGCAATCTGGGCCGCGCCCTTCAAGATACCGTCGTGAAGCGATCGCCCCTCATGCAGGACGCGCTCGATATTTTCAATCGTTACTGTCGCATCGTCGACCAGAATGCCTACGGCCAAGGCTAACCCTCCGAGCGTCATGATGTTGATGGTCTCGCCCAACAGGCTGATCACGATAATCGATGTCAGAACTGACAAAGGGATAGAGACGGCGATAATCAGTGTGCTTCGCCAACTGCCCAGAAACAAGAGAATCATCAGACCGGTCAGCCCGGCCGCAATCACACCCTCTCGAATTACTCCACCGACCGCACTACGAACAAAGATGCTCTGATCGGACAGCGGGGTCATTTTCAAAGATGGCGGAACGATTGTCGCGACTTTGGGCAGCAAGTTTTTCACCCCGCTGACTACGCTGAGTGTAGATGCGTTACCAGCCTTCAGAATACTCATGAGCACGCCACGCCGCCCGTCCTGTCGTACGACATTGGTTTGCAACGCGAACCCGTCACTCACTGTAGCGACATCTCTCAGGTAAATCGTGGTGTTTCCTACCTGCTTGATCGGCAGATCGTTGAGTTCAGCAACGGTCCGCGGGGATGTGTTCGTACGCACGTCCAATTCGCTCTTCCCGAGTTTTACCGTGCCAGAGGGGAGAATCAGGTTCTGTGCGTTTACGGCGCTGAGTACATCGTTCGGCGAAATGTTCCTCGCCTGCATCCGGTTGTGATCCATGTTGATCATGACCTGACGCTGCTTTCCTCCGTAGGGAAGAGGTAACACCGCGCCCGGAACGGTGATCAGTTGCGTCCGAACGAAATTGAGTGCCAGATCATTCAGCTGTTGCTCCGAGAGGCCCGTTCCGGAGAGCCCCAGTTGCAGAATTGGAACGCTGGAAGCGCTGAAATTAATAATTTCTGGCGGCTGTATGGCCGGTGGCAAAAATCGGAGAACAAATTGAGAAGCGGCGACTACCTGAGAATTCGCCCGCTCTAAGCTGGTGCGAGGCTGAAGAAAGATCTTGATGACAGCTGACCCGTTATAAGTCGTCGACTCGATGTGCTCGATATTGTCGACCAGAGTGGTTAACACCTTCTCGTACGGCGAGGTCAGTCGAGCCTCGACATCTTCCGGATTTAAGCCGGTATAAGTCCAAGCTACGGATATAACCGGGATATCAATATTGGGAAAGATATCGGTGGGCGTTCGGAGGATTACCAGCGGACTCAGAACGAAAATGAGTAGTGCCAGTACGATGAAAGTGTACGGACGATTAAGAGCTACTTTTACGATCCACATATGCCAGATGTTTGGTCCCCAACCTGCAACCGAATTGCAGGTGCAAGTCGTCGACAGCGGCGCTTCCGCTTTGGCCAAGGCTTCGGTGGGGCGCCGCTGTCGCCCATGATATTGAAAGCGCCAACCCCGAGTTGGCGGTTGTCCGTTGCGGGTGATAGAAGCGCGCGACAAGACTTTGCTGAGAGAGCCACAGCCGCAGGGCCAGATACGAATCGCCAGGCAGCCAACGTTCAAGCAATCGCCGCATGATAAGGGGATATCCTCTCATTTACCGATTTCGTCAAGATTTATCTTCTCATTCACCTGCCTCCTCGACCGGACCATCGAGCGGACTCCTCATCGTCCCGCTACACAAAATGGTAGGACGAAACTGGCTGAGCCGTGCCGTGAGCGCGGTACGCGCACGAGGCTGAGCTAAAGCTCAGCCCTACCAGTTATAGAGCTGAAGTGCGCGGTCGGTAGGGCGCCGATTTATCGGCGCCTCGTGCGCGTGGCAGGCCCCACCCCACGGCTCAGCAAGCGTCGCCCCACCAATGCGACATGGGATATCCTTCTATATAGCCTACAATCGCCTATCTCCAATAAGCGCAGCTTATTAATCTCGTTGCCCCGTTCTATTGGCGGCTACCGCCGGTTGAGCCCATAAGTCCTTCTAGGAGGGGGCACAAAAAATGATCAAGAGAATCTCAAACAACAGGAAATCCGGAATGACCAACATTGTCCAGGCGGCGCTTCTGGCGGTGGGTATCGTTCTCGCAGCTGGTTGCACTTCCACCGGCCAAGGCTTTCGAACAGGACTGACGGCTCGTCTAACAACAGCTGATCCGAGCTCGACTGTGAAGGATACAGATCGTTACGAACCGCCACGGAGTCCCGGTTTCCACTAACCAGGCGTTAAATATGTTTTCCGTGAAGTGGCATTTCGCCGGCGGTCGCACCTGGGCCCCTGCTGATAGGAGCTGGTCGCTTTCACTGCTAGGAGCATTGATCGGGGCCGTCGCTTTAGGATCGGTATCGACAGCGTTGGCCGCAGACTACGATAATCTGGTTGCGCGGGGTTATCGGTGGGTGACTGTCGACGGCCCTTACGCATGCCCTACCCAGGGCGATCTGCGCGAGATCGTCAAAAATTACAGCGACGAAAAGGAGCTGGAGTTGGCCCAGCAACTGCGGGTTTACTACCTGGTGGAAGGAACAATCGTTCAAGTAGTGCAGAACGATACCGCATCGGGAATGTCACAAATCCGGATCACTGGAATTACAACCGATCTTTGGACGCTCACTAAATTTCTCAGCAGGCGTCCAGTTGTAGACTTCTATGGGACCGTGGAAACGCCGTGAGGGGCGCGAGGGCATTTGAACCTAAGCCGGCCAGGAATCGGCAGACGACCGCAGAGCGTACATCACGTCGATAGGCTACCGCCACCTCCGAGACCAGGTCGATGTCGGCTAGAGGCCGAAAGACTACCGAGGGAACATTCATATAGTGGAGCGATTCTGGCACGATCGCTATGCCTGACCCAGCAGCAACTAAAGCAACGACCATCGTGATGCTTGGGGCCCTTTGTGAGACGTTAGGACGGAACCCACCCTTTTCAGCTATCGCTGTTCGGTGACCGTCTAGAGGCGATTGCCCATCCCTGCTCTGGTACGCGATGAATTGTTCGCTGCGCAGATCAACGCACTGTATTCTTACTTTCTGGGCCAACCAGTGATCATCGCGCAATGCCAGCACGCTTTTCTCCTGGTATATCGTGCTGATAGTTACCTCCGGCGGTATACCTTCACGCGGTAAGCGGATAAACGCTAAGTCAAGCTCTTGCTCCTTAATGCCAGCTATCAGGTCGACAGGGTCCCCGTCCAGCAAGTCTAAGTGAACGTCCGGAGCATACCTGCTGAATGCAGATGTCACTTTGGTCAGGATTCCACTGAATGGAATCGAATGAATGTGACCAATTCGGACCCGACCAAGTTTACCTCTCGACACTTTGCGAGCGACCGCTTTGGCGCGCGCAGCATGCTCTATACTCAGCTTAGCCTCCTCTAGAAAATACTTCCCCGCTTCGGTCAGGATTACGGTTCGCTTGGTCCGATCCAGCAAAAGGACACCTAGCTCTTGCTCCAGAAGCTTGATCTGTTGACTCAGCCCCGGCTGAGAGACGTGGACTAGCTCGGCAGCCTCTGCGAAATGGAGCCGTTCAGCGACCGCCACAAAATAACGCATCTGGCGGAGATCCATCAGCTTACCATTTCAATTGCGAGCGCGATCCCCTGCCCGCCGCCGATACACAACGTGACAATTCCGCGACGGAGTCCATCGCGGTGCATCGAGTGAATCAGGCGTGTCAAAAGCACTGCGCCGGTCGCGCCAATCGGATGCCCATGCGCAATGGCACCACCCTCAACGTTGACAATATCCTCCGCCAATCTCAGTTCGCGCGTGACAGCGACAACAATGGCGGCAAACGCCTCGTTGATTTCGATGCGCTCGATATGGCCAAGCTGCCAGCCTGCCCGTGCCAGTGCTTGCCTGACCGCTGGGATTGGGCCCAGACCAAACATGCCGGGCTCAACAGCGGCAATACCGTAGGAAATCAGCGTTGCCACCGGGACGAGACCGTGCGCCTCCGCCCACTGACGGTCTGTCAGAACCAGAGCGGCCGCACCGCTATTGATGCCAGGCGCGTTGCCTGCGGTAATCGTCCCATCCGTTCGAAAGGCGGGCTTGAGCGCAGTCAATGCTTCCAGAGTCGTTTTCGGCCGGTTGTGCTCATCCCTATCAAAGATAATCGGCCCTGTGCGGCCGGGTACGTTGATCGGGATGATTTCGTCTTTAAATTTGCCCTCGGCTTGAGCAGCGGCGAATCGCTGTTGCGATCGAAGCGCCCATTGATCCTGTAAGTGGCGACCGATCTGAAACTTCTGGACCAGATCTTCCGTGTGCCAGCCCGATGCCTGGTCAGAGAAGGCATCGTTGAGACCGTCGCGCAGCATGCTGTCGTAAAGGCTTCCATCGCCCATCCGGTAGCCCCAGCGGCCGCGCGGAATCAGATAGGGAGCCAAATCCATGTTTTCCATGCCGCCGGCAACGGCCACATCTATCGTGCCCAACAAGATTTCCTGAGCGGCCGAAACGACGGCCTGTGCCCCGGACCCACAGACTCGGTTAACCGTCATCGCCGGGACGGTTACCGGAAGACCGGCGTGGATCGCTGCTTGGCGCGCAGGATTCATCTTCACGCCCGCTTGGATAACGTTACCCATAACCACGGCGCCGACATCATCGGGCTTGAGCCCGGCCCGTCCGATTGCGGCCTTGATCGCAGCGGCACCGAGATCAGGTGCTGCGACTTCCTTGAGGCTTCCGCCGAAGGTACCTATCGCGGTCCGGACCGGATTTACAAAAACGACCGAGCGAGTTGACGTCATGGGTGCGGCCTCTCTGTGGGGAGATCTGACAGCGCGTTTTTGGCCAATATCTGGTCAGGCCATTTACGGGATATCCTTGAATTATATTGTGTCGTTTCTCTTCAGCACTATGCCGGCCGATCGGAACGAAATTAGTTGCCCCTTACTTTGTTCAGTTTTTCGTTATACGCGATCCCGAGCAATACCGAGCGAAGCTCCGCTGCCTCTTTTCTACCGAAAGCGGCCTCAAAACGATCTTGAGCAATCTTCCAATATTTTCTTGCTTCGTTGTATTTGGCAACTCCTTGCTTGGTCAATGCGATCAATCGACTACGCCGGTCGTTTGGATCAGTCAGCAGCGTAACAAGCTGATCTCGCTCGAGCGGCAGTAAATTCTGCCCTACCGTGGAACGGTCCATCACCAGTTCCTCAGCCAATTCGCTCACCGTAGGCAAAGCCGCTCCCTTTGCGTTCACTGCCGACAAAATTCCGAATTGGGTCAACTTGAGGCCGGCCGGCGCTAATACCTTATCATACATGAGTGATAACCGGCGCGCCGCTCTCCTGACGGCACCAGCATTGCAATGGGTCCTTCTTGGAACCTCTGTTCCTTGCTCTGGCGACTTATTTTTGGCTGTCATATTCTCACCCGTAAACCCAGGGCAACTCAAATCCAATTACGGGGATATCATTGTATATCCTATTATGCGGTCAACGCAACTGCATATGAAGGAAGAACGGCTAACCCCAAACCGCTATTGGTTGTTCCTAAACCAGTATTCCCGAAACAACGCATCTACTCCATCGAAGGAGAGTTTCTGCGCGAAGAACCAGAAGAGCCAAATCCTGAGGGTTAGGCGGCAACTTGCTTGCGGCCGCCGTGTGAGAAACGCCAGTCGCTCGAATGTGCTAAA
>JAMXLL010000128.1 GCA_024281015.1 Candidatus Binataceae bacterium
GGCGCCTGGTGTGAGCGCGGCACCTGCGTCGAGTTTCTTCCTGGCAACCATGACCAATCCAGTCTCGAACTGGTCGAGACTCTGCTCGGACTGGTGCCACGTCGTGCTGATCTGATTCATCGCACCGCAGATGGTCGCCGCATGCTGGTAACGCATGGTCATCAATTCGATCGTTCCGTGAGTGCCGGCCGCTGGCTCAAGGCCAGTCACGCCTACTCTATGGCATTGCGGATTTACCAATGGTACGGCGATGAATGGACTCACCGGTGTGGCCAGCCTCGTTCAGTGTCGGCCTATCTGCGAAATCGGGTGAAAAGAGTAGTTCAGTATTTAACAGACTTCGATGATCGTGCGGTCTTTGAGGCTGTGCGGCGTGAGCGAGCCGACGGCCTTATCTGCGGGCATCTGCATCGCGCCGAGCAACGGCTGATCGGTCCCATCTGGTACATCAATGATGGCGATTGGGTAGAGAGCTGCACGGCACTGGTGGAGGATTACGCGGGAGCTTTGCGTCTTCTGCGCTGGTCAACCGGACGGATCGAAGCATTGCAGGCCCGTGCACCCACAAACAGGGAGGAATCGTGTGCGCCGTAGGTAATGCTCCGCCAGCCCGCTGCCTGGTTGAGATAATCTACTTCGATGCGGGCGGAGGTCACCGTGCCTCTGCGATTGCACTGAAGACCGTTGCTCAACGGCAGGATCGGCCATGGCATATCCGCATGACAAATTTGCGAGACGTGCTTGAACCGGCTGACGTCATCCACCATTTAACTGGCCTTCGAGCGGAAGATTTTTACAATGGGATGCTGAAGTTTGACTTGACGGTTGGGGTGCGCCCGATGCTGCCAATTATGCACATGCTGATTCGGCGAATGCATGCCCGAAACGTCGAGCTTCTTGCGCGTCACTTTATGACGCAGCAAAGAGATCTGATAGTCTCTCTGATTCCTCACTTTAACCGCACTCTTTTTGATGGCCTCCGAGCAGCCGACGCCAATCGCGATAATTGCCTGACCCCAATGGTCACAATTATGACGGACCTCGCCGACTGCCCGCCTCACTTTTGGATTGAACGCCAAGAGCAGTTTCTAATCTGCGGGACTCCCGCAGCGGCACAGCAGGCACTGGCGATGGGTCTCCCGTCAGAGCACGTTTTTCAGAGCTCCGGAATGATTGTGCGACCCGAGTTTTACGAACAGCGCCAGATGCGCCGCGCGGATGAGCGACAACATCTAGGTCTTCATCCAGAGCTGCCTACTGGACTAGTAATGTTTGGCGGCTATGGGTCGCGCCAGATATTAACAATTGCACAGCACTTGGCCGAAAGTGGGCAGAAACTTCAGCTCATCTTTCTATGCGGTCACAACCAGAAGCTGCGCGAGCAGCTCAAAACACTGAAGATGCCGTTCCCCTGCGCTGTCGAAGGGTTCACTCACGACGTTCCATACTTTATGCGCGTAGCGGACTTTTTCATCGGCAAACCGGGACCGGGCACCATAAGCGAGGCTCTCGTGAGCGGTCTGCCGGTGATCGTCGCATGTAACGCTTCGACTATGCCGCAGGAACGTTATAATACCGAATGGATTCTGCAGAACCATGTCGGAATAGTAGTTCGCCGCTTTTCTGAAATCGGTAAAGCTGTCGGAATGATGCTCGATGAGAGACAATATAAGTCATTTCAAATGTGCATTCGTCGGCTCAATAATCACGCTGTGTTCGAAATTCCAGAAATACTGGAACAAATAATGGTAGCGGCGGCTCACGAGAACCGCCGGCGACCGGTGCTTCACGCCCTTGCCAGTGCTAACCTGTATGAATGAATTTTCCCGAGGGGTTTCTTTGGGGGGCTGCAGTTGCAGCGCACCAGGTCGAGGGTGGGAATACTAATTGTGATTCCTGGCTGCTCGAACACGTTGATGGAAGTATCTATTCCGAACCCTCGGGCGACGCCTGCGATCATTATCATCGCTACCGCGAGGACATCGCACTGCTCGCTAATCTAGGTTTCAACTCGTATCGTTTTTCCATCGAATGGGCCCGCATCGAACCTGAAGAGGGCGAGTTTTCGATCGCGCAACTCGATCACTACCGGCGAATGCTGGCAGCTTGTCATGAGCACGGAATCAAGCCAGTGGTCACCTTTCATCATTTTACCTCACCGCGGTGGCTTGCGCAGCGCGGCGGATGGGAGTCGCCCGAAACGGCAGCTTTGTTCGCACGATATTGCGAACGAGCGGCCAAACACCTCGGCGATTTGGTAGGGCTTGCCTGCACTATCAACGAGCTAAACCTCCCGATTCTACTGCACAAGTCGGGGTTTCTTCATAGCGACGAAGCGATTATCACGTCCCGCTGGCGAGCCGCAGCCGCTCGTGCATTGGGGGTTCAAGCAGAGATGTTTTCGAGTTTCCCGTTCTGCGTGCGCGGCCGCGCAGTTGAAGTACTGCTCGAGGCACATCGACGCGGAAGCCAGGCCTTACGCGCCGCCGGCCAATTCGGTGTCGGTATGACCCTCGCGATGCTTGATTTTCAAGCTGCTCCCGGAGCTGAGGGTGTTCGCGATCGTATAGTGGCTGAAGCACATGATATTTTTCTTGACGCTGCTCGGGCCGACGATTTCGTCGGTGTACAGTGTTACACGCGGCAACGGCTCGGGCCTGATGGCCCGCTTGCGCCCGAGCCCGGGGCCGAATTCACTCAGATGGGTTATGAGTTCTGGCCGGAAGCTGTCGAGGCCTCGGTCCGGCAAGCAAGCGCCAAGGCGCAGGTACCCATCATCGTAACCGAAAGCGGCATTGCGACGGATGATGATTCGCGAAGAATTGCGTATGTAGAAAGGGCGCTGGCAGGCGTGGGACGATGCCTGCGCAGCGGCATCGACGTGCGCGGATATTTCTATTGGTCTCTGCTCGATAACTTCGAGTGGCTGTTCGGCTACCGCCCGAAGTTCGGACTGGTCGCCGTTGATCGCAGTACTCAAAAGCGCACCTTAAAACGGAGCGCAGAATGGCTAGGCCGGATCGCCCACAATAATAAAATCTGAGCCCCAAGCATATTTACTCCGGTTCTTTGGAAAGCAATTCGTCCTTCACGGCTGCAAGCGGTAGCGGCCCTTGACGCGGTCATTTCTATATTCTCAATGATCTCAGCCCAGCTTTCCTACCGAATGGCACGGTTAAGTAATGCCGAAATCAAAGAAGGTCGTGAATAATCGGTTGCGAAAAGTAAACCCCAACACGCACCGCCGATGGAGGCTTTGGCGGGTGAATCGGTGAGACAGTCATTTGAGAAATATTGACAGATCCTTCAAAATTGCCGCGGCCTGTTCAGGGTAATTGCCGAACCGACGGTAGGGGAAGCTTTATGAAAGTCGGAATCTCGATGATCTACAAACGGGTCGACGAATCAGCTCCCAACCCGGGAGTGTTTGCATTGGAATGTGAGAAGCTCGGCCTTGAATCGGTTTGGGTCGGCGATCACATGCTGTTCCACGCCGAACCAAAAACCCCTTTCCCGGCCGGTGGACCAATCCCAGACCATTACGCTCATTTCCCTGAGCCATTCGTGGTGCTCGCGATGGCGGCGGCGACCACAAAAAATCTGCGGATCGGCACGTCAGTGTTACTGGTGCCGGAGCACGAGCCGCTCGCGGCTGCCAAGCGCATCGCGACGTTGGACCGGTTGTCCGGCGGTCGCCTGATGCTGGGCATCGGCGCGGGTTGGTTGCGCGAGGCGGCCGAACCCCTGGGTTCTGATTTTCCCCATCGATGGACTCAGGCGGCTGAACACGTCGCCGCCATGCGTGCGCTGTGGTCTCAGCCAGCCGCTTCTTTCCACGGCAAATATGTCAATTTCGATCGCATCGTATGCAACCCCAAACCGGCACAGCAGCCGGGACCGCCGATACTGATTGGCAGTAGCGATAAGAATGCCCTCAAATGGGTTGCGCGATGGGGCGACGGGTACAATCCGGTCTGCTTCGTCACGCAAAAGGCGGTCTCATTCATGGAGCGGAAAATTGCGGAATTGAAAGCAGAATGCGCCGCGGCCGGTCGTGATTTCACCAAGCTCGATATTACTCTTATGATTTGCCTGACCGGCGACCGCCCACAAACTCAGGAATTGTTAGCGCGATTGGCTGATCTCGGAGTCAATCGTATCGTACAGGTCAGCGCGTCTGAGCCGCTGTTCGAAGGTGACTATCGTGCCAAAATCGAGCACTTGGCGCGCATCGCCCTGCCATGAGGGTCGCCCTGCATTGTCCTGCTGATCCATAGGAGCTCAGGCGCGCTGCTCCGCCTTATCTTGCGCGAGCCAGTCGCGCAGGGCGTCACGCGTGGTGGTAAACGCGATTTCGTCCCAGGGAATGTCCGCGGGAGCGAAATAACGGACTTCTGTCGCTTCATCGGTAACACTTGCTTCTTCGATTGCGGCAGTGGCCATGTACACGACCACTGCCGCAATCGGGCGGATCGGGTCGCTATAGATACCGAGCAGCCGCCCGAGTTCCACCCGCATCCCAACCTCCTCGCGCGTCTCGCGAAGCGCTGCCGCGGCGGCACTCTCGCCAAAGTCAACATATCCGCCGGGAAAGGTCCATTTGCCGACTTGGGGCTCGATACCTCGCCTGAGCAAGAGAACACGGCCGGCATCAATTACGAGGCACCCGGCGACCAATTTAGGGCCTGCAAAAAAAACAAAGCCGCAACGGCCGCAAACCTTGAACCGCTTGTGATCCGGCAACACGGTTCGCATACCCATCTCACTTCCGCACAAAGCGCAGAAGCGAACCTGTTCGGGAAATCGATGCTGAACACGATGGTCAGCGTGCACGGGACTATCGTTCTCCTCGACCGGGTGTTCATGCGCATGTTTTTTGACCGGATCACCCACCGGTGAGTGCTTGTGCAACGCTTCCTCCTTAGAACGTAAGACGGCGGACCAGTGCTTCCACAATGACTAACAGCATTCCCCACAACATCAACCATGCGCCAAGCGACGTGCTTTGCTCTAATTTCGGACGTGACAAACTGAGCTGGCCGCTGCTCGGATTGAGTTTGCCGCCGGTTGCGTTTGCCAAATATTCCAGCAATGCGTAATTAGGCGCGGGGCGCGGCACTTCAGCATAAATGGCGGGACTGACTGTATAGGCTAATGGCGGCAACTTCTGATCGACAGGGTGCTGGTGCGACATGAGTTCTATATTGTAGGTTCCGGCGCGGGGGGCCTCGATGCTGCCGCTTAGCTCTCCAGGCGCCTCTCGCGACAAGCCGACTGAGAATTTCGTTCCATCCGGCGCGGTCACGGACGCCACCATCGGCGCATTCGATATTGCTGTGTTCGGGCTGTAGTCGGTCAGGTTGACCTGGATGCGACCGGAGTGATAGCCGAGCGCAACGCCAAAATCGCGCGTCGCGGGGTTGTGCGGCGCAAGCCAACCCAGCAGCCGATCCCACACCGGCGCAAACACCCCACCTTGCACCCACAATGAAGACCACCGGCCGCTCGCATCGGTGGTCACCGCAAGGGTCTTACCGGCCCCTGCCTTCCAGCTCGCGACGATCGGGTTGCGTTCACCATGGCTGTTCACAAACAGGCTGAGGTCAGCGCCTGGCTTAAGCTCAGTCGAAACGAAGCCCTTTAAGGCCGGGAGTTGACGGCCAGCGAGGTCGCGCAAGACCGGATCGGGTCTGATGCTGTAAGGAACGAATTCTTTTTCAACCATTGTCGTGTCAGCACCGCGTTGCTGAACATCCTCTACAAATAACTCGGGCAGGTTTTCGGGGCTGTCAGTCTGGTAAAAGCCGCCGCCGCCGTATTTCGAGATCGCCTGTAACAAAGGCAGATTGGCCTCGCGGCCGATTGCGATAGTCGATATCGTGCTATTCGCCTGGTGACGCATGGTCGAGACGAGGTCGTAATACATCTCCGGCGTGCCGCCCGTCTCGCCGTCCGTTAGGACGACCACATGCTTAATCGCGGCCCCACTCTGCTCGAGGGTACGGGCAGCTTCTTCCAGCGCGGGCAGCAGATAAGTGCGACCTTGCGCTTTCAGCCGGTCTACCAATTCATTGAAGTAGGGCCGGACCTGCTGCAGCGGTTCCAGCGGTACGACCACAAATGGCTGTACATCGAAGCCTATGACCCCAACCAGGTCGCTGTCCTTAAGAGTCTTGAGCACCGTCTGTGCCGCCATCTTGGCATAGTTCAGCTTGTCGTGGCGGCCCATCGAACCCGACTTGTCAATGATTAATACGAGCGCACGGGTGCGCATACGATGCTGAGGAGGTTTCATCACGACAGGCATAATCCGCGCAATCGGGCTGTTCTCGTAACCACCGAGTCCGAAGCTCCGATCGCCGCCGACCATCGCCAGCGCCCCTCCCCCGGTAACATACCGAACCAGCGCATTCTGGGCGTTGGGTGCGATCTGCTCGCGTGGCACGTTGTTGAGAATCACCGCGTCATAACCCTGCGGAGTACCCGTATATTCGCGCCCGTTGAGGACCATCACCGCCGGTTCGACGCCCATCGCACGCACCACACTGGTGAGGTAGCTTGCGTCACGGGCTGAGTCGCTGAGGATCAGGATTTTCCGTTGGGTGCCGATACCCACCCACCCCTGCAGCGAATCGTCATCCTGGTACATGTCTAAAGCAGGGTTCGCGGGTTTGAACTCGGCGCGGTAGGAGATAAGCCCTGACGATTCGGCGCGAACCGGAAAATCGTAGCGCGATTGGCCTGGAGCGAGCATTACTGCCCGGCGCTCTGTTAATCCACCGTTGTGGTATAGCGAAATCGTACCACCAGCCGGCGACGCATTAA
>JAMXLL010000129.1 GCA_024281015.1 Candidatus Binataceae bacterium
GGAGCGCAGGCGCATACCTACCTCTACGAGGCAGGTGGCGCGGCCGCACTCGGCGGCGTGGTGATGACGCCGATTCAGAACAGCCCGGGCGGCGAAATCGACCTGGGCCAGTTGCGCGACGAACTCGAATGCCCGCCAGATGCACACTTCGCCCAGCCAGCGCTGGTTACGCTGGAAAATACCCACAACCTGTGCGGCGGATCGGCTATCGAGCTCTCTCACGCCGCAGCAGCAGCCGAACTCGCCCATTCCCATATGCTCCCGGTGCATCTGGATGGTGCGCGGATTTTTAATGCGGCGCTGGCGCTCGAAACCAGCGCGGATAAGATTGCCTCGTTTGCCGACTCAGTTTCGTTCTGCTTGTCGAAAGGGCTCGCCTGTCCGGTGGGGTCGCTGTTGTGCGGCAGCAACGAATTCATCGCCAAGGCGAGGAGGGTGCGCAAGCTCTTGGGCGGTGGCATGCGCCAGGCCGGAATAATCGCGGCGGCCGGAATCGTTGCCCTTCGCACTATGATTGACCGGTTGGCTGAGGACCACCTCAATGCTCGCGCCCTGGCCGAAGGTCTCTCGCTAATAGCCGGGATTGAGGTGCGCCCGGTTAAGCGGCGGACCAATATGGTGGTGTTCGATATTGCCGGGAATGGCCAGGCCGCCGCAACGTTCGCAGCCGGCCTCAAGTTCCGGGGAGTGCTGATCGGCGCACGGGGCCCAACTGCCTTTCGGGCCGTGACGCATTATGGGGTCCGCCGGGCGGAGATAGATCGGGCCGTCGCCGCGGCCTCGGAGGCAGCGGCCGAAGCGCTTGCTGGTTAACCACTCCGCCACGCTCGAATTGCAGCCAAGATCATGGATGCGCTTAACCAACTGTTCTCCCTGAGCGGACACGTCGGACTTGTGACCGGCGCCTCATCGGGACTCGGCGTAGAATGCGCCCACGCCCTAGCGCTGGCCGGCGCTGACGTGGCGCTGGCCGCTCGGCGGGGCTCGCGGCTCGAACAGCTTGCCGCGGAATTGACTGCAAGTTATGGGATCAAAGCCGTGGGTGTGCAGGCAGACATCACCTCGGATGACGAACTGGATCACTTGCTGCACACTGTCCAGGCCCGGCTCGGCCTAATCGATATCCTGGTCAACAACGCCGGGATCTCACCCACCGGGCGCGCTGAGGCCCTCCCTCGCTCCACCTGGGACGCGGCATTGGCGACGAATCTGACCGCGCCGATGATGCTGGCGCAGCGGGTCGCGCGTGGGTTGATTGAGGCGGGAAAACCCGGACGCATTATTAACATGAGCTCGATCTACGGCTTGCAGGCCAGCTCGATTTATCGGTTGTCAGCCTATACGGCCACCAAAGCGGGACTCGCTAATTTAACCCGGCAACTCGCGATCGAATGGGCGCCATATGGAATTCTGGTCAACGCGATCGCTCCGGGCTGGATCCCTACCGAAGCGACCGAGGCTGGCATCGCCAAGTCGCAGAACCGCGAACGAATGGAAAAAGCCACTCCCCTGGGCCGCCTTGGCCAACCACAGGAGATCCGTGGTGCCATAATCTACCTGGCCAGCGCGGCTTCGAGCTACGTAACCGGCACGACCTTATCTATCGACGGCGGCTACGTCGCCTGGTAGCCGAGAACGCCTGCAGAATTTCCTCGAACAGTCTCCATTCGCGGCTGCTAGCTTGCCGGCGAGCAGTTATGCGATTCTCTTCGGCACATTTAGGACGTGGCGGAAATCATGCCCAGGCAAATCGCTCTGCAGGATCTAGATCTCGCCGGAATTATTCGCGATGGCGACCATTTGGTTTGGGGCAGCGGTACCGGCCAACCGGTGCAATTGATCAGGAAGTTTCTCGAGCAACGTCATCAAATCGGCCGGACCAGCGTCTTTCTCGGAGGTATCTCTTACACTGATGCCCTCAAGCCCGAGCATGCCGATGTGGTTAACTTCAGCGGCTTCGGCGCGATGGCGCGCCTGCGCGGATTCTGCCGCGCCGGAGCTCTAAGCGTAATCCCGTGCCACTTGTCTGGACTGTGCACGTACCTCGAGAGCGGCATCATCCCCAGCGACGTGGTCATGCTCAAATTGAGCTCGCCAGATAACTCGGGCCAGTACAGCTTTTCGCTGGAAAATGATTATCTACAGGCGGCAATGGCGCGCGCACGGGTTGTCATCGCCGAAGTAAATGAACATTTACCATGGACATATTTTGACGGTAATCTCCCAGCCTCTCGCATCGATTATGTCGTCCCCACCTCGGACCCGCCCATCGAAATTGCCTCGGCAAGCTTCGGCACTCTTGAACAGCAGATAGCCAGGAATATCAGCAATTATATCGAAGACGGCTCCACTATCGAGATCGGCATCGGCGCGATCCCGGATGCGGTGCTCGCCGATCTCGGCGACCGCCGCGACCTCGGGATCCATTCGGGGCTCATCGGCGATCGGGTGGCGGATTTGATGGAGCGCGGAGTTATCACCAATGCCCGCAAGCCAATCGATAACGGCTTGACGGTCTGCGGTTCACTGCGTGGCACCCGGCGGCTATACCAATTCGCTCATCGCAACCGTGCGATTCGTCTGTTTACTTTTATGCATACTCATCGGGCTGAAGTCCTGAGCCAACTCGACAATTTCGTCGCGATTAACTCGGCCATCGAAGTTGACCTGACCGGACAAATCAATGCCGAAATCGCTTCCGGGGTGCAGGTCGGAGGAGTCGGCGGCCAGGGTGATTTCCTGCGTGGAGCAAACCTAGCAGCGCGCGGCCATGCCATAGTCGCGATGCCATCCACGGCGCTTGACGGCAAGGCGAGCAGAATCGTGCCCCGGCTGAGCGGTGTGGTGACTACCGCGCGCAGCGACGCGGATCTCATTGTGACTGAATTCGGTACGGCCGAATTGCGCGGTCAGCCGCTCGACGAGCGCGCTCGCCGCATGATCACAATCGCGCATCCCACCTTTCGCGAATCTCTTGAGCAGGAAGCCCGCGAAATCCAAAAGCGTGGCATTTAACCGCCGCCAGCGGTAGGACCCCTGCGCTCTTGAAATGATCCCGCGCGCTGTGTTGAGCGAAATGACAGGGCGGTATCATTCGTGACGAGCGGCGCTTTCTTCGGGTGAATCGCGCCGCTTCATCCGCAGCATCTGGAGCGACGAGAGTAGCAGGCGCCACCCAGAGGGGAACTCCAGTTCACCCCGGCGCAGGTCAGGCTCCGGATGGATTATTACCTTGCGGCCTCCATGCCATTGCACGAGCAGCATCTGATGACCGATCTGCTCGCCGGTGCGCGGGTTGATTTCGCAGTTGCCGAACAGGGTGGTGTTACGGAGGCCGCCGAACGCAGCGCGAATGCGAGCTGAATCAAGCGAGCCGGCCGCGCTGATCGCCGCCATGGTTAATACCCCGGCTGCATAGGCTTGGGCCGCGGGATAGTCGGGTTCATAGCCGGTCGTAGCGCGAAACCGCGCTACGAACTCCCGCGGCGACGGCCCGAGCAGCGGGCGCACTTCGATTAGCGGGTCCCATTGTGCCGGACCCACCACCCCTTCTGCGCTCGCCCCGAGGTCGCGATAGAACCTATTGACGCCGGCCGCAACGCACCCGAGCACCGGAATGTAGAGACGCTCCGATGTTGCGAATCGCATCACTGCAAGGTCATGTTCATAGCTGCCGGCACTAAACAATACGTTTATCCGGTTGCGGCGCAGCACGCGGTACAAGCGTTCGCTGCTATTTTCCGGATCGAAGCTGCCGCGGTACTTCACCCGAATTCGCACCCTGCGCCGGCGCATGAGCCGTTGCGCGCATGCACGCTCGGCCCCTTCCGCAACCGCATCGGCAAAGGGGGATGCCGCCGCGACGATGGCAACTCGTTTGCGCCAGAACTTCAGAGTGCTGACCAGCCGTGCCAGCTCAGTCATATATCCGCTGGCCGGCGTCAGCACACCTACGAGCATTCGATAACCCCGCTGATAAATGCCGTCATCGGCGCCGCCATGGTTGACGAACAACAAGCCTGCTTCGTCGGCTAGCGGCGCGGCAGCGCGGACCGCTCCGCTACCATAGGGACTGAATAACAGGTCAACTCGCCGATCGGAGCAAAACACCCGATAAATTGACACGACACGGCGCTGGTCTCCCTGGTCGTCGAAACATTCGAGCGCGAGTTCATACCGGCGCCCCTCAACTTCAACCCCCCCGGCAGAATTGGTATCGGCGACGAACAAGCGCAGGGCAGATTCGGCCTGGCGGCCCATTGCGGCGTAGCGCCCTGACAGGGACAGCGACAGACCAATAGTCAGCTTGCTGCCTGGTTGCATTGGGATAGTTCGTACGGCCCAGTACTCGCCGACGCGATGCACAGCCGCAGACCTAGGGGCTCACCTCTGCGACACCATCGCGAAGGACGGCGGCTCCGGCAGCGTTACAGATTTCGTACGAGAAGCAGCTTGCACCGTTGGCCTCGTCTTCGCGCCAGAGGTTGGTGGTAAGCCTGTCGCCTGGAAAAACTGGCCGGGAAAAGCTCACTGCCAACCGCGTGAGCCGCGTAGGGTCACCCGCGCACAAATGGCTGATTATGACCTTGGAGGTGAGGGCCATGGTGCATAGTCCGTGCACGATGATTCCCGGCAACCCCGCCATTCTCGCCACTGCCGCATCAAGGTGAATCGGATTGTGATCGCCGGACGCATCGGCATAACGCGCCGTCTGATCAAAATCGATCGATTGCGATACGGTTAGCACCGGCTCACTGCGGCTCGCACGGCTGCCTGAAACGCCCCCAGGATGCAAACTATCGCGCCCGCGCCGTCCGCGGATTAGTGCCATGAAGCGGCTCCGGCTAACCGTCTGCTGATGTTGATTTGACGCATCAAGGCCGATCGTAATCACCTCTCCAGCCGGGGCGTCGTCCACCGCGATGATAGAAGCGCGTGCTGCAATCTGGTCGCCGGGCCGAATCGGCATGAAAAACCGGATGTCCTCTCTCGTATGAAGTAGCCGCATCACATCAACTCGCAGATCCGGATCACTGATTGCCGTGATCAGCGCAAGCCAGGTAACCACCACCGTGAACATCGGCGGCGCGATGATGCCGCTAGGCGCAGACGGCTCAAAATAGCGGGCATTATCGTCGCCATAGGCGCGCGCGTATTTCTGGATGGCATCCAGAGTAACTGCGGTGGTAGTCGCCGGATAACTGTTGCCGACCAGGGATCGATTGAGTGCCAATGGCTTTACTCAAGAAAGGCTGTCCAAAACATCTTCAAGGCAGAGTCGCTGGAATTCTGCCTCGACTAGTCTCCGTCTAAGTCTCACTTTAAGTTCTCAATCTAATTTAAACTTCCTGGCCGCCGATAAACACCGCCTTCAGGTTGAGTTCGCGATCCAGTAGTAGCAAGTCGGCCTGGGAACCGGGCAGCAGGTTTCCGCGGTCGCGGCGGCCGAGTACTCGCGCGGGGTTGTAAGCGCTGGCGTACATAACTCCTCTCGCGTCGATGCCCGTATGCCGGCGCATGAGCCGGACCCCGTCGAGCATTGTAATGATGCTGCCCGCAAGCGAACCGTCGGATCGCCGTCCGACGCCGTCAACAATCGTTGCTTGCACTGCGCCCCCAAAGAGCGAGGCATTCGGACTGATGCTGCCGGCCAGGGAAATCCGGTCAGAAGTGAAGATGGTGCCCCCAGGACCGCGAACGCGCCATACAATCGCTAGCAAAGCTGGGTGGACGTGAACACCATCAGGAATCAGTGCCGCCATCGCCGCGGAATCCGACAATGCGGCGCCGGCAGCGCCTGGCGCGCGGTGATGGAGCGGCGCCATGGCGTTGAACACGTGGGTAAACATGCGCGCCCCGGCGGCGACACCCGCCATTGCCTGCTCATAACTAGCATTGGTGTGGCCGATCGAAACGGCAATGCCTTTGTCGGCGAACGTACGTATGGCGTCGAGCGCACCCTCGAGCTCCGGCGCTACGGTTATCAGCCTTAGTGTCTTCAGGCCCATTATGCGCTGCAGCGCCTCGCCTTTCGGCAAAAGGTTGTGCGGTGGATGGATACCCAGACGAGGGGACGCAACAAATGGCCCTTCCAAATGCAGTCCGAGAATAGCGGACTCGGCGAAACACCTGGCTGCCGCGCAAGCGGCACGCCGGGCGTCTTCCTGGCTTTTAATCGCTTCGCGGATTATCCGGTCAATTCGCTCGATATCGTCCAAAGAAGCAGTTATGACGGTAGGGAGCCAGGCGGTGGTGCCCTCGGCGATCAGCCGCCGGGAGATTTGTCGCAGATCGTGAGCCGCAGCCGACATCACGTCGATACCGAAGGCTCCATTCAACTGCAAGTCGATAAATCCCGGTACGACGTATTCGGTTGCAGACGACCCGCCATCTATTTCGAACCCGACGACGCGAGCTGCGAAAGTAAGACGCCCGGGCAGCCCGTCAGGGTTGAGCGCAAATAAGTGTCGAGTCGCCGGCACAGCCAGAATGATTGGCCGTTTTTACCGATTATCCCAAGACCAGAGCTGCAGAACGAAATGGAAGCGACGACCCGCGCGGGTTATCAATCAGTTGGCACGAAAGCGCTCGGCCAGAAGCCGCGAGAAGCGAGGCAGATATATCAGGTCAAAGGTTTGTTCCTTGCCCGGAAACATCGTCACGGCTGCCCCCTTTAGCGCGCGTACGTGTTCCCACGCCTGGTCGAGGGTCATCGAATTGTCCTGAGCGATGGTCGCAAAGGTAAGTTCGACAAGGAAGCGCAGTCGGCGAATTAGCTTATTCTCGTGGGCAATAAGGGCCGCCCGGTCTTGATCGCTCATAACAAGTTCAGTCCTGCATGTGTGGTCTGCGCCGATCAGCCTATAGAAGCCCTGGCCTATTGACGCGTGCGCGACACAGCCACTCCCGCCATGACACGCGCCCGCTACAGGTCAAACAAACCTCCGACTGCGGCGTCCTCCGAGTATACCGAATTGCGATCTGATTTGTCGCGCTGAACAACCGCAGCGCCTTGTCTTAAGTCCGCACCGATGGCATTCTCGTCATCCTTGTGGAATCACGCGCACGGCTCAAGAGCAGCTTCATCTATCTGGCCAACGCGGTTAGTGACTTGCGTGGCAATTGGCGGACATTCGCTACGGTGCTTGCGCCTCTGGTGTTGTTAGGTGCGCTTTGTCTACTTCCCGATGCCCTCAGTTTGCAACATCAACTTGCAGAGAAATTCGCCCCTGGTACTCACAATGTTGGCTGGCGGATGGTGCAGATGCCGTATCTGCGGGCCGGACAGCCCGCCACGTCTTTGCCGTGGTGGCTGGAGGCAGCCACCCATCTGCTGGTGCTGCTGCTGGCGCTCGGCGCCAACCTGATTGTGCTTTGCGCAATCCGGCGCGATCGCGCCGGTGTAAGGCACGAGCGGATTATGGACGAAGCGCTCGCAATTTATCGGGAAGCCGGCCGGCTTGCGCCGGCCTTTTACTGGATTGTTTTCCTGCAGATTTTGGCGCCGCTTTTCGCGTTCGTGCTGCTTCGAGTGGACTTTGATGTGAACGATGCGCTGCTCCTGATGCTGATCTACCTGGTCGAAGTTGCGGTCATGCTGCTGGCTGCGCTCGCCTATCTTTGGCTTTACTTTGCGCGCTACGCGCTGGTGTTCGACGCGCGCCGGAGCTTTCATGGACTGTTGTTCAGCCGCGATTTGATGCGCAAGCGCTTTTTCCGAGTGGCGATTCGCATCGTAGTCTTTCTCGCGGTTTGGTCGGGCTATAACTCATGGGCCGCCGTGTCGTTCATCTTCGTCAGCGTGATCCTCGGACCAGTGGGCGCTTTGGCAGGTTATCTCTGGGCGACCATTTTCGTGCTTGATGTGGTGATCACCGCCGTCACCTACGGTACCACCGCGTTTTTTGCGGCAGCCGGTGTGCGGCTTTACGAGGACGTCAGCGAGATGGCATCAATGGCGGCGTCGGACGCGGCAGCCAGTGTCCTCACCACACCGCCAGAACCAGTCGGCGTCAGCGGCTAGGACAGGGTGGCGGCTTGTCGCTGGTTGGAAGAAATGCCCCGTTTGCGCCTACCAGCCCATGTGACGGGATCCATACCCGGCGCTCGGGATCATGCACGGTATATCCGATTACTGCGGTCTTGCGATTATGTTCACGCCCGATCTGCTCGAGGCGAGCGGCGTCGCGCGGAGCAGAGATCAAGCAAAAGCCGATTCCCATATTGAAGACACGAAACATCTCGGCCACCGTGACGTTTCCTCGCTCCTGGATGAGGGAAAAGATGCGGTGCGCGGGAAGTGGATTTTCGATCACATAGCCGGTTTCGGAGGCTACGCGTTGCAGGTTCAACAGGCCGTCGCTGGTGATATGAATGAGCGCCTTGACCGCCACCTGTGCCCGCAGCATTGCCAAGATTTCGGGCACGTAAATATTGGTCGGCGTGAGCAGTTCGTCGCCCAGTGAATGCCCCAGTTCGCTGCAATATCCTCGGAGCGCCATTTCACCAAGGTCCATCAAACCCAATGCCTTCCTCGCCAAGGTGAAACCGTTGCTGTGAATTCCACTGCTTTCGATGCCGACCACCAGGTCTCCGGGTTCGATGTGTTGACCGATAATGAGACGCTGCGGATTGAGTGTGCCGACACACGTCCCCACGAGGTCGAATGAGAAGCCTGGGCTGTCACGCAACATTTCGCGAATCTGTGCGA
This sequence comes from Candidatus Binataceae bacterium, assembly GCA_024281015.1. GTDB lineage: Bacteria > Desulfobacterota > Binatia > Binatales > Binataceae > JAMXLL01. The sequence continues at coordinate 8,711 of JAMXLL010000129.1, forward strand.
TCTCGCCGCCCGGGATGTTAATCCCGGCGGTCTGGGCCCCGTCGTGCAAACCCTTGGCGATATCGCCCAGAATTGCCGAATCCATCACCGACACCGCAACATAATCAACCATCGATACCGGAACCGCGCCCACACAAAGCACGTCGTTTACATTCATGGCGATGCAATCGATGCCAACGGTATCGTATTTCTGCAACGATTGAGCGATCAGCAGCTTCGTTCCTACGCCGTCGGTCGAAATCGCCAACCCGGTATCGGGAGAAAGCTGCAGGACGTTGGCAAAATAGCCTAGCGGTAGCAGCGGCCTCGCCTGGTTGAAATCAAAGGTACGATTAATCCATACGCTGAGGTTTTTTAGTGCGGACTCCTCGCCGGCGCTATTGACGCCAGCCGCATCGTAGGTGAGCGAGGTTTCAGATGATGAGCTAATCCGAGAGGTCATGCCATTTCCCCCATTGGAGCGACCATACAGCTAGCGCCCTCAGACCTTTCTTATTGTGGCGGCGTGCAAATACGCGTCGGTCTAAAAGCCGCAGCTTTGTGTTCCAAGTTTACCGGCCGGGACTCCAGATAGGCTACCATGATGTAAGCCGCCCAACCCTGGGGGCCTGCTGCTTTTGTCGCGGGCCCGGGGCACGAGAGATGAGGCAGTTCTACTCTGTCCGTTTCACGCCGCTTCATTCCATCCCGATTGGGCACTGCTTCAGACGATTTCCGGCATCGTGCGTTGACGATCTCCATCTCCCTCTGCCCTTCTCATGCTGTTTTCAAGAATTGCCTGAGGCACGTAACGTGCTCCCGTCTCGTCCGTAAGAATAATACGCAATAGCAAGATTGGTTGCGCGAACGCCGGCACGCATCCTGTACGAAAGGGCTAATCGAACAAGAGGTCTAAAATGGAGTTGAAGCGGCTTATCGCTCTCGTACTATCGATGCTAATGATGCTCGCAGTGGCGGGCTGTTACGGGGAACCCCTCAGCACTCGGGAGAAGGGCACCCTGCTAGGCGGAGCAGCCGGATTAGGGGCGGGAGCATTAGTGGGTAGCGCGGTTGGGGCTCCGGGGAGCGGTGCAGCCATTGGCGGCCTCGGAGGCGCTGCTCTCGGTTATGGCATTGGCAACTATATGCAGAACGAGCAAGCCCGGCGATTCTATCGCGGCTATTATTAAGCTCCAGTGACGCTCCGATCGACAACGCAGCCCATCAAGGCTTCATTCATGGCGGATGCAACGCGCCTATAGTCATAGGGAATTGATTATCATTGGCGGCGAAGATGCCAGATGGGGGTACTTCAATCGACACAGGTAACCACCCTTCGATTTACCTGTTTATAATCTCGTTGGTACTTACACTTACGCTCACCACCGCCTTCATCAGCACAGGCTGGGCATCAGACGTCGGCGGTAGTGGTCAACGCTTGGTCGGCCATCCCAGACAACGCTTCCCGCTGACCATCTATGCGGAGCCGGCGCCTTCACACGCGTTAAAGGCGGCTGTCGATGATGCCGTTACTCAATGGAACCAGGTCTTCGAACGCGTCTTCCATCAACCGGCCTTCGCCTGGACCGCCCACCAGGCAGGTGCTGACATCCTGATCCGATTTCTCAGGTCCGCTCACCTGCCTCACGAGATGGGAGAAACGGAGATTGATGCTGATAACCACGGGGTTATTCGGCTTCCGGTGAACATTAACCTCCAGCTGCCCAAGGCTCGTGGCGGGACTGACGTTAGCCAAGTGCTGTTTGACGTGACGGCGCATGAACTCGGGCACGCGCTAGGTCTGCCCCATAGCGACAATCCGAGTTCGATAATGTGCTGCGAGAGCGGCGCGATCGATTTCAAGGATCCTGCGACTCGCGCCGCTTATATCGAGGCCCGCCGCCATCCCGACCTTTACTCGGCCGGCCCCGACATTGCCGCGCATTACCGAAAGTTCTGGAGCCAACATTACGACGGCTCCTGACGTCAATCGTGGAGAGTCGTAAAAGGCTTAAGCGACCTAACGGAAGTTCGGCATCACCTTCCTGGCGAACAACTCAATACTCTCCATCGCCGCTTTCATCTCTATCCCGGGTGGTGACAGCATCATTGTATACAACTCCACTGGTACTTCGCTGATTCGTTGTTTGATCAGAGCCGTCGCTGCCTCGGGTTCAACCACATTCACCAAATGCCGGGACCTGAGTTCGTCGGCGCTATTGATTGGCGGCCAGGGTTGGGTGTCGGTTCCTTCGAACCATTTTGAGTAGGACTTGAACCAATACATCAGATGTGGAGCGTAGGCCGCGAATGTGCGGTCGGGATCTTCCGAAACAATCAGCCAGAGATCCCCGCCCATGACACGCGCGTCGCCCGCGTCCTTGCCCGCCGAGTGCAGTTCGGCGAGATACATGTCGTACATCGCCTTGTTGCTAGGACCGATATACCCGTCTCCATAGCGGGCCGCGCGCCTTGCGGCGCTCTTGCTGAATCCTCCGACCCAGATCGGAGGATTAGGCTTCTGCACCGGTTGAGGCGAAAGCCGCGCGCCCTCGACGTTGAAGTGCTTGCCATGGAAGTTGACCGTCTCTCCCTGCCAGAGGCGCCTGATGATTTGCAGCGCCTCGTTGGCGAGTGAGCCTTTGTGGTTGATGTCGATGCCGTGCCCGGCATACTCTTCGGACCGATAGCCGAGACCGACTCCGAAGTCCAGCCGGCCGTTGGAGATGACGTCGAGCACAGCCCCGTCCTCGGCAGCTCTGACGGGACTATACAGCGGCAGGATCGCGATATCCGGACCCACTCGCAATCGCCTCGTCTTCGCAGCGATCGCGGTGGCGGCGATCAGCGGAGACGAAACGTAGTCATCACCGGTGAAGTGATGCTCGAAGATATAAGCGGCGTCGAAACCGATGGATTCAGCGAAAACCATCGCCTCGATTATCTCGGCGTAAACTTGAGCGGAGCTCTTACCCGAACCGGGCGGATTACGAAAATCGGTCGTCAGCCCAAACCGCATGAAGCCAATCCTCCTTCCCGTGAATTAGCGATCGCACGCCAGGGGGCCCTCCCAGTCCTGGTGCTTTGCGCGTTCAGTTTTGGGATGACCACTCAGGAGGCTCGCTCAAGGACCTTGTCACTGCCGCTTGTGAAACACACCAGTAGCTCCAAGCCAGGCACTCCCGCCGCGGTCACCTGAGCTACCTCCGTCCAAACTTGTCGTGGCCTTGGAGGCAAACCCGCAGTTCTGTCGAGCTGTTCAGTTCCGCTTTCCCATTAACCGGCTAGCTAACGGGAACTGGAATCAACATATTGCGAAGGAGTTGGTTTTTCGAGCGAACGAGGGATTACAGACATTAGTAAAAAACCGAAAACATCAACCTTGCCCCGCACCACTGGCCGCATTGGATTCATGTTCCTCGCCGGACTTACCTGCCGGCTGCTCCAAGGCACCCGTGTGCATGCTCTCGAAAGAGCTGAAGCTGAACATCGCGAACGTTAGCCACAAGGGCGTCTGAAGAGTGGTAGGCAGAGTTAAGGCAGCCAGCGCTAGCATCGAAAGCGGAAACAGCAGCTTAAGATCTACCATCCCGCTGCTGCCTGAGCGCAGCCCATCGTCGGCTTGCTTAACAAGCGCGACTATACTCGTTGCAGTCGTGCTGTAATCGCCGACTTCATGCTTCGGGCTAGCCGAAAACGCAACGTGTTCCCTTAACCGTTCGGCCAATACGTTCACGAAATCTTTTCGCTCGCCCGGCGAATAAAGAATCAAAACGCTGCCTGTAAGCGGATTAGTCTCGACCGAATGAATGCCGGCAACACCAAGCAGGCGGTTACGTATTTGGTCGAGAAGACCCGGCGCGGCATTGGGAATCTTCAATCGGATGCGACCCGGAATATGATGGGCGACAAAAATCGGTTGCGGCATAAGCTCGAATTAGTTTTGTGATTTGGTGCAGTTGGGTTAATTCAAACTCACTACGTGAGATTAATGGCAGGGAAAGGGCCGAGGTTATTATCCGCCGGTAGCAAAACCTGGATACAGAGTCATACCGCCGTCAACGAACAGGGTTGTACCTTGCACATAGTCCGAATCATCCGAGGCCAGCCACACCGCAGCCCGTCCGATGTCGACCGGCTGGCCGATACGCTGGTCAGGAATCAGCGTCAATAATCTACTGAGCGCGTCGGGTGTAGCCCAGGCGGCCCGATTTATAGGAGTCTGAATTGCGCCCGGCGCAATTGCATTCACGCGGACCTTGTGTGGCGCCAACTCCTGCGCGATCGTCTGCATCAGCATGTGAATTCCGCCTTTGCTGGCGGCGTAGTTGGCGTGGCCCGCCCATGGAATGTCCTGATGGACCGAACTCATGCAAATAATCTTGCCGGCCGCGGCCGAGATTTCCGGCCGCACACCGCGCCGGATGAATTCACGCGCTGCTTCCCGTGCGCATAGGAACTGGCCCGTGAGATTGACCGCGAGCACCGTGTTCCATTTGGCCAGCGTCATGTCGACGAGTGGCGAATCGAGCTGAATCCCCGCGTTTGCGCACAGAATATCGATAGTGCCGTAACGCTTGAACATCGCGCCGTACATAGCCTTGACTTCGTCCTCGTTAGAGACGTCCGCACTAAGCGCGATAGCTTCATTGCCGCCGCGTTTAATATCTTCGACAATGGCGTCGGCGGCCTCAGGGCGCGAGATATAATTGATTACCACCTTGGCGCCAGCCCCGGCGAAGCATCGCGCGACCGCCTCCCCGATGCCGGAGTTAGCACCAGTGACCAACGCGGATTGTCCTTCAAGTGGTCTGTTTCTCATTGCGAATCCTGCTGCCGCTGTGCTGCTGAACCGAGACGGTTGTGAAGCGCGGGCCTAAAGGGCGGCCACTCATGACGGCGCTTGCGTGGACGCACGGTGCCTGGCAGGCCCCTGTGCGAGAGTTAGATTGTGAGCGGTGTTGATCAGGGCCACGTGTGAAAACGCTTGCGGAAAATTTCCAACCTGCCGTTGACGGACGCTGTCATATTCTTCAGCCAGCAACCCAACGTCACTTCGCAGGCTAAGCAGGCGTTTGAATACTTCGGTCGCTTTGTCCAGTTCGCCTAGCAGCGCCAAGTTATCCGCATACCAGAAGCTGCAGGCAAGAAAGGATCCTTCACCCGCCGGGAGGCCATCCTGTGCAGTTTCAGAATCGTACCGATTCACAAGACCATCGATTATCAAACCGTGCTCAATAGCCCTCACTGTGCTTGCGATTCGAGGGTCCCTGGCGGGTAAGAAACCTACCAACGGCATCAGGAGCAGAGAGGCGTCCAGTTGGTCTGAGCCGTAGTATTGGACGAAGGCATTTAAGGAGTGGTTGTATGCCTTCTCCAACACCTCGGCATGGATAGTATCGCGCATTTTGCGCCACCGCTCAGTGGGCCCGTCACATCCGTAGCGCTCGATCATTTTCACCGCACGATCAGCCGCAACCCAGGCCATCACCTTCGAATGGGTAAAATGACGGCGGGGACCACGCATTTCCCAAATTCCGTCGTCGGGTAGTTTCCAGGCGCCCTCAAGAAAATCCATCAAGGCCTGCTGAACCCGCCATGCTTCGGCTTCGGGCGGAAGATTGAAGCGGCGGGCAGTATAGAACGAATCCATTACCTCACCGAAAACATCAAGTTGCAGCTGCTGATGTGCCGCGTTACCGACGCGGACCGGCGCGCTACCCTCGTAGCCCGACAGCCAATCGATGGTAGATTCGGTGAGGCGACGCTCTCCGGCCAGCCCGTACATGATCTGCATCTTGCGCGGTTCACCTGCTACTGCCCGGAGTAACCATTCCCGCCAGGCGCTGGCCTCTTCGGTGTAGCCTGCAATCGCCAACGCGTACAGCGTAAACGTCGAGTCACGCAACCAGCAGTACCGATAATCCCAATTGCGGCTGCCGCCGATCTGTTCGGGCAAGGACGTGGTCGCGGCTGCCGCGATGCCTCCGGTAGGTTGGTAGGTGAGTGCCTTTAACGTTATGAGCGAACGTACGACGGCTTCTCGCCACGGACCCGATTCCCGATATCGCGACGACCATTGACGCCACCAGAGCTCGGTTGCCTTCAACAGTTCGAGCGGGTGTTCAGCGGCGGCTAGTTGTGCGTGAGACGGATAGTAACTCATAACGAATGGAACACTTTGGCCCTGGGTGATCGTGAAATTTGATACGGTCTTGAAGTCCTCACCGCGCATCTTTACGGGCGAATCCAGTTTCAAAGCGTCGGGTCCAGCAATTGCCCTGAGAGTTGTGCCTCGCGAGGTCACCCAGGGCACCACCTGGCCATAATCGAAGCGGAATTTAACCTCCATCCGCATCGGCACCTGCCCACGCAATCCGGTCACGATCCGGATGACCTCGAGCTGTCGCGCGTGCTCCCCCATCGGCATGAAATCGATAATCGCAGCCGCGCCCCCGGCCGTTTCGAATTCCGTTTCCAGCAGTAAAGTGTTTGGGCGATATCTGCGCCTCGTAGCAGTTATTGGACAGTCCGGTGCTATGCGCCAGTAGCCATTGTCTTCAGCGCCTAGCAGTGCGGCAAAGCATGCGGTTGAATCCAGGCGTGGCATGCACAGCCAATCGATCGACCCGTTTCTGCCAACCAACGCGACCGTGCAGGTATTCCCAATTACAGCGTAGTCTTCGATCCTCGATGCCATTGAATGCGAATGGGGTACTTAGCTAGGTGTTAGGGCCCAGAGAGCCAGGTCGTTTAACACTAATGCAACCCATGTGCCCTCGACTCAAAAGATCCGTGATGGCGACGATGCCTGGATAGCGTAGCGCGGCTCGACCGGGCTATTTTTCCAGGCCGGGATGGAACAAAGTCGCGTCGCAGCTTTTACGTGCCGCTCCAAGTGTGATAGCGACTCAGAAGGCTCCTCGGCAGGCGACCACGAGACGCATCAGGGAACGCTAATGAAGACCAGGGGCAGAGATGGAACTACTCGAGAAGGGCTGTTCCACAAAAACAAGATTCCGGAGGGAGCATGGCCAGCGAACAACTTAAGAAGGTACTTGAAATAATTAAATCCCAGCCGGTCGGCGGCGGTAGTGGCGGTAAACCCACTGTGGAGCGTATGCGAGCGGGAATGGAGAAGGTTGCCGAACGTGTCGCCGCTGATGTGAGTTGCCAGCCGATTGATGCCGGCGGGGTCAAAGCTGAATGGATTGTACCACCAAATGCCGCTGCGAATCGGGTGATCCTTTATTTGCACGGTGGCGGGTACGTAATGGGTTCGATCAACACCCACCGCGCAATGGTGGCTCGAGTCGCGCGGGCATCGCAGGCGCGCGCTTTGGCTCTCGATTATCGCCTCGCTCCCGAACACCCATTTCCAGCCGCAGTCGAAGACGCCACGGCCGCATACCGATGGCTGCTCGGAGAGGGTTATGAACCGGGCAAGATCGTGATAGCCGGTGATTCGGCGGGCGGCGGGCTGGTGTTAGCCGCGCTGGTCGCGCTGAGAGACGCCAAGATCGCCTTACCGGCTTGCGCCGTACCCATTTCACCGTGGACGGATATGGAAGGTACGGGCGCATCGATGAAGACCAATGCCAGCAAAGATCCAATGGTAGCGCCCTCGGGGAGCAATGGCGGCCTTTTCAATATGGCCAAGGCCTACGTTGGCAGCGCCGATCCAAAGAATCCCTTGGCATCGCCGCTACACGCCGATTACAAAGGGTTGCCGCCGCTGCTGATTCAGGTAGGCGGGACCGAAACGCTGCTCGACGATTCCACCCGAGTAGCCGAAAAGGCCAGGGCGGCGGGCGTTAACGTCGACCTCGAAGTATGGGACGAAATGATCCACGTATGGCATGTATTCGCGAAAATATTGCCAGAAGGTCAACAGGCGATCGAACGTATCGGGCAGTACGTGGTACAACACACCACCTGAAACCACATACAGACGACATAGCGAATAATGTGGGGGCGGCGCCGAGTCGCCTCTACTCCCTGCCTCCGGCTGCCATCCAAGGTCGGCGCCGAGCCTGAGACCAGAGGAGGTCTTGATCATGGCAATGGATTACAGCGCGTACGAATTCCTGAAGGTGGATGTTTCGCACCGCGTTGCAACCGTCACCCTCCACCGCCCGGATGCGCGCAATGCAGTGACTTCGGCGATGCATCATGAGATTGAGCAGATCTGGCTCGACCTCGCCGAGGACCAGGACGTCAATGTAATTTTGCTGACCGGCGCCGGCGATACTTTCTCCGCCGGCGGGGACGTTCTTAGCAGGGTGCGCCCGACGAAAGCAAAAGGACGCGGCGGGCGACGGATTTTCATGGCCGACGGACGCCGCGTCATCGAAAATCTGCTCGATGTCGAGCAGCCGATTGTCGCTGCAATTAACGGCGATGCACTCGGGTTTGCGGCCAATGTGGCCTTGCTCTGCGATATCACGGTCGTGTCAGAGACCGCCAAGCTCGCCGATACGCATGTCGCGTTGGGCGCAGTGGCCGGTGACGGCGGTGCGGTCATTTGGCCACTGCTGATCGGTCCGAATCGCGCCAAGGAATTCCTGATGTTGGGCGATACAATAACCGGCGCCGATGCGGCCCGCATCGGTTTGGTAAATTATGCCGTGCCCGCAGGACAGGTCATGACCAAGGCGAGAGAACTCGCTCAGCGGTTGGCCGACGGGCCAACCTGGGCGATCCGCTGGAGCAAACTCGCGGTCAACAAATGGCTCAAGCAGCAGGCTAATCTGATCATGGACGCGGGGCTCGCTTATGAAGCGGTGAGCCTTATGGCCAAGGACCATCAAGAGGCCGTGCAAGCGCTGAAGGAAAAGCGCAAACCTAACTTCATCAAAGCCGCCCGGTAATCTCTGGCGGAAATCGATTAGGCGGAGGTGAGCGTCTCACCCCAACCTAGATTGCAACGGGCGCGCCGCTCCTCTCCCCCAACAATGCAGGCGAAGACTGATGCGACCCTGCACAAGAGAGCCCGGCGTGGCGGAGAGAGCACAGAATGGCGCCGAAACTTACGCGCGATGAAGTTATTGCACTCTACGATAAGATCTCCAATTGGGGACGCTGGGGCAAAGAGGACGAGCGGGGAGCGCTGAACTATATCACCGAGCAGAAGCGAATCCGCGCCGCCGGCTTGGTGCGTAGTGGTACGGTCGTGTCGCTCGCTCTGCCGCTGGCCACTGAACCAGCGGCCGACAATCCCACACCCGTCACCCATATCATGCATCAAACCGGCTATGACGCCGACGAGGTCCGCCTCATGCCTTACACGGCCGACTACTTCGCGATCTCGCCACATGGCCATGCGGTGACCCATCTCGATGCGCTTTGTCACGTGTTCTGGCGCGGAAAAATGTACAACGGCTTTGACGCGACCGAAGTCGGTTCGCACGGGGCTCGTAAGTGCGCAATCGATGTTGCAGGTGACGGAATCGTCAGCCGCGGCGTACTGCTCGATATCCCGAAGGTCAAGAATGTGCAATGGGTGGAACCAGGTGATCGGATCTTCCCGGAAGATCTGGATGCGGCCGAGAAGGACCATCGCGTACACGTCGAAGAAGGTGACATCCTGTTAGTCCGCAACGGGCGTGCGCGACGGCGCAAAACAATAGGCCCATGGGTGACAATGCATGCTATGCCCGGGCTCGATGCGTCTTGCCTGCAATGGCTGCACGACCGGAAGGTCGCGGTGCTGGGTTCCGACAGCGCCAGCGACGTCGTTCCGAGCGGGTATGAGGGGCTCAGCCGGCCAATTCACGTTGGTACACTGCCGGTAATGGGAATTCATCTTATCGATAATGCAGACCTGGATGCGCTCGCGACAACAGCTGAGCGGCTGGGACGTTACGAATTCCAGTTCGTGATGGGCCCGCTGGTGCTCAAGCGAGGGACGGCCTCCCCCGTAAACCCACTGGGAATCTTCTGAGCGTGCCGCTCCCGTTGCCGGGTTGGCGGCGCAGTAAGCTTTTGGTGACGGGAGGAACTGTTATGGCGGTAGCCGGTCGGGTTGAACGCCCTGAACTGCTTGCAAACCACGAGGTGAGCTTTCGCAGCGAGGGTACCAGGATTCCTGCCTAGCTGGCGCGCCCTCGGGAGAACGGACGCTATCCAGGAGTCATTCTTATCCACGACATCTTTGGGGATAAGCGACCATGCGCGCGACGTGGCTCGCCGCTTCGCCAATATCGGCTTCGTCACCCTCGTGCCCGACTGTTTTGCTCGTATCGATATCGGCACCGGGAAGTCGCTGGAGGATATCCGTCCGCGCGCTGCGCACTCGACCATCGCCTGACCGTGCGCGACCTGGAGAATGGCGCTCCCTTGTTGCGACGCTTGCCCTATTGCAGTGGAAAGATCGGTTCGGTCGGCTTCTGCATGGGTGGGCGTTCAGCGCTGCTTTTCGTTTGCAGCAGCGACAAGGTGGACGCGACGATCGACTGCTGGGGTGGCGGGATCAGTTCGGACTCGCCTACCACGCCGCAGCACCCGGTGCCGTTCGTCGAGTTAGTCAAAAACCTCAAACGGCCGGTATATGCGGGTTTTGGCGCGGACGATGAAAATTCCTCCCAGGCGCATGCAGCCGAATTACGTGACCGGTTCGACCGCGAGAGCAAATTTGGGCCTCGTCACCATGGAAACGTTTTGCTAATGCCGAACACGCCTTTTTCGCTGACGTACGTCCGGAGCGCTACCGGGAAAAAGCCTGCTTTCGAGCTGTGGCCGAAGATGGTTGATTTTTTCAAGAAGCACCTGTTGTAGATGGCGCTCATTATCGGCAAAGTTGTGCGGACGCACGGTGTCTCGCGCATGATGCCTCCCGGTTGGGATAGAGATTGAAGAGGTACGGCGGCGATATCAAACTACGGATGAAACACATCCTGACGGCGGGGTTACGATTTATCCTACTCATTTGCCTGACGTCTTGCGCTACCCAGGCGCAATCCACGGTCAGTTTGCAACAGCTGGGCTTTTGCGCGGGGCAAAGCAAATGGCAGCAACTGTCAGGCCGATGTGAGACTCAAACCTGGAAATTTCATCCATCTCCTAATACTTGCGAGGCGGTCACCATATATCCGCTCTTTTACTCATGGGCAAGCGAGAACGTGGTGCTGTGCTGGGGCGAGGATCGACAACACCCAGGGCAGGCGAGCGCACAACCTATAGTTCAGCAAGCGACCTATAATAATGCACTGGCGGGATATCTTACCTTCGTATCGGCCGTCCTCGGTATCGTGTTACCGATAACGCTGAAGTGATCACCTGCAGGGCTCTCAGAGGTACGTGCTGATTAGATCACTCCCTCGGTTCGCCACTTCTCTACTTCTGCGGCGCTGTGGCCCAGCAGCCCGCAGTAGATCTCCCTGTTGTGCTCGCCGGGAGTTGGGATCGGCCCTACCGCTCCAGGGCTATCAGAAAACTTGACCGTCAAGCCGGCGACATAGGTCTTGCCACCTTTTCGATCATCAGTCTCGACCAGCATCTGCCGCTCCCATAGATGCGGGTCGTGAGCCGCTTGCGCAATCGTCTGTACGGGGGCGACCGGAACGCCTGCGGGCGCCAGCTTTTCCACCACTTCTGCCACCGTGCGGTCTTTGACCCAGGACGCCACCTGTTGGTCGAGCCAATCGCTGTTCGAGGCGCGAGCATGCACACTTGACGCACGCGGGTCTTGTGCCAGCTCCTCGCGCTCCGCCGCCCGGCAAAATCGCTCCCACATCCTTTGCTGCACCGCGATGATATAGACCCAGCCATCGCGTGCACGATAGGTATTGGCCGGCGATAAAGCGCCAGAGCGGTTGCCGTTGCGCTTTGGCTCATGGCCGGTGGCCAAATACTGCGCAATCGGAATTTCAGTCAGAGTGAAGGCTGAATCCAGCAGGCATACGTCGAGCGCCTGTCCAACCCCTGTCACATCGCGCCGATGCAGCGCGGCCAGCGATCCGATTGTCGCGTGCAAGGCGGTGATTCGATCGATGATTGGTGGACCGCACCGCACTGGCGGTTCATCATCTGCGCCTGTGTCGAACATGACGCCACCCATGGCCTGGCCGATGGGATCGAACGCCCGCCGGTCACGATAGGGACCATACTGGCCAAATCCCGAAACGTTAATCAGGATAATCCGGGGATTGAGTTGTTTAAGGGCAGCGTAACCAAATCCCATTTCATCCATAACGCCTGGACTGAAATTCTGGAGCACCATGTCCGACTTCAATACGAGTTCTCTGAGGATGTTCTTGCCGGCCTGATTACGCAGATTAAGGGTAATGCTCTTTTTTCCGCGGTTGTACTGCGACCAGTAGACCAATCCGAGCCGCCGCGATTCATCGCCATCGGGTGCCGCTTCGACCTTGATTACCTCCGCTCCCAGGTCCGCCAAAATCAGCGAACAGCGCGGACCGGCTTGATAGCGACCAAGGTCAATTACGCGGATACCATCAAGACAACCAGCCATGACTCTACTCCGTTTCGAACCAACCCGCTTCGCTCCACTCCGAGGCGGACCTGGAAAATCGGGGTCAGCAGGGAAACCAGCCTGCCGCTTCTGCTGTTTCTGTCGCGACCCGGAAATTCGGCCTTTTAAATCAGCATCTCGATCAGGTTCGGACCCGACTCGGTCAAGGCACGTTCGAGTTGCACGCACAAATCTTCTGCGGTATCGACTTGCACTGCTGGGACACCCATTCCCTTCGCGAGACTCGTCCATCCGATTTCAGGATCAGCCAGGCTGGTTAACGAACGCGCCTTGCGCCCTGGCTCCGTAATACCGGCCCGTGTCAGTTCTACCTGAAGAATCCGGTAACGGCGGTTGTTGCAGATGAGCGTAGTGACATTAAGTCCCTCGCGCGCATGGGTCCATAACGCCTGCACCGTGTACATTCCACTACCGTCCGCCTGAAATGCGATCACCTTGCGGTTCGGGCAAGCAACCGCGGCGCCGGTCGCGCAAGGCAAACCCTGTCCGATAGCGCCTCCAGTAAGCGCAAGATAGGTGTGCGGCGGAGCTCCAGCTGAGGATGCGAAGAATGGCAAGCCAGTGGTCGCAGCTTCGTCCATTACGATGCAGTTGTCGGGCATCAGAGCGGCTAGCGCAGCGCCGACGGTTGCCGAATCCAGTTTTCCGGTCGGACGAGGGGGCCGATTCTGCTTTGTCACTGATAAATCAGCCACGGGAGCTCCGAGTTCGTAGGCCAATGCCTCAAGTGCGGTCATCGTGTCGTGCTCTGGGGTGACCAAGGTCTCACTAATGCAGCCCTCAGGAATTAACGAGCTTGGCAGGTTAGGGTAACCGAAGAAGGCCACGGGCGGCAGTGCTCCGGCCAGCACGATGGCTTGGTATTTTGAAAGCATCTCCAGGGCTTGCTCAGGAAAATAAGGCAGCTTCTCTACTGGCGGGCGTCCGGCTCCCCGCTCGATCCGGGACGGAAAGGTCTCGCAAACGAGCCGGCATCCAGTCTTTTGGGCAATTCGGCCGGCGGCCGCAAGAGAACGCTGCCTCATAGCGTGGCCGCCGAGAAACATCACCGCCTTATTCCCGTACTTGCGCAGGGTTGCTGCCGCGCGTCGAACGACATCGTCAGTGACCTGCAGAGGAGTCGATACGGGCAGAGGGTTTGCCGGCCCGCTGGCTGGGCTCCATAAACAATCGGAGGGTACGATCAACGTGGAGACGTGGCCGGGTGCGTTTCGCGCTGCAGCTATCGCCTCGGCCGTATCTGCAGCAATTGACGCGGCTGTTTTGACTTCACGGACCCAGGCTGACACGGGACGGGCCAGTGACACGATGTCGGAGGTCAGTGGCGCGTCGGCAGCCAAGTGCCAGGTGGCCTGGTCTCCGATTATGTTGACCAGCGGGGATCGTGCGCGCCGCGCGTTGTGCAGATTCGCAATACCATTAGCGAAGCCTGGCCCAAGATGGGTCAGCGTCAGCGCAGGCTTGTCCGCCATGCGGGCATAACCGTCGGCAGCGCCTGTGCATACCCCTTCAAACAAACCCAGCACGGCGCGCATTCCTTCGACACCGTCAAGCGCGGCCACCAATGCCATCTCGGTGGTTCCGGGATTAGCAAAACACACCTCGACTCCAGCGGCCACAGCCGTCCGAACCAGATTTTCAGCCCCATTCATTTTTCTCAGCGACCTGGCGCTTTCCGCGGCTCGTCTCGCGGCTCAGTTCTGCGGAGATGCATGACACTATCTCTTTGTCCAATGACTTAAGCGCATTCACTTCACGCGCCACAGCGAACAACTCGGCCCGGCATTCCGCCCTGGTACTCATCGCCGATAAAAAGCACGCGGCCGTTTACGACGGCGTATTCGATTCCCTGGGAACGTTCGATAAGGCGAGCCTGCCGGCCCGGCAAATCATTGCGCCATTCGGGAGGCAGCGGCCGAATTGTACCGGGATCAAAAATCACCAGGTCCGCGTCAGCGCCGGGTTGCAACCGACCCTTGCGGGCCAGGCCCAGGAAGTCCGCCGGCTCTGAAGTCAGCCGCCGAACGCCTTCTTCCAGGCTCATAGCTCGGCGTTCTCGGACCCATTCGGAGAGCAAATACGATGGCAAACCGGCATCGCAATGCTGGGCGACATGGGCCCCCGCATCGGATAGGCCAACCAGCGTATTTGGCAACTGCAATATCTGATGGACTATATCTTTGTTGACATTGATCACCGAAAGCGTGATCCCGAGTTCGAGATTTTCGCTAAGTGCGAGGTCGAGGATCGTATCTTCTGGGTCTTTGTTAAGCAGCTCCGCAATTTCCGCGATGCTGCGGTTGAGGAAACGCTGATTCTCCTCTCTCTGTGCCCTCACCACGTGAACCCGGTCCCAGCGGCCACGAAATACTGCTTTCTGGACGTGCTCTTTCACTTCATTTTTGAATCTGCGACGGAAGTCAGGCGAACGAAACATAGCCGCCTGCTCATCGGCAGTACGGTTGAAGATGCCCTTCCAGGAATCCAGTGCGGCGAAGATGAAGGGTTCGCGCAAAGTATAATATTGCTGAATCGGACGGGGCGTGACCTGCGGTAAGATGCTGAGGCCGCGTGTCAGCAGCGGCCTCAGTCGCTCGATCGTGTCCTGGTGCGCCTTGAGCGAAGTGCCGGGCAAATCGAGAATAGCCAGAAAAGTCACGGGCCGCCGGCTCTGCTCAGCAAGAAAGGTCAACAACTCGAAACCGTTATCTGACGGCGCTGAGTTGGCGCCGCGGCCGGGCAGTATTTCGATCACGCCCCGGTTGACTTCCCGCATAACCCGGCAAAGTGCCGCCAGTTCATCGCGGCTCACCATCCGGCTTGCTAATGGGCGACCCTGAAACCCAATATGCTGAGGAGCCAGGCTCAGCGAAAAACCATACGCACCGGCCAGCATCGCTTCGCGAAAAAGGGCGGCGATCTGCGCCGTCTCATCTGCGGTGGCCTCGCGTTCGGCGGCGGCGTCGCCAAGCACATAGAACCGAAGTGCAGAGAGGGGTACCAGAAAGGATGTGTTCAGGGCGACGCCCCGACGCTCAACGGCGCTCATGTATTCCGGAAAACTTTCCCATTCCCACGAAACACCACTCATCAGGACTTCATGCGGCAGCGCTTCGACATTCACAAGATCCCACGCCATCGTCGAGCGCGCGTGGGGGCGCACCGGTGCAACCCCCACACCGCAATTTCCCATCAACAGAGTGGTGACTCCATGCCAGGACGAGCAGGTCAGCAGCGGGTCCCACGAAACCTGGGCATCATAATGGGTATGAATATCAATAAAGCCCGGGCCCAGAACCAAACCATTGGCATCGAGTTCGCGATGAGCAAAGCCAGAAACGCTGCCCAGCGCCGCGATTTTGCCATCCTCAACCGCCAGCGAGCCCGAATAGATTTGCGCACCAGTCCCGTCGCAAATTTGTGCATTTTTGATCAGTAGATCATACGGCATGTGGCTAGCCTCCAGCGGCCTGTTGCGACCGTCTCATGCTGACGCGCCCGCTCGCCCGTCCCCTTATTCGGTTATTCGATAAAGCGTGAGTCCAAGAAACAACGCGGCGGCTCCTGTTGCCTTTAGCAACAGCCGCAACGCGGGCTTGAAGTAACGAACCTGACGACAGTGTGCTACCGCCGCTCTGCTCAGAGTTCTTTGACGGTCTTTTCAACCGTCGGCCAGTCAACCATCGGTGACAAACGCCGGCGCGACACCATTCCTCGTGCCAGCGCACCGCTGAATGGACTGAAGGTGAGCGAATGGTCCTGGATATCAAGCACAAGTACGACCTTCGCTTCCTCGTTCGAGAACCACGGGCCGGCTTTGAGGGTAACTCCTTGGGGAAACCCGTTTTTCATCGCTCCACCGATAAGCTCGTGGACCTGCTTGAGTGATTCTTTGTTGGATACGTTGAAATAAATCTCATCGAGATATAGCGGCATGTTTCATTCCTCCTGTTTTGCTTATCAACTGTGCACTATCACTGCCCGATCCCGCTCAAGCTGAAGCAGACACTTCGAGAATGGTCATCCTTGATCCTCGTTATACACGCAAACACCGGAGGTTTGGCAACGGGCGGCCCCCTTTTCGACCAAGGTGAAATCGCGCCTCACTCGCCGGACCTCTTTTCTCATTTCTTGGTTTAAGGTACTGGCGGCGTAGCCGGGGTGTTGGACGGTGCGGGTGGCGGCGGAGCGCCAGCCAGGGTGCGGGCGAGCTGATCAATCTGATCGCGAAGCTGTTGGGCCTGCACGCTTCGCCCTTGATTAATCAGCTGTCGTTCAACGGCAGCCGCCGCCTGGTTGATCTGCTGGAGTTGTTGAGCGACCGCGGCGGCATTGCGGGCAGTGCTCGCCCCATACCAGTTTTGCATAGCGTTGAGCTGCTGTTGCAAAGCATTCGCCGCCGGTGCAGTTGCGGCACCAGGCGGCATTGCCGCAACTGCGCCTATTGCACCCGCGATTGCCGCCAATCCGGCATTGAAACCAGGCATCCTGGACGCGACCAGCAGATTTACCTCCTGGTCGTTCGCAGCTCCCTCGATGGTTGCTCCTGCCGGCGCTCGCAGGCTGATTGGGTTGCTATTGAGTAGCTCAAGGCTCGGGTGCTGGTCGTTACGCAAGACCATGATCGAATCCTCGAGCACCAATCTCGCATCCGAATGATTGATATCAAAGGACACGCCTGCATTTCCGTCCGGCAGCGAACTAACCTCGGCAACCGAGCCTACCGTTGCACCCAAGCTGGTGACCGGGTCACCGGCAGCAAGACCGCCGGCGCTACTCAGTTCGGTGTTGAAGCGCACCGGCGAGCAAGCACTGAGCAAGCTGGCGACAATCGCTGCGGCCGCATATCTGGTCGCAAAGCCTCTCACGAACTTAACGTCGGGAAATCCAGGGCCGAATAGCCCTCATTCAGAGCGTTTCATTCTGTCAGCACGGATGCTGGAATGGGATACCGAACCTCGCTCGCCGATGACTGTCTTGCAGGGGTAAAAACCTGGGCCGCTTGCCCTGGCAACGACGCCTTCGCCATCAGGCATATCAGGCGAAGGCCGGCATTACCTCGCGGGCGAACAGCTCAACACTCTGATCTGAATTCATGTCGCCGAAAATGACTGTGTAGAACCTGATCCCCTTGGCTATGCGCTCGCGCAGCTGCTGGATTACCTGAGGAGGAGTGCCCTTGATGCCCGTGCGCCAGAACGGCAAGCGTTGCGACACTTTCCATTTTGCCTCCACCTCGGCTTCATTGGCGCCGATACAGACCAGGAGTTGTTCAGAGATATCTATCGCGGCAATATCGCGGCCAACCGCCTGGCAATGTTGTTTGAGCACATCCAACTTGTGCTCGAAGTTCCGATACCCAGCCGGACAATTCCAGCGGTCGGCATATTGGGCAACGATTCGCAACATCAGCTTCTCGCCGCTGCCGCCGATAGTGATCGGCGGATGGGGCCTCTGGACTGGTTTCGGATTGCAGTAGGCATCGCTCAGCCGATAATGGCGCCCTTCGAAGGTTGTCCGCGGTTCGGTCATCAACAACTTCATAACCTGGATTCCCTCTTCGAGTTGCCGCAGTCGCGTACCGGTCGATGGAAATGGATAACCATAAGCACGGTATTCTTCTTCCATCCAGCCCGCGCCGAGCCCTATCTCGACTCGCCCGTTGCTCAGGTTGTCGATTGTCGACAACACCTTCGCCAGGAGTCCCGGGTTGCGAAACGAGTTGCACAACACCAATGACCCGATCCGAAGCTTCTCGGTGGCTACCCCCAATGCACTCATCGCCGATGTGCATTCAAGCACGTCGGCTTCTGGTACGCCGCGGTTCCAAAAATGATCGGTCACCCAAATGGAATGGTAACCAAGCTTTTCGATTTTACCGGCGCGTTCGCTTACGGCCTTCCATGCCAAGCCGGCCAGCGGCGAAAACAGTCCGAACTCGATCTTCTGCGTCATTGTCGACTCCGTCTTTTGAGGTCCTGGCGGACGTAGCGCACAAAAACTGCCCTGTGTTTCGCACGCCCAACGCACACGGTCAACCTTGGATGCGGAGTAGCCGTCGAGCGCACTTGCCCCTCCCCCTACCCTTTCCGCAATGCCTCGAACTTGGCACCTCGCTCTGTGGGATAGCACACGACGGCACTGGATTGGCCGCGCCACAGCGAGTTGAATACGAACCGTGACTGTGCGGATTAGGACTCGGCTATTCTCGATCTACTCCTCAGTGGCATTTGGGCTGGTAGCCGCCTGGCTTTTTGCCGTGGTATCCGCCCATTCGTCCGTGCCAAAGACTTTCACATTAATTGGAACACCGCGAACCTATCCTGCAGCACCTGGAATTAACGAATTCGTGTTTCAGGAGCAGCGCGGCCCCTCGCCTTTCGACCGTATCGCGCTCCATCGCCTAACCTCCGCATCAAACTCGGAGGGCCGCCCGGGTATGGTGATGCTCTATCTACCTGGTACCAACATGAACGGCGAGATTGCGATAGACAATCCCCGGTATTCCTTGCCGCTGTACCTGGCAACACACGGGGTGGATTTTTGGGCGCTCGACTACCGCACTCATTTCGTGCCGGCTTCCACTCCTTCTAGCGGCTTGGCCGAGCTTCAAACCTGGACCAATGAGATGTTCGAAGCCGATATTTCGGCAGCGGCCCGCTTCATGATGGCGACAACTAAACGGGACAAGATTTTCCTGGCGGGGTTCAGCCGCGGAGCCCTGTTCGCATATCTTCAGACCGCTGCTCATGCTGAACATATCATGGGATTAGTTATCTTTGACGGAGGTATTGGCCACAAACGGCAGGGTTCGCCGCCGCCGGGCATCTACGCCGATGATGTCAGCGGTAAGCACCTGACCTGGAATAAGCGGCAAGCCTTGATTGAGTTGGTGATTGAAAACCCTGATGCTCCGGCACCTGTGCCCCAATTCAAGTCGGCCGCTGATAATCTGAGTCATGTAGTCTATGATTCGGCCGGCTTCGGCGGCAAAGGGGGTCTGGCCAACCCATTGGCAGGTTTAGCAGATCCGTCCGTGCTGGCGCGCGTACTGGTTCGGTATGACCGCTACTGGCCTAACGTGCAGGATTACGAGGACTCGTTTACTCCTTTGATGGCATCATCACTCAAGGGCTCAAAGATTCCGGTAATGGCCTTCACCAGCACCAATATATCCCATCAATGGCCCGAAGAGGTGGCAAGAGCAGCCTCCTCAACCGGCAGCTCTGATGTTACGATTAAAAAGCTGGACAACTGGGGTCATCTGGACGTGATCTGCGGAACCAAGGCTGAACAGCAGGTTTTCTTGCCAGTACTGGTCTGGCTCAAGCAGCATTCTCAAGCAGCGTCGGAGTCGGGAGAGTAATCCTGGAGATTGCGGCGGCGCGTCAGCAGCGCCGCTGCTAACGCCCACATTCCAAACACGAATCCTATCGTTCCCCAGAAAGCGAGAGAACGCCCTCGGCGTACCGAGATTATCGCCGTCAATGGCGCTAACGTCGCGTCGACGGCCAGAGAGGTAGCAATGAGCCGCGTGGTCGTTTCATGATAACCAAGCAGAGCAAACCCCGAGGTGAAGGCGAGGATGGCGGCGATGCTGCTCATAGTACAATGGCTGCGAATGAACTGTTCAAAGCACCTTAGCCCGGCGTCGCCGTGCTCGACCTGCTGATTTCGCCGATTTGAATTTCAAATGCCCGCTTTTCTCTCGCCACTCTCGCTGGTTATAGTTTAGCTCGATGGCACGCGGTGAGGCCGAAAATCTGCTCGAGCGCTTGCGTCAAATGA
>JAMXLL010000130.1 GCA_024281015.1 Candidatus Binataceae bacterium
CATCGGAGCTGATAACTTCGTGCGGCCATTCGCTTGCGCAGGCTACTGGCCCGCTGTTCGGGTTGCTTTGGAAGTACCTCGGCGATCAATGGACCGTCGGGGATTGGAAAGGCTTGAAGGCAGCGGCTCGCCGGGAACTTCCGCCGTGGTTGACCGCAATGCGTGATCGCATCGTTCCGCAGACCGACGAACCGACTCAAGAACTGAAGGAGTACGATCCGGAATGGGCGCGGGCTTTTACGACCGGAAGTGTGTCGGCAAGCTGTGGCCATGCGAAAATGCTGGCGGCAGTAAAAGTGCCGGTACTCTACAGTCATCACTTTCGCGCCATTGACGCGGAGTCGGGAGCGCTCATCGGGGCCGCCTCGGATCAGCAGGCCGCATACGCCTGCAAACTGATGCAATCTGCGGGTCAACGAGTTGATTATCGCTCGTTCACCGCGATGGGACATCGGATGCACTCCCTGGACCCGCAACTGTTTGCGCAAACGCTAATTGAGTGGGCTTCAAGTCTTGGCTAGCACGTGCACACGAGTCAATTGCGCGTAGCTTCTATCGCGACACGCACGAATGGAATCCACCATATGGAGTAGCTGCGCTCCTCGTCGAAGACGCGCGCGATCGATGACGACGCGCAAGCGATTCATAGTCGTGTCTGGTCTGCCTGGCAGTGGCAAAAGCACCCTGGCACATGAATTGGCGCCCGCTTTGAGTCTACCGGTGATTGACAAGGATGAAATCCTCGATTCCCTTTTCGGGTCGAAGGGCGTCGGCGATGCTATGTGGCGTCGAGCGCTAAGCCGAGAGAGCGACCTGATCCTCGAGCGCGAGGCCTCAGCTTCAGACGGTGCCATTCTGGTGTCATTCTGGCGGGTACCGGGAATGACTCCTGACTCGGGAACTCCCACGAACTGGCTTATGAAGATCTCTGCTGCCGTCGTTAATGTCCATTGCATCTGCGATCCGAAACTTGCCGCGGAACGATTCCTCGAGAGGAAGCGCCACCCCGGACATCTCGACGGGCGTAGATCGTATCGAGAGCTCTTGGTCACGTTTCGTAATCTCTCGCGTCTCGGTCCCTTGCGGATAGAACCGCGAATTGAGGTAGACACCTCGCAGCGACGAAACCTGGACGATACTGTACGTCTCATTCGCGCTGCATTCGCGCACCTCCTAATCTCCGATTGACCCGCGTTTTCCGAAGAGCTTTGTCCGTTGTGCAAACGATTTGGCGGTTTAGCTCGCGACTTTGCTGCGGCGCCAGTTTATCTTACGCCGGGTGCGTCCCTGATAGCGTTCGGGTGACAATTCGTCCAGTTCTCTGCCGGCAGTCTCGGGAAACAACACCAGCACCACAGCCACTGCGCCGAGCCCGACCAAGTAGATGATTGACACGGCCCGCCAGGTTGTACCGACAACAGAGTAGATGAGGGGCTCAGTTAATAGACCTAGAACTCCGCCGAGCGTATTCACTACTGTGAGCGAACTACTAGCGGTCGCCCGATGAGAAGTCGGGAACAGTTCGACGCTGTACGTATTGAGCACAGTGGAAGCTGCCGTATTAGCGAACAGCTCAATTACCCATGCACCAGCCATGACAGCACCCGACGTATTGTAGAAAGCCACACCGAGCAGCGGCGCAATGAACAAACAAAATGCGCCGACGTAACGCCGCCCAAGCTTGTCGCTCAAAAAACCTGCGACGGCGTTGCCGAGGATGCCGAATAGCCCACCGGTGAAAACTAAGAGTGACACCTGGGCTGGCGTCCAGTGATGCTCGCGTTCAAGGTACATGGATTGGAACAATCCACCCGGAGTACCGGCAAACGTCAACAGGATCATTGCGGTCGCGACCAGTGCGAAGCGCTTTGGATACGAGTGGATAAGAGCCTGGAAGGGACCGAGGATTTTCTGTTCGCGAAACTTGGACGAATCCCGTTCAAAGCGCAGGCTTTCCGGTAGCATTCGCCTGATCGGAACGATTAAGAATAATGGAACCAGGGCGAAAGCATACAAACCGCGCCACCCCAGCGGAACGACATTGATCCATGAATAGGCGAGCGCGGCCATTCCAAAGCCTAGCGATGAAAGTGCTCCGAGCAGTCCGACAGCGACACCGCGGCGCTCGTTCGCCATCTCCTCGACCAACATTACTAGTGCAATTGATCCCTCAGCCGACGAAAAGGCTGTGGCGCCGACGCGGAATGCTGCGAAACTCAGCGCACTCCACGCGATGGCGGTGACTCCGGTGAAAATCGTATAGCCCACAATCGTAAGCATCAGGAGGCGACGACGTCCGAACCGGTCTGCCTGAGCCGTAATGAATGGCGAAATCACCGCTCCGAGCTTGATCAGAGAGACCATCGGAGCGAGCCCGCCGGCAGAAATGTTCAGGCCGCTCTGGATCTGGGGGAGAACGAGATTTATCAGTTCTCCGTCATAATCGTTGAAGATACCCGCCGTCGAAACAATCCCGAGCACGCGCCGTTGGCGTTTGCTCAGATTGGCAGGATTGAATGCACGAATTGCATTCCAGAGGCGCGACGTAAAATTGTTAGCGTCTGCTGCTGGGGCTTTCATGAGGCGGGCGAACGTATAACGCTGCGCGGTTGCTGTCGATTTTGTTGTCCTGGCGCCCGGGAGGGGTTCCCTGCGGCACTCACATCAAGGACAGCGCGAGCTAATGGCGAAGAAGTCTGAAACCGGCTGCCCGCACTATCGAAGCCAGTTTCCGCTCACTTCAACCGCGGGGCGCCGTGCCCCCAGGTTGCGGGTGGTGAGAGGTCGCGCCGAACAGCAGGCCGTTCCATATCCCGCTTATCAGAATTGAAGATGCGCTCACCTTGAGATATCAGGTAGTCGGCGGTGCGCGCCGCCAGCGACTGCACCGTCAGACCCGGGTTCGCTGATCCCTGAGTTGGCATAATGCTGCCATCGCAGATAAAAAGATTAACGATGTCATGAGTGCGGCCATATTTATCTACCACTGAAGCCGCCGGATCATCACCCATCCGTGCAGCGCCAACCAGGTGAGCATAGCGGGATTCCTGCACTACTTCCGTGGCACCCGCTGCCCGCATCACTTCCATGACCTTATTCTTTCCAAATTCGATCATCTTTTTGTCATTGTCATGCAAACTGAAACTCACCTTTGCGACTGGAATTCCGAAATGGTCGGTTTCTTCAGCCAATTCGACACGATTTTCCGGATGAGGGAGGATTTCGCCGAGCAAGGCGATCGCGGCCCAATGATTGTAGTCCATCATTACTCGCCGCAGGCCCCATCCCCAGACGCCTTTGGCGCTCATCATCTGCTTCGCAAATGCGATCGGCAGCGGCCCTACAGTTTGTATTGCGAAGCCCCGCGCAAAGTCGCGTTTCGGATCGGTTTCGTAGAACTCCTCAGTCATCGCATGCGCCGGGGGTGCTTTGTACATTCTGACGAGTTCGTCGAAACACCCAAGTACCACATTTCCGGCCTGCGTCATTAGATAGCGGCCGACCGTCCCGCTGGAGTTGGCGAGCCCATTTTCAAAGCCACTGCACGCTGAGTTGAGCAGCAACCGCGGAGTTTCGATCGAATAGCCGGCTATTATCACCGCCCGCGCTTTTTGAAAATGCTCGCGGCCGTCGTAATCAAAGTACGTTACGCCTTCGACGCGCCGATTAGGACCGAGAACAATTCGGGAAACCATGCTGTGCGGACGAACCTCGGCTCCGTGGACGATCGCATCAGGCACGTGGGTGATTAGAGTGCTGGCTTTTGCACCCACCTTGCAGCCCTGAACGCAAAAGCCTCGGTAGATGCAATGGGGCCGGTCGGCGCGAGAACCCTGCAGGATTCCGACCGGACCTCCGGCGCTGACACGGACGCCAAGCCTGCTGCAGCCGCGAAGCAGAATATCGCCGATGGCCCCCATGGGATGCGGAGCGAACGCGTAGCCGTGGGGATCGCCCCAGGGAAACCAGGCTGGTCCTGAGACTGGCAGTTCCAATTCCATTAACTCGTAATAAGGCTTCAACTCCTGGTAGCTGATGGGCCAATTCACCGCGACGCCATCTTCGGAATAGACCCGGAAGTCAGACGGATGCAGGCGCGGAGTAAACGCCGCCCAATGGACGGTGCTGCCGCCAACCCCCTTCCCGCTGTTGTTAGAGCCCAGGGTGAGTGGGTTGTCGCCACCGGTGATCCGCAAGTCTTCCCAGTAGAGCTGGTGAGAGCCGGCTTCGTCGCTGACCCAATCGCGTTCGGTATCCCAGAACGGTCCCGCTTCGAGTCCGACCACGTCAAAGCCTGCCCGTGCGAGCCGTTGGAGCAGAACACCGCCCCCGGCACCGACGCCGACCAGGGCATAATCCACCGTTTCGTTCTCACCGAAATGGCGCATCGGCACATCGATCCGCTGCATTGCACCGAGCATATGAGGTTGCCCGCTCGCCGGCATTCGAAACTCGCCAAATATCGGAGATTTCAACGTGACCTCACTTACGATGCGGCGACGGATGCTCTATCGGGCTGTGGATTGGCTCACAGTCATCCGAAACCGAAGTGTCGGGGGCTTTCCATTCGTAACGTTGCTCGTCGGATTCCCATGGCTCCGGCGCGCCGTTTTCAAGCCGGACGTAGGCTCGTGGGTAAGCCGGCCCACCATAGCCGATTTCATCCCAGGCCCACGGATGGGCGTAGTACACTTCGACGCAATCCTGTACCAGCATTTGCCAGAAGCGATGGACTGGCATTCGCCGCCAGATTTGATGGCCAGCTGGCGGCTTGCCGTCGTGCAGTGTCTTTAAAATCTCCTCGCGCGCCAACGGCCCGAGCTGCTCGAATCCGCGACCATAAAGATGATGAGCGACTTCATCGATGGCTTCGAGACCCAAGGTGTATGCTTCCCGATCCGGCGGCATGTCGGCGTACCGGTAGCCATCGTGACGGTCCTCATACAAACGTTTGTCGATGGCAGGTACAAGCGGAATTCGGTAAGCAGGATCGCGATCATCCTGCGGCAACACGTGAGCGCAGATGGTTTCGAGCAGGCGCGCCTGTTCCGCGGTAAAGAAGCGAATCGCAGGCACATTGCTTACACGCTCGAGGACCACTGCCCGCGTCTTGGCATCCCAGAATCCCTGCTGTGACAGAGTGTGGTAACCGGGATAGTAGCCAGGTTGGGAGATCGGCCCAATCCGCCGTCCGGTGCGCGGATCGTAGGGATTATCCCTCCTATCGTTGCCGTTCATCAGACTTCTCTTCTCATCAGGCTGGCGAGCAGCCCGGTGAAACCGGCTGCCGCAAATAACAATGGTGCCAGGATTGGTGGTCCGTGCAGGATGTTGTAGGAGAGCATGCGGTAACCGCCCGGGCGCCGGCTGATGCCGCGGGCGTGATAGCAGAATCCCACCGCGCCGCTAAGTATCGCTGTGATCGAGGCGCCACGCAGCCAAGTCCTGCCGATACGCGCGCTCGCCAGAGTCCCCAACCCTGTAACAACCAGCGCCGGGGCCACGATCACGGGCGTCCATTGGACTTTGTAGCGGAAGTTGTTCTTGTAATGGGAATACAAAGCCTCTGTTCCGCTGCATAGCGCCGAGATGGCCGTGACTGCTGCGAGATGCTTTTGGAAGTGACCACTGGAGATTTCCTCCACCAGACCAGGTTGACGACGGCGAACCGGCAAATGGAACCATCTGGTAGTTGTGGATTCCTCCGAAGGCGGATCATCTGCTCTCCGAAGGAAGGAGGCGACCAGTCCCAGATAAGCGCTGGTACTAAAGAGCAGCGGCGCGAAAATTGGCGGTCCCATCATGATGTTGGTCACCGGCAATCGCCAGCCGCCCGGTTTGCGTTGGATTCCACGGATGTGGAAGTACTGGCCCACGGCGGCATCGACTAGAGTTAAGATCGAAGCCACTGGTAACACTCGTTTGGCTGCCCACCGGTTGAAGAACGACCAAACGCCAGTACCGGCAAGAACCGCACTAAGCATTACCGGCGTGTACATCACGCGCCGGCTATAGCTGCCGCGATAATGAAGATAACCGACTTCCAAACCCGTCAGCCCGCTTGACAAGCCTGCCACCAGGCCAAGCCAGCCTTGGAATCGCCCTTCGCGGATGCGAACGTCGGTTTCTTTAACCCCACGCTCGATTGCGTCAGCAATGTTGGAGACTAGCGAGCGATTCTCGCTTGCACGGCTATATCTTTTCCGTACGGGCGCGGACCTCCAGAAGCCCGTAATCGGCAGCTCTCTTCTGATTGAGACAGCGGTTTGTGAAGCCCTGTTTTGATTCGATTTTGGTGATCTGTGCATTAGAACAACCAGGATCGGCCCAATGAAAACGCAAAAATCATGCAACCCACACACACTGCAGCGCCGCACCGGCGAGCTGACGCGCAAGGCAGCACTCCACCGCTATGTGCCACCAACGTGACGATGGTCCGCGAAACTTCGGTTTACGCGTTTGGATATTTGAACGTTCGACTCGTAGTCCGATGGTAAAACTTCCGCTGAATTCCAGGTCACTGGGTGAGACTGTGTGAAGCCACCCGGGAGTCCCCGGGGGGTCAGATATAAGGTACTACTTTAGAATTGATAGTTCGCGCTCGCCGGCTGATCACGACACTCTCGAAGTCGGTCGGGAAGCGAATTCCTGTCCTTCATTTCGTATGAGGCATTGCAACACGCCAAGCCCTTTATTCTCGGGCCCTTCACTGATGATGCACATCGCGCGGGGAGTCTCGAGGCTTCTCCCTATCCCGATAGGTCGTCGCGTCGTCGGGCAACAGCCCGGCCTTAACCGCGACGTTCGGCGAGTCATCATTTGCTCCCGGTCTCAGTGGCACAGGCTTTCCAGTCTGTGGTCCTTTACATACACGCACGCGATGCCGGTCTGCATTTCATTCATTCAGGCGATTTATGCAAGACTTCGACTGATCGCTAAGTTCCCTGACTTCACGCAAGGAGCGAAAGCAATGAGCGGTTACACCATTATAGACGCCGATACTCACGTGACCGAGACGCCAGAAGTCTGGACCAGTCGCGCACCCGCCCATATGCGTGATCGGGTGCCGCGCATAGAAACCAGCGCCAAGGGAACGCAGCGATGGGTGCTCGGAGACAACAAGGGCATTCTTGCAACCCCGGGCATGACAGCAACCGCCGGCCGGGGGAGCTTCAAGAATCCGCCCAAAAGCTATGAGGAAATGCATCCAGGGGCCTACGATTCCAAGGCGCGGCTCAAGTACATGGACGAGATGGGGATATGGGCGATGGTGATGTATCCGAATGTCGGCGGCTTCGGTGCTCAGCAGTTTTTGAAGCTTAACGACCCCGAGCTAATGCTCACCTGTGTGCGAATCTATAATGACTGGCAGACCGAGTGGGCATCCGCTGATTCGCGCCGGCTGCTTCCAATCACATCGATCCCCTTCTGGGACGTAAAAGCCGCTGCCGAAGAAGTACGCCGCTGCGCGAAGATGGGCCATCGCGGCATCCTCTTCACCGGCGAGCCGCAGTACTTTGGCCAGCCGCTGCTCGGCGACCCGCACTGGAATCCGTTGTGGGAGGCAGCGTGCGAACTCGATTTGCCGATCAGCTTCCATGTAGGATCCGGCGACATGACCGAGGGTTTGCTCAAGAACCGGGTTTCGTCATACGGACTGGGCCCCGCCTTTACCGCCCTGGCGATCGATATCCTGCTGCAGAACGGCCGCCAGGTAAGTGACCTGATCATGTCAGGCGTACTGAATCGCTATCCGGCGATCAAGTTTGTCTCGGTCGAAAGCGGTATCGGATGGATCCCCTTCATGCTCGAGGCGATGGACTATCAGTTTGCCGGTAACAGCGTGCGCGAAGAACGTCCCGAGTTCGATCGGCTTCCGTCGGAATATTTCGTACGAAACGTATACGCCTGCTATTGGTTCGAACAGATCGCACCGCGTCGCCTGATCGACAAGATCGGCCCGGACAACGTGATGTTCGAGACCGACTTTCCGCATCCAACGTCGCTCTATGGCGACGAGGTGCACAGCCGGATCAAGAACGGTCTAGCGGATTGCGAAGAACCAGTGCGCCGCAAGATTCTCTGGGACAACGCACAGAAACTCTACAGGGTTACCGCTCCTTCGGCGGCTGATGAAGCTAGGCGCACGCCCGGCACCGGCGCTTAGCTTACGCCCTCGGCGCCCACCTAGCAGCTAGTCGTAAGGCGCGGGTTCGTTGGTCACACGGTGAGCCGGTGCGCTGGACCAAAAGCAGAGTAGATACTCCCGCCGTAAAGAAATTCTGCGGCGACTGCGGCGCCCACCTCGGGGATTGTTGCCCCAAGCGCGAAGAGCTCAGCCATTAAAAGGCGGCGAACAAGATGCGCTGCACCAAATGCGGCACCGAAAGCAGGACAGGCCGTAAATTCTGCGCCAACTGCGGCAATACGCTGACGATTCGTTGTCCAAAGTGCCCAGCCGAAAATGAACCATCATCGAAGTTTTGCGAGGACTGTGGCGTACCGCTCACCGCGGCCACGCTGGACGCAAGCGCAGAAGGCCCGCAAGCGTCCCAAGATCGAATTCGCGTAACCCCCACGGTCAACGATACCGCGGGTTCGCCGCTGGAGGGCGAACGCAAAACAGTTACGGCCCTCTTTGCGGACATTACTGGTTCCACCTCCCTGATGGAGCGGCTCGACCCTGAGGATGCCCGCGCAATTGTTGATCCCGCCCTCAAGCTGATGGTCGACGCCGTCCATCGATACGACGGTTACATCGTGCAGTCTACAGGCGATGGGATCTTTGCTCTTTTCGGCGCACCGCTCGCGAATGAGGATCACCCGCAGCGCGCAATTCACGCGGCGTTGCGTCTGCAGGACAGCATCAAGTCCAACTCGGCGAAGCTGGTGGCCGACGGCGGCACACCTATAGAGGCTCGGGTGGGAATCAACACCGGCGAGGTGGTGGTGCGTGCGGTTCACACCGAGAGCGGACGAGCCGAATATACACCGATTGGCCACACCACCAATCTCGCCGCGAGGATGCAGGCGATTGCGACGAGCGGCTCAATCGCGATCAGTGACAATACGCGGCGGCTGGTAGAGGGTTTCTTCCACCTCAAGCAACGCGGACCAACTCGCGTTAAAGGTCTTAGCGAGCCGGTGGTTGTTTACGAAGTTACCGGGCTGGGGCCATTACGCACTCGTTTTCAAAGGGCGGCGGGCAGAGGATTGACGCGGTTCGTGGGCCGCCAGCGCGAAATCGAAGCAATGACGCATGCGGCGGAATTGGCCAAGGCAGGACATGGACAGATAGTCGCAATGATCGGAGAGCCCGGCATCGGCAAGTCGCGGCTCTTCTTCGAATTTAAGGCGATTGCACAAAGAGGCTGCCTTGTCCTGGAGGCATTTTCGCTATCTCACGGTAAGGCCACCGCTTATTTGCCCGTCCTCGAGATGCTGCGCGACTACTTCCGCATCATCCCCGAGGATGACGCGCGCGCCCGGCGTGAAAAGGTAGCACGTAAGATCGTGATTCTCGACCGCGCTCTGGAAGATACGCTCCCCTATGTATACGCCTTACTCGGCATCGTCGAGGGCGACGGCCGGCTCGGACAGATGGATGCGCAGATACGCCGGCGGCGCACCCACGACGCGATCAAGCGAATCCTGCTGCGTGAGAGTCTCAACCAGCCGCTTATCATAGTATTCGAGGATCTGCACTGGATCGATGCCGAGACCGAAGCGGTCCTGGCAGTGCTCGCTGAAGCGCTCGCCAATGCCCCAGTTTTCATGCTGGTAAATTACCGGCCCGAATACACACACGCGTGGGGCAACCGCAGCTATTACACACAGCTCAGGCTCGATCCCTTGCGAGCCGAAAGCGCAAAGGAACTGCTCTCGGCGCTGCTCGGTGATGCGGAGGAGTTCACAGCGCTCAAGCGCATGGTCATCGAGAAGACCGAGGGAAACCCATTCTTCATCGAAGAAATGGTGCAGGCGCTATTCGAGCAAGCCGTACTTGAACGCAACGGCGTGATTAAATTGGCGCGACCCTTTTCACAGCTCCGCTTGCCGCCGACGGTGCAAGGGGTACTGTCCTCGCGGATCGACCGGCTACCCGCAAGAGAGAAGGAAATTCTGCAAACGCTTGCGGTAATCGGCCGGGAATTTTCACTGACCCTGGCCAGGCGCTTAGCCAATTGTTCCGATGAGCAACTCGATGCCGCGATCGCCATGCTGCAGGCCAGCGAATTTATCAATGAGCTGCCGGGCTCACCTGATACCCAATACGCATTCAAGCACGCGCTGACCCAGGAGGTCGCCTACAATTCAATGTTAGGCGAACGGCGCAAATTGTTGCACGAGCGTACCGGACAAATGATCGAGGCGATGTTCGCAGTCCAATTGGACGATCATGTGAGTGAATTAGCCCGGCACTACAGACGCGCTGATAACGTCCCGAAAGCGATCGAATATCTCGGCCGTGTCGGCCAGCAGGCAGTGGAACGTTGTGCTTATGCTGATGCGACTGGCGTTCTCAAGGACGCCATTGATTTGCTGTCCCGCCTGCCAGAGAGCCCAGAGCGGAATGAGCGGGAACTGTCGCTGCAACTCGCCCTCGGCACTTCATTGTTTGTTACCAAAGGCTGGGGTTCGCCCGCAGCGATGCGAGCCTACGCTCGCGCACGGCAGCTTTGTGCGCAGCTTAACAACTCGCCAGAAGTCTTTCCGATGTTGTATGGCTCGTTTTTTGTCCACTGGCTGAGAGGCGAGGTTCGAATTGCCTATCAGATAGCGGAAGATCTGATGCGCTGGGCGCAGAATTCGAAGGAGCCCGGCGTCTTACTGTATGCACACCACGCGCTCGGCCAGGTCTCGTGTTTCATGGGTGATCTTCATGGCGGACTCACCCATCTCGAGAAGGCGGTCTCCTTATATGATCCGGCGGTTCATTCCGCGCTGACATCGCGCTATACGGGAATCGACGCGAGGGTACATTGCCAGGGCGTAATTGCATTAATCTTGACGTCTTCTGGGTATCCGGAGCGGGCGAGGACGTTAGCACAGCAAGTTTGCGCATGGGCGCGGACCCTCGCTCATCCGTCCAGTCTGATTTTCGCCGAGTACGTAATGAGCGGGGTGCTTCTCAACCAGAACGATGTTCATGGGGTTCAGGAGCGAGCGGAACAAGGAATTGCACTTAGCTCGCAGTTTGGGGACCCCAATTTTGAAGCCTTTATGATTATCCGGCGCGGCTGGGCGATTGCTCAACAAGGGCATAGCGCCGAAGGGGTTTTTCAGATCTATACCGGCCTGGAAGAGCTGCGGGCAAGAGGAATTGAGATGAACCGTACTCTTGGGGATCTCTGCCAGCTCGCCGAGGCGTGCCGTGCGGCTGGTAGTTTCCAGGAGGGTCTAAATGCTTTGGATGAAGGCCTGCGCCTTGTCGAAAAGCAGGAGAATCGGTTGTACGAGTCTGAGATCCGCAGGTTGAAAGGCGAGTTGCTGTTGCTCGCCGGCCCGACCGGGTCAGCAGAGGCAGCGCAATGCTTTCTTGACGCGATTGAAGTGGCACGGAGCCAGACCGCTAGATGGTGGGAGTTGCGGGCGACCACAAGTCTCGCCAGGCTGCTTGCATCCCAGGGCAAGCGCGAGGAGGCGCGCGCGATGCTTGCCGAAATCTACACCTGGTTCACGGAAGGTTTCGATACCGCGGATCTGAAAGAAGCCAAGGCGTTGCTCGATGAGTTGACCATGTGAGCCCAACATCAAAAGCCGGTGGCCGAGCGAGAAGGGACTGGCTCTGAAAGTGGCACAGGCTTCAGCCTGTGTGCCTGCTGACTGACAATGGACATCGTGAGCGCTCAGCCTTCAAAACCGAGGTTGAGCCGATGCGAAGAAATCGACCCCTGGAAATCCGAGTTATTGTCGCATCACAGGCTAAAAGCCTGTGCCACTTCAGAAATGCCCTAGTCCAATTGAGGAAATATGCGCTGTTCGAAATGCGGCGGCGATAATCGGGAAAGGCGCAAATTCTGTACGAATTGCGGAACGTCCCTCACCCCTGCCTGCCCAAAATGCGGCGCGCCCACCCAGACGGACGAAAAATTCTGCGGAGAATGCGGTGCCGAGATTGGCACATCTCGCCCGCTTGCCCCTTCTAGCGCCCGGCAAACACCTGTCCAATTAAGTGACGCCGTTCCGGCAACGATGATCGACGGTGAACGAAAGACCGTCACCGCCTTATTCGCTGACATCAAGGGTTCAATGGAGCTGATGGAGGACCTCGACCCCGAAGAAGCCCGGGCCATTGTCGATCCAGCACTCAAGGTAATGATTGACGCCGTCCTTCATTACGGGGGACATATCGTGCAATCGACTGGTGATGGCATTTTCGCACTGTTCGGGGCTCCTGTGGCACATGAGGACCATCCAGAGCGCGCGGTTCATGCAGCACTGCGCATGCAAGATAACGTTCGGCGCTACGCTGATCAGTTGCGGGCCGAGGGCCGCACCCCGCTGCAGATCCGAGTGGGGGTCAACTCCGGTGAGGTCGTTGTGCGCTCGATTCGGACGGGCGAGGGTAAACAGGAATACACGCCGATCGGACACACGGCGAATCTCGCCTCACGTCTGCAGGCACTCGCGAATCCTGGCTCGACAGTAGTCGCAGAGAACATGCGCAGGCAAATTGAGGGGTGCTTCAAATTGAAGGCGCTGGGCACCTCTCGTGTGAAAGGGATTGCCGAGCCACTTCCCATTTATGAGGTGACGGGTTTTGGTCCGCTGCGGACACGGCTGCAACGCTCGGCGAGGCGCGGCTACACCAAGTTCGTAGGGCGTGAGCGGGAGATGGAGGTGCTCGATCATGCCAGCGAGATAGCCGGGCGCGGACGCGGCCAGATCGTCGCTGCAATCGCTGAAGCCGGGGTCGGCAAATCACGCTTGTTCTATGAGTTCAAGGCCAAACACCACACCGGCTGGATGCTGCTTGAAACTGTTTCTGTCTCCCACGGCAAGGCGAGCGCATATGTGCCGGTCATCGACCTGCTGCACGGCTACTTCGATATCAAGCCGGAAGACGACGACCGCA
>JAMXLL010000131.1 GCA_024281015.1 Candidatus Binataceae bacterium
ACCATTAGCGGCGCGAGCGCAACCTTCGGCAGCGACTGGAAGCCGACGATGTAGGGATACCAGCTCTTTCCCAGGATTGGCCAATGCGACAAGACGAGCCCGAGTAACGCACCGAGCGCCGAGCCGATCGCGAATCCGAGCACCGCTTCCCAGACAGTAATGCTGGCGTGATACCAGTAGCTGGCCTTGTCCCACGGCGAGCGGCTTAGGCCCCCCAGGGCGGCGCGGAGCACATCTTGCGGCGGCGGCACGATATAGGGCGGCGTGTCGATCACGTCGGTCGCAAACCACCAGGCCACCAGCAGAGCCACGAGGATTGCGGGCGAAATCGTGAATTGGGGATAACGCCGCAGCACGCCCGGTCTCGCCTCCTGAGCCAGTCCGCGGGAATCCACTGGTCTCCTGTCCACGGCTTGTACCGTCATCAGAACATACCTCCCTGGGCGTCCAGCAGCGAGCGCAGCTTTGCGGCGTAGCGGCCGAATCGTTCAGTGTTAATGCTCGAAAGCGCGCGCGGGCGCGGCAGATCGATGGTGATGACTTCGGCGATAGTGCCCGGCCGCGCGGTCATCGCGATAACCCGGTCCGAAAGAAAAACCGCTTCCGCGATGGAATGGGTGATAAAAATTACCGTCTTGCGGCTATGACTCCAAATCCGCAGTAATTCGAGATTCATTTGCTCGCGCGTCATCGCATCGAGCGCGCCGAACGGTTCGTCCATCAGAAGAAGGCGAGGGTCCTGCACCAGCGCGCGAACGAGCGCCACACGTTGCTGCATGCCGCCCGATAGCTCGAACGGATATCGCTGCGTGAAGTCGCTCAAGCCCACCATCTCTAGTAAGTCGGCCGCGCTCTGTCGATAACTTGCCATCGGTAGCTTGCGGAATTCGATGGGAAGCAGCACATTGTCGAGCAGCGTGCGCCACGGCAGCAGCACCGGAGACTGGAACACCACCGCAGCCTGTGGTGTCGGGCCGCGCAGCGGCTTACCATTCAGCTCAACCGATCCCGTAGTGTAGGGCAACAACCCGGCCAGCACCTTGAGCAGGGTCGACTTTCCGCATCCGCTCTGCCCGATGACCGAAACAAACTCGCCGTCGTAAATCTCGAAGTCGAGGCTCTTGAGAGCCGTCACCCCGCCGGAGTCCGTGATGTACGTCTTCGACAAGCCGTGCGCCCGGATCAGCGGCGGCCCGCGGTCGGCGCTGGTATCGAGCGAATCGGCGCGCACAGGCTTCATGGATCTTCCGGCGTGGCCCTGCGACACGACAAATCCGGTTCGGATAATGCAAGGGAGATGCCGGCGATGCAATGCGCTGGATTGCCTCGCGCCGGCCCTTTTGTGCCACATCGGATCGGCATTTACCTCATACGGACGCACCTTGTATGGGGCATGCTAGTTTAGCGCGCGATCAGTGTGAATGACGCGATCTGCGGCGCGGTCTTGAAATAGACCATTTGCAACTCAACCGAGCCCTTGAACTCCGTCTGCGGCAACCGACGGAAGATGACGTTGGTTGTCAGCGAAGGCTGATCAAACGGATACGGATCGAGCACGATTGTGTTGGATTGTGACGGGGTGAGCGTCATGGCCACTCCCGCTGCGTCGGAATAGGCGATCGGCACCGGCTCGATCCAGTCCGGCTTAAGTACCTCTGTGCTGCAAATGTATAGAGACATCATGTCCCAGACTTGCAGCAGGTTATAGTTGATCGCGATTTCCTTGGCGTCGAGCTTATCCGCAGCAATCTTCTGCTTGGCCTCGCTTTTTGCGATGAACGACTGGATCTCGGGCGGCAGCGTGCCGCGTTGGATGGCGGGCGGATGGGTGATGACGCCGTAGCGCCCTTGCCAAAGCCCCGACCTGTGTTTGGTGATCATCAGTCCTGCATAGGGATCGATGGCGCTTAGCCAGTCACCGGCCCATTCGAACGCTTCGAGCTGCATCCGGTCGTTGGGCACTTCGCGGTAGTTTGGTGTCTTGCCGGTTTCTGGATTAAGCTGCGGGCTGGTTTCGTATCGAATCCAGCCACGATCATGAAACATGGCGGCGCGCACCAACGACCCATAAGGCCGCGGCTTCTCGAACCTGTCATTGCCCCAATGCGCAGCAAATAGGCCCGAAAGTTGGGCGTGATCGTTCTGTGTGATCATGACGATCGAGCCATCCGATTCGTATCTGACAATCATAGTTGCTCCTTTCACTCGCAAGCCGCGCACACACGAAGCTATCGCTGAGATGTTGACCATTCTGTGCGATCAGAGGCTCGAGGGCGAGCCTGGTTAGGTACACTCTAGTCTCGAACCCACGCACTTCCGCGCAGAACTGGGACCGCATCGGCTTTCCACGCCGACCTTCAACCGTGCACGGTTCACAGGACGGCGTTATATCACCTCGGCGATTTTGGTGAGCAGTGCTGCTGTGCTTGGGATAAGATCAGGCGGCTGTTGGAAAAGCACGGTACGACCTAGAGAAGGCATATGCGAGATACTGGAAACACGTCTGAATCCCTGTAATCTCCAGAATCCTGATCAGTTCCTCCAGCATCGTTGAGCGACTCCATGCCTGCCTTCATCTGCACGACCTGCGGAACACAATATGCTCCCACCGAGAAGCCGCCGCCTGCATGTCGGATCTGTGAGGATGAACGTCAGTATGTTGCGACAGCGGGCCAGAGCTGGATCACACTGGATATGCTTGCTCGCCGGAACATGAACGCAATTCGCGAACTTGAACCCAATCTCATCTCCATTACGACGTTCCCACATTTCGGCATCGGGCAGCGTGCGCAGCTATTGCGTACGCCCCATGGCAATATTTTGTGGGACTGCATCGCGCTGATCGATCGCGCCACGGTTGAGATGATTAACGCAATGGGCGGGCTGGATGGAATCGCCATCTCGCATCCTCACTACTATACGACAATGATTGAGTGGAGCGAGGCATTTGGTGGCGTTCCAATTCATTTGCATCACTGATCGAAAATGGGTCAGTCGGGAGGGGCCTTCCATTTCCCTTTGGGAAGGTGCCTCCAAGAAATTGCTGCCGGGCGTGACGCTGATTTGTTCGGGTGGACATTATGCGGGCGGCACAGTTCTGCATTGGGCAGCAGGGGCAGGTGGTAAGGGCGCGCTACTTTCAGGCGATATCGTACAGGTGGTACAGGATAATAAATCGGTAAGCTTCATGTGGAGCTTTCCAAACTTCATTCCTCTGTCCGCCCCGCGCGTTGAAGGCGTGATCGCTTCGCTAAAGAACTACAATTTTGACCGTATTCACGGAGCCTTCACCGATCGGACGATTTGGTCCGACGGTAAGGGCGTGATGGAGCGTTCGGCTGCTCGTTATCTAAAGCTTATCCGGGGCGACGGCACATATGAGCTTCAGTACGAGTGTACCTAATTCGGGATGTACCCGATCGCGTCAACTTCCACCTCGCAGTCCGTTGGAAGTGTCCTGCTCGACGGCCGTGACATCACCGGCCTGCGGCCCGATCGCATTAACCGCTTGGGTGTCGCCCACACCTTCCAAAAGCTGAAACCGTTTCTCGACCTGACGGTCACAGAAAACGTCATCGTCGGAGCGCTCGGATATGAAAACCGCTCGCGACCGAGCCTCCGCCGAAAAGGCGGCCCCGAAGCGGCAGGAAAATCCATGGTGGTGGGTCCTTCAACCCCGCTTCGGTCCTTGCTCTCAAATTCGGCGGACGATTGCCA
>JAMXLL010000132.1 GCA_024281015.1 Candidatus Binataceae bacterium
GTAAAGCTGGGAGAGGCCTGGTTCGTCATTTCCTGGACGCTGGACCATCCTTTGCGCGCACTACCCACCAACAGGAAATGGCGCAGCGACGGGCAATCCGTGCGCAAATCGGCAACCATTTCGGCACTTTCGGTGCCCGCTACGATCGCTACAGCACCGGAGTGGTTTGCGCGATAAACCAGGTCCTTCTCACGCAGCATCGATACACACGGAATTACCATCGCGCCCGCCTTCAGCGCACCGATATACGCGCACTGCCACATCGGGATTCGTGGCAGAACGATCATCACCGGATCGCCCCTCTTTATGCCAAGGCCGCTCAACACATTGGCGATGCGGTTTGACTGCTGCGATATATCGCGAAAAGTCAGCCGCGCACGGTTCCCCTCCTGGTCCTCCCATAAGAGCGCAACCCGCGCGGGGTCGGCCGCGAAGGCGTCAATCACTGTCCCGAAATTAAATTCCGCCGGTGTGTTCCAACGGAAACTAGCCAATAACTCCTCGTATTTACCCATGGTGTTAACGCGCTGAGTTCGGTTTGCGTTCGGATGCGGGTGGCTGAGAACGGCGGGCCGCGGCTTTGATATATTTGACCGTCACCGGCGATAAATCGTCGCGGGACACGTGCACATCGATGATGGCAAAGGTGTTGCTCTGATGGGCTGCACGTAACGCGCTACGTAGCTCGGCACCGTTGTTTGCTTCGAAGCCCACGCCACCCCAATCCTGCGCGAGCCGTGCGTAAGGCCAAGGCGGAATCTCGAGCAGGTCGCGCCGTTCTGAGGCTATCGGGCGGAAGATGCCCCATCCGCCGTTATTGACGACGAGTACAATTGGATTAGCTCCGAGCCGGGGCGCATGGGAGATTTCGGGTCCGGTCATTTGGAAACCCCCATCACCGCATAGCACCAGTGGTCTCAACCCGCAGCCTAGCTGAGCGCCGAGCGCGGCGGGCACAGCAAACCCCATTGATGCGTAAAAGCCTTGAGCAAGATATAAGCCCTCGCGTGGCACTTTTAGGTCGAGCCCGCCGAACATCATGTCTCCTGACTCCGCGACTACCATGTAGTGGCGGTGTTCGGCGACGAAATCGTTGACCGCCCGGAGAATTTCCGAGACCTTGACCGGTGCGCTGACGCCGTTGCCATGCGCGACGCCGTTGGTGAGATTACTGGCGTATGTCACGACCTCACGATGTTTGCGCAATTCCTGCTTCAATAATGCACGCACAAAGTCGCGAACGGCGACGTTGATGTAGGTGTGATATTTGACGTCTACCTTGCGATCGACCGCCCAGACTGATCTTTCCTGGATTATGTGCGGCGGCCGATTACCGAAATTCATGTCGGTGCGCAGACATCCGAGATTCAGCACGAAATCAGCCTCATCCATCCGCGCAACGATCGGCGGGGGGCTGATTGGCCCGATGTGAACTCCCATGTGCAACGGATGATCCATCGGGAAGGCGCCCTTTCCGAGCACAGTAGTCAGCACTGGGGCTCCCATTTTCTCGGCGAGCTCGATCAGTTCATGGGTCGCCTTGTAACGGTGGTTCTCTATGCCGGCGATGACTATCGGACGCCGGCTGGAGTTGAACATTGCCGCCGTCTCACGTGCCGCCTCTTCGACCCGGCGCGCGTCGGACTCATGGAAACGCAGATGCCCTTCCTCGAGCAACTCTTCTGAGACTTCAATTTCACGGTCCACCATATCGCGATGGATTTCGACGTACCCCGGGCGTTGTTCGGCCCATACCGCGCATGCTACTTCGTGCAGTTGCTGGGCGGCATCGCGGGCATCGGTGATTACGCGCGAAGCGCAGGTGACTTCCTGATAAATCCGGTGCTGCGATTCAATCTCGCGAGCTTGATGATGGATCAGGGTGCCAAGCTTGCGTTCCTCTTCACCCGGACCACCCGAAAATATCAGCAGCGGCACCCGTTCCGAGAACGAGCCCGCGACTGGATTGACCATGTTGTGTCCACCGGCTCCGTAGGTGACGCACACCACGCCGATCTTACCTGTGGCGCGGGCATAACCATCGGCCGCAAACCCGACTCCCGGCTCATGGGAAAAGGTATGAATTTGGAGATCTTGTTTGCGGCCCAGAGCGAAGAACAACTTGAGAGCAAGGTCGCCCGGTATTCCGAAAACGTGGCGGACGCCGATTTTGCGCAGGTAAGCTACCAGGAAGTCGCCGAGCGTCATCCGCTTCATGGAATGGCACCTCCTCCTACATTGTAGCGGAAAGACGGGATCGAGTCGGTGGTCAAGGTGTAATCGCAATCCGTTTGGATGTGATAGACTAAGACGGTGTTCCGGTCGTTCCTGCGAATGCAATTGCTGAGCCCAAGCCGGGTAGGCGGATTTCTAACCCATCTGCCCAGTTTCCTACGGGTCTTTTATCGGCTGATGACCGACCACCGCGTTTCCCCGATTGCCAAATTGGTGCCTTTGCTCGGCTTGCTGCTCTTGCTGACCCCGCCTGCGCTCGAGCTTGATTTCATACCGCTCGTCGGCGAGCTGGATTGGTTGCTGATCATCTTTATTTCCCTCAGAGTCTTTATTTGGCTGTGTCCGCCCGAGGTCGTGCGAGAACACGTGACGCAAGTCGCTCGGCGCTGACCGCAGGAGGTTGATGCGTACGCGATTAGTGCTGGCGGGTGTCGCGGCGATTGTGATCGTGGCACTAATTGGGGTGACGGTGGCTGATGGGCTGCTGGTCGATCTCATGTGGTTCACTGCGCTTGGCTACCGGCGGGTTTTTACCATCACATTAGCTGCCGAAGTTGCCATCTTCGTCTGCGTATGGCTTATCGCCTTCAGCGCTATAGCCGCCAGCGGCTTGATAGCCGTGCGGCTAAGCCATGACCGCGAACGATTGCGGGTAGTCCGTCGCACCGAGCAAGTAACCGAGGTCACGCTCCCCGAGCTGATTCGCGCCCTTGGGGACCGGGTGCCTTGGAAATTCATTGTCGTGGCGGTCGCCGCGGTTTTGGCGGTGTTCGCCGCGCAGAGTGAAGCCGGGAGCTGGGACGTCTATCTGAAAGCCTTCAACGGGGTTCCGTTCGATTTGAAAGACCCAGCGTTCGGGCGCGATATCGGCTTTTTCATTTTCCAATTGCCGTTCTGGCAAGAGTTGCGCGACCTGTTCCTGATGGTGCTTGTGCTGACCGCCGCCGTAACCGGCGCCATCTACTGGGCACGCGGAGGAATCGATTTTCGGGAATCTCCGCCGCTGATAAGCCGCGCCTGCACCGCTCACGCTTCGATTCTTTTGGGTCTGCTGTTTCTACAACGGGCAATGAACTATTGGCTCGCCCGCTATGAGCTGACCTTGCATTCAAACGGAGTCGTGTTCGGACTCCGCTACGTTGACCAGATCCTCTGGAAGCCAGGCCTGTGGGTGCTGGTGGCGCTGGCCTTGGTGGCCGCCGCCATTTGCGTTGCGAACGTGCGCGAGCGCGGTTTACGGCTCCCGGTTGCGGCAGCGATAGTCGTGTTCGTCCCGTCGCTTATCATGAGTCTGCTGCAGCCCGCGATTGAGCGCTTATGGGTGAAGCCCGACGAACTCAGGGTCGAGGAGCCCTACCTCAGGCGGAATATTGATTTGACGCGCCGTGCCTACCAAATCGATGGCGTCGACGTGAAGCCGTTCGTGGGTATGGGACGGCTAACACCCGCAACGCTGGGCCAGGATTCCGCGACGATTAGAAACATTCGCCTCTGGGACCCGCGACCGTTAATCGCAACGTACCAGCAATTACAGGAAATTCGACTCTACTACAGCTTCCAGGACGTCGATATCGACAGGTATTGGCTCGACGACAATGAAACCGAGGTGATGTTGGCGGCGCGTGAGCTGAACGTTGAACTACTGCCGCAGACCGCTCAGACCTGGGTCAACCGCCACCTGAAGTTCACTCATGGCTATGGCCTGGTCATGAGCCCGGTAAATACCAAGGATCAGGAAGGTCTGCCGGTTCTATATATAAAGAACATCCCGCCGCAGTCGAGTGTTGGTATCGATGTGGCTCAGCCGGGACTCTACTATGGGACATTGCCCGACAATTACGTGATAGTCAAAGCCCAGACTCCCGAATTCGATTATCCGAAGGGCAACGCAAATGTCTTCGACTATTACAAGGGGAACGGTGGTGTACCGGTTAGCGGATTATTGCGGAGGCTATTATTCGCTTACTACTACCGCGATGTCAATCTGCTGGTCACTCAAACCATTGTGCCAGGCAGCCGGATTCTGTTCCGCCGTAATATCGTCGATCGTGTTGCTCGGCTAGCTCCGTTTCTTAATCAGGACCACGACCCCTACCTCGTGGTACACGACGGTGGACTATATTGGATAATTGACACCTATACTGTCAGTGATCATTATCCCTACTCTCAACGCAACACACTCGGTATCAATTACATCCGCAATTCGGTCAAGGTAGTCGTGAACGCCTATACCGGTGACACTGACTTCTACGTCGCCGATCCTGAAGATCCTGTGATTCTAACCTGGCAACGAATCTACCCGGGAGTGTTCAAGGACTTAAGGGATATGCCAGCTGACTTGCGCAGGCATATCCGCTACCCCGAGGATTTTTTCCTGATTCAGGCCGAAACCTACGCTACCTATCACATGACGGACCCGGCGGTTTTTTATAATCGCGAAGACCTGTGGAGCTTCCCCAAGGAGAATTACGCCGACGAGACCACCCTGATGCAGCCTTATTACGTCATCATGCGGCTGCCGGGAGAACAGCACGCTGAATACATTCTGATGCTGCCGATGGTACCGCAAGGGCGTGACAACATGATCGCCTGGATGGCGGCGCGATGTGATGGCGACGATTACGGCCACCTGTTTGAATTTCAATTCTCCAAAGACAAGCTCTTCTACGGACCATACCAGATC
Organism: Candidatus Binataceae bacterium; assembly: GCA_024281015.1. Classification (GTDB taxonomy): domain Bacteria; phylum Desulfobacterota; class Binatia; order Binatales; family Binataceae; genus JAMXLL01. The sequence goes on from JAMXLL010000132.1 coordinate 4,919, forward strand.
CAGGCGCGAATCAACCAGAATCCGGAAATCTCACAACAGTACTCATTGTGGAATCAAATGGGTTCCAAGGTGATTCTCGGTAATCTTCTGGTAATCCCCGTTGAGGATTCGCTGCTCTATGTCGAACCCCTGTACATCCGAGCGCAGAATGGACAGCTTCCGGAGTTGGAGCGCGTAATCGCTTCATACGGTGATCGCACCGTAATGGGCGAGAATCTTGAATTGACGCTAGCGGCCTTGTTCAAAGGCCAAGAGCACATAACTCCGCCCACCGTGGCCAAGACCGGTCCCGTAAGCCGTCCGGAAACACAATTGGCCGCAGCTCAAGCTGAAAGCACCGCGAACCATGGCGGAAAAGTTCCGGGGGGGGTAGCCTCGGCCTCCGACCGTTACGCTCGTGCTTTACAAGCACTGCGCGCGGGTGATTGGACGCAGTTCGGATCAGAGATGCAGAAATTGGGTGCTGCATTGGGACCGACAGGCTCCAATCGTTGATACGCTCGCGATTCGTATCGACATGGTGGTTGAAGCCCGATGAACGGCCCCGCTGGCGGCGAACCGATCCGGGTGATGCTGGCAGACGACCATCGGGTCCTGCGTGACTCGCTGAAGCTATTCTTGGAGAAAAACGGCTGCATCGTGATTGGCGAGGCCGCGACCGCTGAAGAGGCGCTGTCGGCTGCGGCTAAATTGCGCCCTCAGGTGCTGGTGATGGATCTTGAAATGCCGGGCCTGGGGGGGCTCGCCGTTACACATCATGTGGTTAAGCTCTCGCCGGCGCCGCGAGTGTTGATTTTGTCTGCGTACGATGACGAGGAATACGTTATCGAGGCGCTGACCCGTGCCGGCGCGTCGGGGTATCTGCTTAAGAGTGACGGTATAGAAGAGTTGATCAACGCTGTGCGAGCGGTCAGCGCTGGAAAACGTTATCTGAGCCCATCAGTCGCACCGATTGTGCTAGGCCGGCTTCAATCCCCTGATAGCGGGCTCTCCATTCTCGACCGGTTGAGCCCGCGCGAGCGCGAAGTCCTGCGGCTGATCGGTCTGGGCGCGACCAGTAAGGAAGTCGCTGCGCGCCTCGGCATCAGTCCGAAAACCGCCCAGGTGCATCGCGAGAATCTCAAACAAAAGCTCAATCTACGCACTACCGCCGATCTAGTGCGATACGCTATCAAGCACCGGATAGTAAACCCGGACTGAGCCGCAGCCGAAGCAAGACAGCCTACAGAAGGAACTATAGCAGTCCCTCCTTCAAGGCATCTTCCAGCGCTCCGATGTTAACGTCGTGTCCCTTGGCCATCACTCGTAAAAACGCCTGGAGCTGTGAATCGGCGACTGACGGCAAATTCTCGTCAATCTTACGGATAACCCAGCGTTGGCCACGGTTGAGCAATTCGAGCTTGCCTTTGAAATCGCCCACCGCGCGTACCTTCTCGACGAAGTCACCGGTCTTGTTCGAAGCTGAGCCGCCGAGCCGCCGGACATGCGCCGCGAGCTCTCCCGCGTAGTAGCCTTCATCGTGCGCGACCTTTTTGAGCAACTCCCTGAGCTCGAGCGATTGTGCTTGCTCGGTTAATTCGTGCAGTACCCTCCCGCCGGCACGTTCAGCCTCGCCCATCATGTTCAGGAAACCTTCAAGCTGATTGTCCATCTGCGCACCTCTGAACTCGTCTACCCGCTTCGTCCGCTTTTCTGTGACCCTGTCAGATAAAGTTTACTACGTTGAACAGTCCAAGTGAGGGTTAATCTCCAGCTACGCGTTTTCCGGGAGTGCATGAATGCGCATGTAGGTGGCTCAGTTGGCCAGGCTAGATGATCAAAGCTCTGGAACCAACGGACAATAAGCCTGGCCAATAATGGCGCGGTGGACCAATGCTGCGCGAGAAAGTGCCGATAACGACCCTAATATGCGGAGCATTTCCGGCGAAAGCCGCGCTTCGCCGTAAATTCGGCCGCTTAACAGCCGAGAAAGCAGACTGGGCTGACCGGGTAACTCAACCAGTTGCACCTGCTGCTGGGAAGGGATCCTGGCAAGGATTTTGGCCTCATTCAGGGCGTCGTCGAATCCACCAAGTTTGTCGACCAATTTGTTTAGCACTGCCTGCTCACCGATCCATACCCGGCCCTGTGCGATGTCGTTTACCTGGGCAACAGTCAGATGGCGCCGTTCTGCGACGATCTTAAGGAAATACTGGTAAGTATCACCCAGGATCTGCTGATTAAAGATATCGGCTTGCGACGGAGTGAATTCGGTAAACGGATCGAACATACCGGCATTCCTGCCGCGCGTAACTGCGCCGCTATTAATCCCAAGCGCCTGCGCGCCACCTGAAAAATCGAACTTTCCGCCTAGTACACCAATTGATCCGGTAATCGTTCCAGGGTCAGCCAAGATTTGAGCCCCCGGCGTGGCAACCCAATAACCGCCTGAGGCGGCATACTCGGACATACTGATCACCAGCGGTTTTTTGGCGGCGCACAATTCCACTTGATGGCGGATCAGCTCTGAAGCTATGACCGAGCCGCCCGGCGAATTTATGCGGAAGACTACCGCGCGAATTGACGAATCGTCGCGCGCCTTGTCAAAAGCTTCGATCATGTCGTCCGAGCCCATCGAAGTTGCCCCTGGCGACAGCACAGGATCATAGCTGCTCTCGCCCCGTTCGATTGCCCCGACGCCGTAAATGATCGCGATCTTTGGATGCGAAGCGAACCACGACTGGCTCGATGGCGCATACGAATCATACTGAATGAGATCGTGGTGCTCGCCCCGGTAGTTCTCAACGCGTGAAGTGAATTGATCCTCATACTCGAGTCGATCAAGTAAGTGCACTCGCAAGGCCTCGTTAGCACTAATCGGCGCACGATCTATGAGGGCACGGATGGCGTCGGGTGCAAGATGGCGATGCTGGGCGGTCTCGTTGACGATTTGATCAAACATGGCCCCGGCCAGGGCGTCGTCCTGCTGGTATTGCGAAGCGGTATAATTCTTTTGCGTAAAAATGTTGGCGGCATCCTTGTATTTACCCACCGCGTAT
>JAMXLL010000133.1 GCA_024281015.1 Candidatus Binataceae bacterium
CGGAGGCGGCAATGAACGATTCTAATTGTTCGCCATTCGGCTTGGTTGGTGGAGCTGAACGGGATCGAACCGTCGACCTCCTGAATGCCATTCAGGCGCTCTCCCAAACTGAGCTACAGCCCCACCCTGCGGGACTAAAAGGCTAATCTTAAGAGTCTGCCAGAGTCAACCGGCCATCGGCGTATAGCAGCGCGAATCGACCGGGAGTCGGGGTCGGCCTATTGCGGTTGTGAATCGTCGCCAGCCGTGCCACAAATTGGCTAGCATCGCGGTTGTGACCTGAATCGTCAGTACAGGATTCCAGGGAACGGCCGTAATCTCAACAAAACGTCGTGGGAGTGACGAGCGATGGCAGTTCAGGTGACGTGGGACAAAGACGTTTGTATCCATGCGGGCAATTGCGTTAAGACGCTGCCGCAGGTCTTCAAGGTCGAAAACGGAAAGTTCGTTATCGAGCCGAGTGCGGCAGCCGACGACAGGGTACGCGCGACTGTGGCAGCATGTCCATCCGGAGCGCTCCAAGTCAAAGACTGATTGATTGCCAGCTTACTTCGCTAGCCTATGCCCAACTGGCTAAAAATTGGGTTGCGGAGAGAACTACGCTTTTTTCGGGAGCGTGCGGTTCGGCCGGCTCAGTTGGTCAAGCGTGGCGAAGTTGGAGCGGTCGCCAGCGAGCATCTCCAGTTGGGCGTGAATGCGTTCGAGTAGTTCCCGACGTAGCACCGGCTTGGCAATAAAGTCGCTGATTCCGAGTTCGATGCCCTCGGCGCGAGCGTCGACATCATCGCGTGCGGTCAGCAAGATTAGCGGGATCTCGACAGTGGCAGGATCGGCTCTGAGCGCCCGGCAAAGGGCGAAGCCGTCCATTTCCGGCATCATCAGGTCCAGCAGAATAATATCCGGCTGAGCGTGTTTGACGACGTTCAAACATTCGGCGCCCGAGGACGCTTCGACGACCGTGAAAGCTTCGCGCCGAAGATGGCGTGCAAGAATCGACAAGCTGTCGGGGTCGTCGTCAACCACCATGATCAACGGGCGATGCTGCTCCTGCTTCATTGAGCTCAGGCCTTGTCGCCCTCATTAGCCGACGCGATTACTCCGCAGCGGCGCAGCTTGGCGGAAAAGGTTGTGCGTTTGAGGCCCAGCAGGCGGGCAGCCGCTTGCTTGTTGCCACCCGCCATCTTTAACGCTTCATTAATCATCCGGCCTTCGAGTTCGCGGACAAGGGCGTTGAGGTCGACGCCACTTTCCCCGATCTCAGCCTCCATATGCTTTTCGGCCAGCGAGCAGCGCCCGCTGGTGATGTTTTCGGGCAACAGCGCAACGTCGATTACCGGCTCATCACTCAGGATGACCAATCTTTCAACCATGTTTTCGAGTTCACGCACATTGCCTGGCCAGTCATACGACCACATCTGAACCATTGCCTCACGCGTGAAGCTCCAACTCCCGCCCAAGCGCTCGCGATTTCGTTCCAGGAAGAAATCGACCAGCAACGGGATATCCGAGCGGCGTTCGCGTAGTGGCGGGACCACCACCGGCACTACCTGCAGGCGATAGAACAAGTCCTCGCGAAACTTGCCCTTCTTGACCGCGCTCATCAGGTCGCTATTGGTGGCCGCGATTACCCGCGCATCGACTCGCACCGCACGATCGGAACCGACCGCACGGACAAACCCATCCTCAAGGACGCGCAGCAGCTTGGCCTGGAGCTGGAGGGGCATCTCACTGATCTCATCCAGAAAGATCGTGCCGCGATCGGCCAGGCTAAACAGCCCGTGGCGTGGCAACGCAGCGCCGGTGAACGCGCCACGCTGATGACCAAACATCTCCGATTCCATCAACTCGTTAGGAATGGCGGCGCAATTGACCGGGACGAAGTTGCGCATCGCACGGGGAGAGAGGGCGTGAATCTCCCGGGCGACAATCTCCTTGCCGCTACCACTCTCGCCGGTAATCAGGACCGTCGTATCCGTCGCCGCGACACGTTGTATCAGGGCGCGCAGTTTGACGATGGCGGGATGGTTACCAACCAGGTTGTGCTCCGGCGCAGGACGCCATGCGTCGGCGGTGCTGAACTGAGATGCTACTGCCATATTCCCTCTGTTTCTGCCAGTGCTCGTACAGCCCTAAAGAGTGTCGCATCTTCTGGAAATCGCGAGCAAACGCACAAGCCGTACGGCACGGCTAGTTCCGCTAAAGCTCGCTTTGTACAAGCAAATCCTATTCTGTGGCAACAAAGAGGAATATAGGACGCTATCGTAGTCGGCCCAGGAAAAGTACCTATCGACGAGAGATTTCCTGCCGATAGATTGCGGTTTGGCCGGGTCCTTCGGCTACTGATACTTCCATCGCGCTAATCTCGCTGACAGCGTTGTGCCGTACCAATTCGCTATGCAATTCGTTCCAAATGAACCGTGCCAGCTCCTCAGCCGAGCTATGCGCAATCGGCAGAAGCGCAACATCGGTGACCGGAAAGACGAAACAATCCCCTTCGTAGGTTACCGAAAGTTGACCATCTTGCTGTCGAATCGACAGGCAATCACTCAGTGCCGGAATGATAGTGTGCTCGTCGAGATGAGCGACGATCTCGCGGGTCAGCTTCTTGACCAGCCCAAAATCGAGCACATAGCCGGTAGTCGCCAGCCGCCCCTCAACTTTGATGCCCACTTGATAGTTGTGGCCGTGGAGCGGCTCGCGAAACCCGGGGTATGCAATGAAATGGGCGGCGGAGAACTTGAGGTTCTCCTTAGCCACGTGAATCGAGAACTCCGCCACGGCCATTGACCTAAGGTCTACTCGGCACGAGCTCACCCTACCGCCCGTACCGAAAAGCCTGTGCTCTCCTTCGCCACTAGGCGAACAACGCTTTCAACCCTCGCGCGGGTACTCCGGGAAAGTTCTTGCGGTAGCCGATTTCATCGAGGGAAGTGGCTTGAAAAAACAAATCACGTTCGAATGGAACTGCATCGGCCAACCGTCGCACAAAGTCGGCCCCGAGCCCCTCGGCGGGCGACATCCCTGCCAGCAAATCGCCGACCTCAAGTCCGTGCAGACCCCCCAGCACACATTCAACGAAATAGCCCACTTGGCCATCAAGGTCGAGAGCAAGGGTGGTGAGCTGCGAAGCTTCGAGCAGACCCAACAAGCGGTCCATCCCGAACTCGTTGCGCTTGGACTGCACCGCGGGATCGCCACTGCCCTCGAAACCTGAACCAATCGCCGCAATTGCCACCCGGCCATCGCGAAACGGCACCGGATGGAAGATATATCCATGCGACGTGTAGTTGAGCATCTCACGCAGCGCACACCGGTAGGCGAGCAGGTTGAAGCGCGTACGTTCAGCGATCTGGAGCAAGAACTCGCCCAACGGTTTACCCGCGCGGTCGGCAAAATCAATCAATTCGAGGAACTTTGCTGGCTCGTATTCTTCGCGCCGCGCCAGCCGCTCAGCCCATTGCCGGTCGAAAACCAGTCCGAGCGCGCCAATTCCACCGTTATCGTCGCATCTGTTGTCGGCGACGATAGGTTGGTTCGGGTCCGCCGGTTCGAGGTCCATCGCGAGATAGCGGCCATGGCTGGACGGCTTAGCCAATCCCCGCCGCGCATTGTGGAGCCTGACGGGAAAAGCATGGCGCGCTATCAATTTGCTGCCGCCTCCGCGGCGATGAGCGAGCATTCCATAGCCGCTGAGCAAGGAACCATAGCCGATCACCAGCAGCGTGCGATTTACTTCGGGCAATCTCCCACCTCCACCATCCTGGATGCTTTATATGATATCCCTGCGGCAAAAAGGGGTTAAGGTCCATCCTCCATGTGTGCGGAGGAGCGTTGAGCAACTCAGGAACCTATAACCACAGCAGCACTCCGGCAGCCGGCTGGCCGGTGCTGGCTCGAATCCCGCGCACGTAGAGGCCTATTTGCGCGCGATACTCATTCAGCCGCGGGCGCAGGTCTGCGTCGGTCTTAAAGTCCACCACTGTCCAGCTCCCAGCGTGCTGAAACGCAAGATCAGCGACACCCTCGACCATCGAACCATCTTCCAACCTAATCAAAACCGGAGATTCCCGAAGGATTGCGGTTGCAGTCGCAGCACGCCGCATCAGTGGACTCGCCAGCGCTTTCGTAACAGCGCCAATAGCCGCGGCCGCCTCATCGGAAGATGCGCCAAGAATCCTCGCGTGCATCGCCGCAAGGCTCTCTATCGACTGATATTCCACAGTGGCCCCAATGGTCATGAGGATCGCATGCACCAATGCACCAAAGCGGGGTCCTGCCGGCCGCGCGGCGATTCGCTCAACTTCTTCGATAGTGACCTCTGCGGATTCAGGGACTACCAGTTCACCCCGGCCCGCCCGGCGAGCGAGTTCAGTGGCGGTCTCCAGACTGCGCAGCGGCGATCGGCCCGCGACGAGCATTGATTCGCGCCGCGCAAACCACGTCTCGTATGCGCGAACGCCCTCCTGCGAGAGCTTCCCACTCTCGTCAGCTTCGAGCAAACGACGCTGCCGCAGCCCCATTGCTTCGTCTACGTCAAGCTTGAGACACGCCGGGTCCCACCAGACGACCCGATGTGTTCCGGCGATCGGTTTATGCAGGCCAGGAATAATCGATTTCGCTTTAGGTGGCGCATTCGCAGGCCGCTCGGCGATGCTATCGTCGCCGAATGCCGGACAGCCTGGTACCGGCCGAAGCGCAACACGACGCTCATTAGCCTCCGGGTAGAGGACATCGCCGAGTTTCCCGAGCCACCCTTCGCACCGCTCATCGCCCAGAACTGGTATCACCACCAGATCGCGAGCGCGCGTGATGGCGACATAGAGGAGGCGGGTTGCCTCTTCGCGTTCGCGGCGCAATTCGTCCTCCGAATGGTCGAGCAACTGCTGAGGTGCACATTCGGCAATTCGCACCGCGCAGAGCCCGCGGTCCGGGTCAATATAGCGTTGTGCTTCCTCGCGAATCTCATTGCAGGTGATGTCTGCCAGAATCACCACCGGAAACTCCAGACCCTTGGCACCATGGACGGTAATCAGGCGAACGCCCTCGGTGCCTTCTTCGACCAGCGGCGCCTCAGCGAGGATTCCCGCGTCGGCATCACGTTCGAGCTGATCGATGAAGCCTCGGAATGAGGTGCCGCCGCGATTTTCGAAGCGGCGCGCCTGGTCCATCAGCCGCGAGATATTCGCCAGCGCCTGTTCGCCGGTCGGCCAGATAGCGAACCCCGCATGGGCGCGAGTCGCCTGGAGGAGACGCGAAATCGTGTCGGCGAGTGGGCGGCGGTTGCGTCCGCGATGCAGATCGCGCAAAACCGCGAGCGCGTCGGCGATTTTCGCGGCGACCTCTGCGCTGATTCCCTGGTCGACCTTGCGGAAGGGATGCAACGTGCGGGCATTTTCCTTGAATGCCAGCAACTCGCCGTCGCTGAATGCAAACAGCGGCCCTCGCAGCGCCGCATACACCGAGAGCTCGTCATCGGGGCGTTCAATCGCATTGAGCGCGTTGCGCATCGTTTCGATTTCCTCGCGCGCCTGGAAAGAACTGCCTTTGACCAGCACATGGGGTATATGGCGGGCCTCCAGCTCCCGGGCGTACTCACGCGCGACGTCGGTGCGAAAATTCGTCATCCGGCGGAACAGGATGCAGACATGACGCGGCTCTATGGCGACCAGCTCCGCAGGCTTACTGCTTTCGGTGATTTTCCAACCACTCTCGCGAATCAGCCATTCCGCAAATGCCCCCACCGCCTTGGGCAAGGACCCGTCGATCGCATAATTAGTGATCTTCCTGTACGCTCCGTACGGCTTCGGCACTGGCAGCGCAATGATTGGAGGCTGCTGCGAGTCCGGCCGGGCGGGGTTGAGCGGCTCGTAGGCTGCCTGGGTCTCCGATTCGGCCATCCAGGGCGAAAGCGCGGAATTTACCATTGATTGAATTTCGGGCCGGGCGCGGAAGCTGACGGTCAAATGCTCGAGTGCTGCGCCACTCCGCAGGAGCTGCGCCTTGACTTGCTGATACATCGCCACGTCCGCGCGGCGAAAGCGATAAATTGACTGCTTCGGATCGCCTACTATGAAGAGCTTGCCGGCGGCGGGCCGAACGCGGCGGAAATCTCTCTCGCCTGGATCGTCTGCGGCCAGCAGCAGGATGATCTCGGCCTGAAGCGGGTCCGTATCCTGGAATTCATCGACAAATAAATGCGTGAAGCGCTTCTGCAGGTCGATACGGACGGCCGGATTGTCACGAATCATATCGCGAGTGAGCAGCAACAGATCCATGAAGTCGAGCTTGCCCGCGCGCCGTTTGAGCTCCTGGAAGCGATCGATCACTGTCTGAAGCTCGCTTCTGAGCTGTGGCGCCAGGTCAGCGCCAACCTTGTTACTCAGGCATTTAAGGCGGCGGCGGAACTCAGCGCGGCGCAGCACCACGGCGGAGCGCGGATGTTCGCCGAAATCGCCGCCAAAGCCCTTCCAATTCCAGTGATTCTGCTTGCCGCGCAGCAACTTCATTAGCGCCGCTTCGCGCGCGTTGAGGTCTCGACCGCGAATCTTCTCCAGGCGCACCGCCTCGCGCGCAACCAACCGTATTGTGGCAAGTGACTCGTACAGCCAGTCACCAGGCGATCCGAGATCAGCCAGTGCCCCAATCTCACCCATCTCGGTGAACAACGTTTCCAGCTCGGCCTCACGATCGAACGGCGGCCGATCCCAGGGAGCGGGAAAATCCCGCCACTGCGACAGCTCCAGGGCCGCGCTGAAGAGCCAGCCAGTGGGCCGTTCCTGACGATCGCCGTCAGCACGCGCCAGCATCCGCCGCAGACCCGGCCCGGGCGCCTGTAGCGCTTGTTCGAGCCATCGGTCGAAGGCCGCACGCAGGAGCGCGTCGGCTTCCTCCTGCGGTGCAACTTCAAACAGCGGATCGATTCCAGCCTCAACCGGCCGCTCCAGGAGGAGGTCACGGCAAAAGGAGTGAATGGTGCTGATCCGTGCCTCCTCTAATTTTTCCAGTGCAGCGTCGAGAAGCAGGCGTTCATTGCTGTCCGCCGGCGTGCGACGCTGCCTTTCGATTTGTTCGCGGACACGCAATTTGAGTTCGCCGGCGGCTTTTTCGGTAAAGGTAACAGCAACGATCTTGTCCAGGGTCGTCCTGGCAGAGGCCACCACGGCAACAATCCGCTTTACCAGTTCTGTGGTTTTACCCGTGCCCGCGGCGGCTTCGACGACCATCGAAACGTCCAGATTCCTGGCGATTCGATCCCGTGCGGTCTGATCGGCCAGGATCACGGCAGCGCCCGCAACTGTTTCAAGGATTTCAGCCGCGGTGCAGGCTTCATCGCCGATCGTCGCGTTTCGTAGGGTCCGCAGAGCATCCGGTAGTCACACCATTGGCATTCACGCTCGTCGGGGGCAGCCGGCAGAAATCCGCTCTCCAGTGCCTCGCCGACGATCTGAATTACGGTGAGAGCGGATTGGCGGGCCGTGTCGTTCAACGTCACTTCACGCTGCTCGAAACCTCCGGCCAGCGTGCAATAATACAAGCGGCCCGAATCCACCGTCTCGGGCACAAGGCTTTCGGCGGCGAGCGCATAAAGTACCGGCTGCAGCACCCGCCCACCGCCGACCACAACGTCGGCTGGTGCTCTGGTCTTGCCGGTTTTATGGTCGGTAATCCGTACGAGGCCGCGCGCCGAGTCCCGCTCGACGAGATCGATAGAGCCGCGCAGCCTGAGTCCACCTGCTATTGGGACAGGCTCCTGGCGGCTTTGGGGATCAGCTTGCTCGCGGTCGCGTAAGCCGAATGACAACTCGAACCGGTATGGATACCAATTGTCGCGACTTTCCGCTGAGCGACGAAGCCACTCCGACAGATCAGCCGAAATGCTGGCGATACCGTCATCCCATACCCGCTCGATGGCGGGCGCCAGTTGCTCGCGGTACTTATCAGCGACACGGCCGAGTTCCTCGGCGACCAGCCGCAAAGCGCCGTCGAGATTCTGGGCTGTAATCGGCAGGCCGCCCCGTTCGCGCAGCATGGACAGCACGCCGAATTGCACCTCATGAAACAGTTTGCCCCGGACAAGCGGATCTATGGCTTCTATGGGCTCGATTTCCTCGCGGGGTTCGAGCTTCATGATCGTATACAGCGCGAAGCGGTACGGGCACTCGGCGAACTTCTGCAGCGCTGTCGCCGAAAATGAACGCGCTGCCAGGCTGTGCTTCAAAAGCGCAGCCTTACCCGCATCATCCGGATCCACGAGACCGTCGTTGACTGTCCAGCGCCGCAGCCATCGGCGCGCCCGCGCCCGCAGCGAACGAGCCAGATGAGGATTGCAGTGCTGCGAGGTCAACAGGTAATTGGCGGTGCCAATCGTTTGCTCGGGTTTCTCATCGACCAGCTTATCCAATAAGGCAAGATCGAATTCGGCGTTGTCGATAGCTTCTGCTGAATCGGCCGGGGCGGGCCAGCCGAGCCGCAATTCGCGAACCGTCGACGCAACCAGGCCCAATTCCTCGAAGCCCCGCAAGTGGCCCTCCGCAGCCCGCATTGCTTCGAGCGCATAAAAAGAGGGAACGCGCGGCCGCCCCTGGTCGATATCGAGCCGAGGGTACGATAGCACGACCGCTTGCTCTGCGGCACCGACGGCGAGTTTGAGTGCGAGACGCTCCCTGATGCGTCGATCCTCTTGCACGGCAAGATCATCTTCAAGCATTTTCCGGATCCGGTCAGGCAAAACCGGATCCTGGATCAGCTTCTGAGGAAAAAGGCGCTCTGCAAGGCCGGGGACAAAGACGACATCGAAAGAGAGTCCGTATGCATCCTCCGCCTGGGCAACGTATACCCTGCCGTATCGACGCCGGGGCGGCTGACGCGTGAGCTGGCCCATGCGCTCAGCGAGCACCAGCCGGACCTCGTCGAGCACAATCGGGCCCACCTCCGCCATCGGCGCTAATTCCGCCAACGCTGCCAGAACCGGTTCGCGGTCGCGAATTGCCAGGTGGGTGAGCGCTACCAGTGCCTCAAGCCACTCACCCCAGCGCGCCTCGTGCGGAAGGGCATCGAGTACGTCAATGATCGGCAGTGCGACCTGCTTCAGATGCTCGATGTCGATGAGGCGGCGCTGGAGATGATTTGCCGCCGCTTCATCGTCTACTTCCGCCAGCTTGGTCCGGAACTCCGCTTCGAGGCCATTGAGCCGCCGCCGCCAACGAGCTCGTCCGCCAACGACCGACGCCTCGACAATCAGCTCCTCCCAGCGCCACGGCGCGCGCACGCTCCCCTCGACTACCGGAACCGGGTCATCGATTGAGCTAACCGTGTCGCCGGAGGGCACCTCCCTGACCGGAGTGGACTCGGGAAGCGGCATCAAATCGTTTTCTGGCAAGGCCGATGTGGTTGGACCGGCGTCGCTATCCGGATCAGGCACTTGTGCGAGCGACAGATATTCGGCAAATCGCCGAGCCGAGAGGCGTTCAGCCGCACAAGTCAGCAGGATTTGTAACGCCCGTCCCCCAGGCTCAGGGCGCAGCGTTCCACGTGCAAAATATGCCGGCACCTCCGCGCGTGCTAATGCCTCCTCCAAATGCGCATTGTACGGCGCCGGCGAACGGAGCAGGACCGCTATCCGATCGAACTTGACCCCTGCATGGGCGCGAGCATGGATTTCACGCGCAATCTCGACTGCTTCGCGCGCTTCACCGGGCGCGGAAAAAAGCTTGACAGACTCATCGCGCGCCCGGACTGGTGGCGTGACCGTTTCGAAAATGTAGTCTTGAAGCCTGACCAGCGATGACTCCGGCGCCGCCGGCGCCGAATCGACGAGGGGACCGAAAATGCTATTCGCGTAATTCTCAGTGCGCGCATCACCGGCGGCAATGGTAAAGATGGTCGTGCCGCCACGAGCCGCGACCTGACCTATGAATTCGGCCTCAGCGCGGCTACGGATCGGCACATCAAAAAATAAGGTGGGCAAGCCGATGTAACGTGGGGGAGGAATCGCTGCGGCCGCCTCTGACGCCATCGAGATCATTGCCGCGCGATCAGCAAGCTTGGCATCTGCGAGTTCCGTCTCGTATTGCTCCAGCAAGGCAGCGAGCGGAGCGGTCTCCCCTTCAATTGCGCGCACGCGATCAGCCGTGACCCGCGACAGGCGTAACTCGGAAATCGTGCGTGCGGCCGCGGCAGCAAAACCGTGACGGTCGGCAATCGGCGTGAAATGGCCAAGAGCATTGGAACCGGCAAGCACGTGAATCGCCCGCGCTGCGACGGCAGTCACAATAAGGCCGGCTGCCGGCGCCAGATTCCGTCGCGCGAGTATCTCCGCCGCCAGCAGCGAAATGGTCTTATCGAGGGTGAGACGATGGATACCGAAGGCGGCCCCTCTTTCGTTGGCCAACTCGCGCAGCAGATCATCAACCGCATCCCAGTTAGCGGCCACGATCAACGCCTCGGCGGCTGGCGGCAGGCTGGAGAGCCATTCCTTAGCAGCGGCCGCTCGCTCGCGCGCGCGGGGCGACTTAAAAACCGTCGCCCTATTCATGCTCCTGGGCCGAGAGTCCGCTTATGGCGCAGAGCAGAAATGTCTCACGCTTTCGGGTGCTCGAGGACATGGTTAATCGTCCGCTGTTGAACGGGCGACGCGCAACCCGTCCCCCCAGCGTCAATCCACAAAACAAGGCCGCGGCTGGGCTCCAGCAGGCAGGGACGAGATATAAGTGAATATCAGCGAAGCTGCTCGAGGCAGTAAGCTCTCAGGCCGGGCGCACTGTTACGGGTTGCTCGTCGGCGACAACCTCGACCGAGGTCACTCCGTCGACCTGGCGCACCACCTCATTAATGAGATCGTCCCAAGGAGGTACCAGCCCCGGACCGTTGATTTGCACAGCGCCCTGTGCGCATTGAACATCGACAGGAGCATGCCCGATTTTGGGATGAACAATCAGCGCTGCGCGAATCTGGGCTTCGAGCGCCGCATCGCGCATCCGCGC
>JAMXLL010000134.1 GCA_024281015.1 Candidatus Binataceae bacterium
CCAATCGCCGAACCGACCGTTACGGGGGAAGCGCCGATCAGCGCTTTCAGCTCTTGCGGGAAATCGTCACCCGGGTGCGCGCCAGTGTGGGCGCAGATTTTTTGTTCGGGATCCGCCTTTCGGCCGAAGACTATAATTATCTACCAGTCAATCTCAGACTACCTGTAGTATTCCCCCTGCGTCATTACTTTTTTGGAAATCGCCTTGAGCAGAATCTGTCTTATGCCATGGAACTCGAGAAGCTTGGCGTGGACTATCTTCACGTCGACAGCGGCTTCGGTTTCATCAATCCCAAGGGTAATCCGGGTGCCTATCCGATTGACGGCATCAAACTGTTCGCAAATTCCACCCGGCATTTGAGCGCCAAGGCAGCATTCCGCGCGATGCTGATCAATTGTTTTCCAGCGGCACTAGCGCGGTTCACTCTAGGCCTGGGCTGGAAATTCACACCGGCAGCAAATGCCGATTACGCACTGGCATTCAAGCGAGTACTGAACATCCCGGTCATCTCAAATGGTGGTTTCAACCGGCGCGACGTTATCGAAAATGCTCTGACCGGCGGAAAGTGTGACATGATCGCTATCGCCCGTCCGCTGCTGGCGAACCCCGATCTCCTGCAGACATTCGCCTCGGGCCGCAACGAACCCGACAATCCCTGCACCTATTGCAACCGATGCTGCAGTAGAACTGCCGTGTTGCCCCTCGGCTGCTACGAGGAGAACCGTTTCGCCTCTCAGAATGAAATGAAGGACCAGATCATTGCGTGGTCCGGAACGCCCGATAGTACTGGCAGTGATGCGGCACGGGTGTAGGTAACTGACCGTGAAGAATACTTACGACGTGGTTGTGATCGGCTCAGGATTTGGGGGCGCGATTACTGCTTGCCGGTTGGCGCAAGCCGGACGGTCAGTGTGCGTTTTGGAACGCGGTAAGAGATGGGACAAACAGCATTTCCCGCGCACACTGGGACAAATGGCGCATGCATTCTGGAATGATCGTGACCATGGATTACTCGACTACCGGGTTTTCCCCAACATCGATGTGATTCAGGCGGCCGGAGTGGGCGGCGGATCGCTCGTTTACTTCAACGTGCACAAGCGGGCGAAGCCCGAGATTTTCGAGCAGCCGCGCTGGCCGCGCAACATCAAACGTTCGGCGCTCGACCCTTTTTATGATCGCGCCAAAGAAATATTGGAGGCGCAGCCATTAACTCCACCGGCCGGATTGCCGCTACCTGCCCGCACCCAGGCTTTGCTCGACGCTGCTCGTGCGGCCGGCCGTGAACCTGACTTGCTCGACATTTGCGTGTACACGGGGCCCGACCGCCTAAACCCTTACAGTGGAGTGCCGCAGCAGGCATGTGTCTATTGCGGCAACTGCATGCTGGGATGCCACGTACATGCGAAAAACACGCTCGACCTGAATTATCTGGCCTTGGCGGAGAAAAACGGCTCGGAGATTTACCCACTACACGAGGCAGTCAGCATCGAGCCATTGCCGGACAAAGATTACAAGGTCCGATTCAAGGATTACCAGGGCGCGCCCGGCGCCTTGGAGATCGCTGCGGTTATCGGGCGCAGAGTAGTAGTGGCGGCCGGGTCCCTGGGTTCTACAGAACTGCTGCTCCGCTGCCGTGATATCACTCGAACTCTCACGAACCTTAGCTCAAGACTCGGACAGGGCTTTTCCGGCAATGGTGACGCTCTGATTCCGACCACGCGTAATTTGCCTCGGGAAATCGATGCTGCCAGCGGGCCGAGCATTACGGCCGGCGTCGATTGTTCTACAGGCAGCAATCAGATTTATCTCCAGGACCTCGGAATTCCTGATCCGTTCTTTTGGTATTTGCAGGCAGGAGTTCCAGTTCCGGCAAAGCTGCACAGTCTTTGGCTCGTGATGAAAGAGTATGTCCTGCGGATTCTAGGCCGCGGCGGCCAGCATCCCCTTAGAGTTGAGTTCGAGCGCCTGTTTGAGGGCGACGTTATCCGGGCGCTGCCATATCTCGGGATGGGGACGGATGACGCAGACGGCAAAATGCGGCTGGTCGACGGTGCCATCGATATTGTTTGGGACCGGCACAGCAGCCGCGCGATGTTCACCGAAATGGAATCGGCACTGAAGGAGCTCAGCCAGGCACTCAACGGGCAATATAAAGCGAGCCCTTTGAGCGACTGGCCGCTCAGCAAACTTCTCACCGCCCATCCACTTGGCGGCTGCGCGATGAGCGATCGCCAGGAGGACGGGGTAGTCAATGAATTTGGCGAGGTTTGGAATTATCCAGGCCTGTATGTAAGCGACGGTTCAATAATACCGACGGCTCTCGCTATCAATCCGTCAGCGACAATCAGCGCGTTGGCCGAACGCAACGCCCATCACATGATTCAACGTCACACCAAGGGGTTTAATCTTTTCGGCGTGTAGTCGATCGTGGCGAATCATCGGCTGCCGCCAAGAATCGCTTCGCGTTGACCCCTCCTCTCGGGAAGAGTCGGGGCAGGCTCTCGAAGAGTCGGGGCAGGCGCTGCTTCGCTCGCTCGGGGCGACAAACCACGAGCGCTTGCCGCTTTTCTGTTATCCCGATCGCCGTAGCGAATGCAAGGCGACGAGGGATCTCGGACAGCCGCCGAGCCTGGCGAGGCGGCCGGTACCGGGTCTTTTCCTGTCGCGAAGCCCCCAACAATTGTAATGATAATTGCGGGACAGGACGCCAGTGAATAACTTCCGTTGATTGGAACGCGCGCCAACCGGGCGATCAGGAACGCAGCAGCCATTCGCTTAAATCCAGCGACATCGCCGCGCCATCGGTCAGCATTAATGATTTCGGCGAGCGGCGTAGCTGCACTTTCGCGACGTCGAGTTCGCGCGGCAGCAGGTATATCAGATCGCCGGCATTCAACGAGAGAACCCGCACCCGTTCCTCGCCATGGCGTTCAGCGCCGGAAATCTCGTAAGGGCTGAGATGGAACGGCACTCCGCGTACACGGATCATGCCCTCGTCATATTCCTCGACGACGCCGACGAATATCCGCGTGTTGTCATCCTTGAACAGCTTACGATCGATAATCAGCACGCGATCGTTGTCATGTAGGGCCGGCATGACGTCCCTCCCAGGTCCACGGCGGGTACCGCATCTCACCTGAATTCTACGCGCCCGGCGTATCGAAATCGACGTTGCGGGCCGGCGCAAGGAATTTCCCTCCACCGCTGTACACATCAGGGCCAGCTTCCGCTGCATCAGGCCGGCAGGTACGATGGATGTTCTGGCCGCGTCCGGCGCGGCAGCTGATAAGAAGTGCTTACGCTCGACAACATATCGAAGTCATTCGGCGGGCGCGTCATTTTTGACCGTATAAGCTGGTCAGTTCCGGATGATGCGCGCGTCAGTCTGGTCGGACTTAATGGGGCCGGCAAGTCGACCTTGCTCAAGCTCATCGCCGGCATGCTCGAACCCGATGCGGGGCGCATCACGCACCCGCAACGGAGCCAGATCGGTTACCTCGAGCAGGACGCACCCGAGATGGGCGGCCGCTGTGTGCTCGATGAGACCCTTTCGGCGCTCGCTGATATGCGCTCGCTCGACCGGCGCAGGCTCGAACTGGAGGAAATCCTGGCCCGCGAGCATTCCGGCCCTGCTCACGACGCGGCCTTGGACGAGTACGGCGAGGTGCTGCACGAACTGGAGCGGCACGAATTTTATACGGCGGAGAGCCGCGCGGCGGCGGTGTTGTTTGGCCTGGGTTTCCGGCAAGAGGACCTCGACCGCGACGTAGCGGAGTTTTCCGGCGGCATCCGGATGCGGATTGCGTTGGCCAAGCTGCTCCTGCAGAAACCCGATTTCCTGATGCTCGACGAGCCTACCAATCACCTCGATATCGAAGCGCGCAATTGGCTCGAAGACTACCTGGAAGACTATGCCGGCGGGATTATTCTGGTCTCGCATGACCATTATTTTCTCGATCGTGTTACCCGCCGCACCGTCGAGGTGGCGCGTGGAACCCTGACCGAATACGCCGGCAATTATTCCTATTATCTGGCCGAACGCGAGCGTCGCTTTGAAATTGAATTGAGCGCTTATCAGAAGCAGCGCGATGAAATCGAGCACATGGAAGCGTTCATCAGCCGTTTCCGCTACCAGGCGAGCAAAGCCAAGCTGGTGCAGAGCCGTATTAAACAGCTCGAAAAAATCGAACGGCTCGAGGCGCCGCCGGGCCTCGAACGGCCACCGGCTATCAAGTTTCCGGCCTGTGAGCGCAGTGCCCGGCGGGTAATCGAATTGCGCAATGTGGTCAAACGCTTCGGCACGCTCACGGTGTACGACGGCGTTAGTCTTGAAATCGAGCGGGGAGCGCGCGTCGCGCTGGTTGGCCCTAACGGCGCCGGCAAGTCAACCATGATCAGGATGCTCGCAGGCATCGAGGAGTTGACCGCCGGTGAACGAATTGTGGGTGATCGTGTCCAGATCGGCTACTTTGCCCAGAACCTTTCCGAAGCCCTGGATTATAGCCGAAGCGTATTCGACGAACTGAGCAATGAAGCGCAGGGAATGACCACGACCGAGGTTCGCAACCTGCTCGGGGCAATGCTGTTTTCGGGCGACGACGCCAACAAGCGCGCCGGCGTGCTTTCGGGTGGCGAGCGCGGGCGGCTGGCGCTGGCAAAGGTCCTCGCCCATCGCAACAACTGTCTGTTGCTCGACGAGCCCACCAATAATCTCGATATCGTCGCCAAGGAAACCCTGCTTGAGGCTCTTAAACGCTTTCCTGGTACCGTGGTGCTGGTCAGCCATGACCGCTACATCCTCAACCAGCTCGTCAACGAGGTAATCGAGGTCGGCCATGGTCATGCGCTTCGCTACCTGGGCAATTACGATGATTACCTGAAGAAAAAGGCGGCGGAGCAGGGCCTCGCCAATAGCACTCTGGTGTATGATTCCGGGCGAAATGGGACTGCTGTTCCGGACGATGGTGGCGCCAACGGCAACCAACCGGCCGAAGCTTCCGGCACGCCCAGGCGCAGCACACGGAGCAACGATGCCAAGACGCGCCAGGCCGAGCGTGAAGCTCAGCGCCGGGACGCGAAGCTCTCCAGGCAGCGGGCGGCGCTTGAAGCGGAAATCGGCAACAAAGAATCGGAACGGGCGGCACTCAGCGCCGAGATGAGCGATCCTAATTTTTATCTGGCCCGCCAGGACGCCGATCAAATGATTTCTCGCTACGAGCAGTTGGGACGCGAGATCGACGGGCTTTACGAACAGCTCGTCAGATTCGAAGTCAGCCACGACTAGCACTAGCCTGCTTCTTTGACGTCTGCTTTGTGCCGCCCACCCTGGACGTTCCTGAGACTTGGCACGGCAGCCTACGAGCACCTTGGCCGTGCCGTGTTCAACAACTTCATAGCGCTTCACCGCTTATAACGCCGGAATGTCCGCTGCAACCCAGGCGGTGGCCGAAATTACGACCGCACAAAACAGTTTCACGGCTCATAACGCCGGAACCCCTGCTGCAACTCAGATTCTAATGGGCCTCCGTCACGCCATGTCCATGAGTTTCATGGCTCATAACGCCGGACCCTCGGCAATTCGCGATCTCGACCTGAGCACGATCGTCAGTTTCTATGGTTTCACGGCTCTTAACGCCGGAACCCCCTGCTGCAACTCTCAATCTCGACCTGAGCACGATCATCAGTTTCTATAGTTTCACGGCTCTTAACGCCGGAAGCTCGGCTGCAACGGCGGCCGGCTGGAAAAGCATATAACCAAATATGATAGTTTCACGGCTCATAACGCCGGAACCTCAGCTGCAACAAGTCTGACCGCCGAAAAAAACACCTGAGTTTCACGGCTCATAGCGCCGGAACCTCGGCGGCAACACCGCAGGCATCGCCGTACCCAAAGGGATATGCCAAA
>JAMXLL010000135.1 GCA_024281015.1 Candidatus Binataceae bacterium
TCAACATGCGCTGGATCGCGTCGATGGTCGCCGAGGCGCATCGCATTCTCGTTCGCGGCGGAGTTTACCTTTATCCCGGCGACGCACGGCAAGGCTATCGCAACGGCCGGCTGCGGCTGATCTATGAGGCGAACCCGATCGCGTTCCTGATGGAACAAGCCGGTGGCCAAGGCTCGACCGGCCGCGAGCGCGTCCTCGACCGGGTGCCGCGCCTTTTGCACGAGCGCGTACCGCTCGTTTTTGGCGGACGCGAGGAGGTAGAATTGATCGAGCGCTATCACCTCGGCAACGCGCCGAAGGGGGAAATTTCGCCGCTGTTTGGGCAGCGCGGTTTGTTTGTTCGAGAAGCTTAGTTCGATCCGGGATGTCGCGCCGTGTCAGTCAAACATCCCATTATATCGGTCACGGGGTCGTCCGGTGCGGGCACCACGTCAGTGCGACGGACCTTCGAGCAAATCTTTCGGCGCGAAGCAATCTCGGCAGCCTTCATTGAGGGCGATGCTTTTCATCGTTACGACCGTGCTGGCATGAAAGAGGCGACCTATCGGGAGCGGAAAAAAAACAATTTCAACTTCAGTCATTTCGGTCCTGACGCCAACCTACTGGAAGAGCTTGAATCGACCTTTCGCGAGTACAGCGAACACGGCAAAGGTCGCACGCGCCACTACGTGCACGACGTCGAAGAAGCAAAAATTTTCGACCAGCCACCGGGTACGTTTACGCCCTGGGAGGAGTTGCCGAAAGAAACCGAGCTGTTGTTCTATGAGGGCCTTCATGGCGCGGTGGTCACTGACCAGGTGAACACTGCCCAACACGCGGATCTCAAGATCGGCGTCGTCCCGGTAATAAATCTCGAATGGATTCAAAAAATCCATCGTGACCGGGTGCAGCGGGGTCACTCCGAGCAGGCGATCGTTGAAACGATTCTGGGGCGCATGCCCGATTACGTGCACTTCATCTGCCCGCAATTCACTCAGACCGACATCAATTTCCAACGCGTCCCGACGGTAGATACCTCCAATCCATTCATCGCTCGCTGGATTCCGACGCCGGACGAATCGATGGTGGTGATCCGTTTTCGCAATCCGCGCGGCATCGACTTCTCCTATCTCGTTACGATGATTCACGGCAGCTTCATGTCTCGGTCAAATTCCATTGTGATTCCCGGCAACAAGCTTGACCTCGCAATGCAGCTGATTTTGACACCGATGATTCTCAAGCTTGTCGAGAAGAGACGCCGCGTTATTCAACACGAGTCCGACCAATGAATCTGGTCAAGCCCCAACTCTCGCGCCGGCTGGATCAGCCAATCACTGCCGCGTTGCGCGCGCTGGCAATGGACGCTGTCGAGAACGCCAAATCCGGTCATCCTGGCGCGCCGATGGGCTTGGCGGAGGTCGCTGCCGTACTCTGGCGCGGCCACCTGCGTCACAATCCAAAAAATCCTGCATGGTGGGATCGTGATCGTTTTGTCTTATCGAACGGCCACGCCTCGATGCTTCTCTACGCTCTGCTTCATCTCACCGGCTACGACCTGCCTTTAAGCGAGTTGAAAAAATTCCGCCAACTTCACTCGATGACACCGGGTCACCCGGAATTTGGCGTCACACCAGGAGTAGAGACGACGACGGGTCCACTCGGGCAGGGCTTCGCCAATGCGGTCGGAATGGCGATTGCTGAGAAAACGCTTGCGTCGGAATTCAACCGTCCAGGCCATACGGTTATCGACCACCGCACCTTCGTCATCGTCGGTGATGGCTGTTTAATGGAGGGCGTCAGCCACGAAGCGGCTTCGCTGGCCGGCCGACTCGGGCTCGGCAAACTAATCGTAATCTACGACGACAACGGGATCTCGATCGACGGGAAAGTCGGCGAGTGGTTCGCCGACGATACACCGAAGCGATTCGAAGCATATGGCTGGCAGGCGCTGCGCGAGATTGACGGACACGATCCGATTGCAATCGACGCTGCGCTGATGACCGCATTTGCAGAGACGTCTCGCCCGACTCTGCTGTGCTGCAAGACTGTCATTGGCCGTGGCGCTCCTACAAAGCAGGGCCATCAGGATACGCACGGCGCTCCGCTGGGCGCGGAAGAGGTTGCGCGTGCTCGCGCCGAGCTCGGCTGGTCCTACGTGCCGTTCGAGGTTCCATCCGCCGTAGCGGAAGCTTGGGATGCGCGCCGTCGAGGTTCTGCTCTCGAAGCAGACTGGAACCGCCGTTTTGAACGTTACCGGGACCAATTTCCTGCGCTTGCGGCCGAGCTTACCCGTCGTCTTCATGGCGTTCTTGGAGCTGAATTTGCAACTACCGCGGATGCATTGATTTCCGCGTGCGCGTCGAAGGGCGAGTCGCTGGCAACGCGCAAGGCCAGTCAGAACGCACTGAGTTCGTTTGCGAAGTTATTGCCGGAATTGTTTGGTGGCTCGGCCGACCTTGCCCATTCGAATCTATCAATCCATCCGCTTACGCGGCCGGTAACTCGCGATCCGGCAGGGAACACAATTTTTTATGGTGTGCGTGAATTCGGGATGGCTGCGATCAGCAACGGCATAGCACTGCACGGAGGCTTTATTCCGTATGCTGCGACTTTTCTGACGTTTTCCGACTACGCTCGCAATGCTATCCGCATGAGTGCGCTAATGCGCCAGCGGGTAATATACGTATTCACCCATGACTCGATCGGTCTCGGCGAAGACGGACCGACTCACCAACCTGTCGAACATGTCGAGTCGCTCCGTCTCATTCCGAACCTCTGTGTTTGGCGTCCGTGCGACGCGGTGGAGACTGCGCAAGCGTGGCGCGCCGGGCTTGAACGAACTAATGGGCCGACGGCGCTGGTGCTTTCACGCCAGACACTCGCCCATCAACAGCGCACGGACGCCCAGATCAACGCGATCCGCCGCGGCGGCTATGCGCTGATCGAACCGGCGGCGGCGCCGCAAGCGATTATCGTCGCGACAGGTTCAGAAGTGCACCTCGCGTGTGCTGCAGCCTCGCAGCTTGCGGGCGAGGGGGTGCCTGTCCGTGTCGTTTCCATGCCCTGCGTTGAAATTTTTGAAGAACAAGATCTCGACTGGACAAACTCAGTACTTCCTCCGGATCTACCTGTCGTCGCGGTTGAGGCCGGCGCGACGCGCGGCTGGTGGCGGCACGTTGGTTGCCGCGGTGCAGTGGTTGGTATTGACCGCTTCGGCGAGTCGGCGCCGGCGTCCGACCTGTTCTCTTATTTTCGTTTCACACCAGGTCGTATCATCGAGGCGGTCCGGTCAGTGATCGCAAAGCGTGTCAATTAGCTCATCGGGAGAAATGCGATGCCCCTGATCTCCATGCGTCAACTGCTGGACCATGCCGCCGAGAATAATTACGGCGTTCCGGCTTTCAACGTCAACAACATGGAGCAAATAAAGGCGATCATGGGAGCTGCGCAAAAAGCCCAAAGCCCCGTCATTCTCCAGGGCTCCGCTGGGGCGCGCAAATATGCAGGGGAGCCGTTCCTACGGCACCTCGTCGCGGCGGCCGTGGAATCTTACCCCGATCTTCCTATCGTCATGCACCAGGATCACGGTGCTTCACCAGATGTATGCATGGGCGCCATTCGCTCCGGTTTTACCTCCGTGATGATGGACGGCTCGCTTATGGATGACGCCAAAACGCCCGCAGATTATGCCTACAATGTTGCGGTGACTCACAAGGTGGTCGGATTTGCGCATGCCGTCGGCGTGTCCGTTGAGGCCGAACTCGGCTGTCTCGGCTCGCTCGAGACGCTCGCCGGCGACAAAGAGGATGGTCATGGCGCCGAGGGAAAGCTTTCGCGCGAGCAGCTCCTGACCGATCCCGAGGAGGCTGTCCGCTTCGTCGACGATACCCAATGCGATGCGCTGGCCATCGCGATCGGCACCTCCCACGGTGCTTACAAGTTTAAACAGCAGCCGACCGGCGATGTCCTCGCCATAGATCGAGTCAAGGCGATCCACCGCCGCCTCCCGAACACGCACCTGGTGATGCATGGTTCATCCTCGGTGCCGCAGCGTCTACTGGAGGAAATCCGGTGTTATGGCGGCGATATCCGCGAGACGTACGGCGTTCCGGTTGCTGAAATATGCGAGGGCATCCGCCACGGTGTGCGCAAGGTGAACATTGATACCGATATTCGCCTCGCCATGACCGCCGGGATGAGGCGCACTATGGAAAAGAGCCCTCATGAGTTCGATCCGCGCAAGTTCTTGCAAGCCGCCATGGAGGAGACGGAGAAGATCTGTATTGAGCGTTTCGAAGCGTTCGGTTCTGCCGGTCAGGCGCCCGATATTAGCCCGATCGACCTGGAGCTCATGGCCCAGCGTTATAAGGCTGGTTCCCTGCGCCAAGTCGTGCACTGAAATTGCTAACAAGCGTCTCTGTCGTACTTACTCGAAGAGTAGCAGACCGTGGCTACCCATGACGGCTCCGAGGACCGTAACCAAGCTGATGAACAAAAGGATTCGATGCAGCCATGCGACGGCTCTGAAGGTTGCGTCCGGCTTCAATTTGGATTGCGCGAGCAACCATCGATTCAGGAGCAACGGTTCGAGAACAAAAAGCATAACCGTGAAGAGCATCCAAACGGCGATCATCGCATCAATCCACCAGTACGCGCCGTGGCGGAAGCGATCCCACATATCGAATCGATATAGCATGTAGAAGCCAGTTAGCCCCACGATTAACGTGGAAAGGCGCGCCTGCCATGCGAAGCGCCGCTCTATCTGGTCGAAAAGCTGCATTCGCTCCTGCGGAGCCTTCAGGAGCCTGGCCGCTGGCAGCAATACTGTCGTCACGAATGCAACGCCACCAATCCAGAGCACAACAGAGACGACGTGCAATGCTCGCGCAACCGTAATGTCATCCATCGCTTAGCCGCCGTTGGCTTGCCGGGCCTTG
>JAMXLL010000136.1 GCA_024281015.1 Candidatus Binataceae bacterium
GCGTGGTTGCTGCAGGACACCCGGCACGATAGCATTCAGAGCATGGCTAGGCCGGCGAAAAACGCGACGAAACGGCGTACCGTGCGCGCTCGCGTGCGCGGCGGTAGCCTTGATTTGCTCGAACGAATTCCGCTTAACGACGGCGATGAGGTTGTGGTCACCATCTCTGAGCCAGTTCCCCGTAAAGACCTCGAAGCTTTGCGGGGCGTTGCAGGTGCATGGAAAGGCCTAATTGACGCTGACCAGCTGATCGCCAACATCTACGCCGACCGCCTCATCTCCACGCGACCCTCAACCAATGCCTGAGCGGTGCGATATCTCGTCGACACCGATTGGGTGATCCATTATCTCAACGGCCACGCCGAGATCGTGAGTCGCATTCAGGAGTTCGGCGCGCAGGGACTCGCCCTGTCGTTCATCTCGCTGGCCGAGCTTTACGAGGGTGTTTTCTATTCCCGCGACCCGGGTACAGGCGAGGCGGGCCTCCGAGCGTTTTTTAGCGGCGTCGAACTGCTAGGGCTCGACGACGAAACTACGAGAATCTTCGGTCGCGAGCGCGGCCGTCTGAGAGCCCAGGGCCAGACCATTAGCGACTTCGACCTTCTTATCGGGGCGACCGCCATCCGCCATGGACTCGCGATCCTAACGAACAATCGCCGGCACTTTGAACTGATCCAAGACCTTCAGATCATTTCGGTCTGAGTGCCAGCGTGTTCGTCGTGCGCCGGCGTAACAAAGAGCTGATGGATGCCGAAATAGACGCTGTTTCTTGTATCGCATCAGGACGTGGGTCTCAGGGTCACCATAGATGTCACTCGGCCGCAGTTCGTGCCTGCCGGTCGTTCACTGCTTCCGCGCTCACATGGTGCTGAGAAACCAAGCCAAACAGGACAACATTCCACAGCCGGAAGATCAGCAACGCGTATAAAATTAGGCGAAATTGCCTGGGACCCTAAATTCGACGAGCGTTGACAGGTGTCGGCTGAAACGTGAGGTTCAATATGCCTGCGCAAGAGAACAAAGCGATCTTTTTGGGGTTCATCGAGGAATTGAGGCGCGGCAATATCCGTATCGTGGATGAAGTGTGCTCGCCCAATTTCCGCTTCTATTCTCCAAACTCACCCAACTTTCCACGAGGTCTTGAAGGCGCCCGAATGCTCGCGACGCGGGGCACAGATTCTGCCATAGAAGCGAAAATCGAAGACATTATCTGCGAAGATGATAGAGTCGCGGTTCGATGGACCATTACAGGCATCTATCGCGGAGCTCCGCAACCCGGATACCCGAACCGGGACAAACAATAACTTTCGGCTCAATGAGCTTCTATCGATTTGTTAACGGCAAGATCGAGGAAGATTGAGGCCTAGACGTTGTGTCGCCGACCGACGATCCGTGGAGTTGATCGAAGGACACTTCGTCCTTCAGCTTAGGGGATTCGCGGACCGATTAGGTCGGTACCCGATAGTTACATTTAGTTTGCCGACATTTGGGCCTTCCTTAAGGCCACCCACTCCTGCCCTGCGTTTGTTCCGATCTATATTATGTGTTTTCAAGTGATCATCGAAGAATGTTGCCACTGCATAACCGCTGGTTATATTTTGGCCTCGGCAAAGGGCGGGGAAGTTCCGACTAGACCGCTTCAAGAGCCGCTCGCAAGCGCTCGTCGAGGGTCACGAGCTCGAGACCCTCAATCCCTTCGCGAGCCAATACGAAGGTCGCAAGATGAAGGGCATCCAGTGTTCGCAAGAGTTCCCCTGGCGCAACTTGGCGAGCCCTCTCGCAAACCGATGACGTCAACTCCCAAAGCTCGCATCGCGTCCACACAGCGTTGATCGCGCGTTGCGCGTCAGCGAGCTTAGCTTCGCTCAGCTGTCCGAGCTGTCGCAAGTGATGAAGCGCGCGCGACGATTCGACTAGAGATAGCCGTGATGTGATCAAGGCAGGCGCCGCCGTGATCAGCTCTTCAACCTCCGGGCTGGTCCCGCCTTCTAGAATGGCTCGCAAGACCGCGGACGTATCCAGATAAAGGCAAGCGCACATGCCAAATGTCACCGGTCACTGCGAATCTCGCCCAGCAGCGCGTTGGCGGACCCGGCTGGCAGCCCGAGGCCCTTTACCTTCCATGTCCAACGTCGCTTCGGCTGGCTAGCGCGCGTTACTTCCCCGCGCTCAGCCAATGAATCTAACAGCCCCTCAAGCGAATCTGCAGGGTTACACTTTCTGCGTGTCGGTCGCAGCTCGGCCACCACCTCGTCACGATCGGTAATCAATACGGTCTCACCGTTGCGCACGAGGCGCAGGTATTCTGACAGCCTCGATTTGAGTTGCGTGACGCCCACCGATTTCATGGCTTGCTTGGTAGTCACCCGTGGTTACAAGATCAACTGCCTGAACCAGACCTGACTTGGATGACGTTGGACGGTCGAATTCTCGTAGGGTTAAGGCCATCAGCAACCGCGTCGCTGCATGGGACATATGGTCCTCAAGATGGTCGCCGTCACGCCACAGCCGCAAATGTTCTTCGGCACGGCCCAGATGATAGTCCGGGCTTCGCCCGACCCAATCGTTATCCGGATGTGTTGCCGCGCCCTCGCGCATTACCTCCGCCACTATTTCCAGCGCCTCGGTGAATGGTTTCATCTTAACCGTTTTCCTTCTCTAGATCGTTTGACGCGTGGGCCTGGTCGCGCGAAGCGCGGATGAGTTCCGGGACGCCGGCATTTGGCGAAGCCCGAAGCGACAGGCCCTTTAAACTCACGCCTTCGAGAGGACCTTTCAGACCCTCCTTCTTGACATTTCGAAAGCCCAGTTGATATTGCATCGGCGCGTTCGGATGCAATTCGCGCCACAATCGCGCCAGCATTTCTGAGAACCAGTATCTCAATCCTGACGAGTGATGGATGCGTAAATGGCAGCGTATGCACAAGGTGACCAGCAAATTCTTCCGGTTGTGCCGGTCGCGATGATGGACCACCAATCCCGAACGCTTACCACAACCACGGCAGCGGAAGCGGTCCCGCTCCAGCACGCGTTCGCGCAGTCCACCGAAAAAGCGTAGCGAGTGGTGTCGCCGGTCATAACATGATCGGCAGCAGCCGAGGGCTTTCAGTGCGATCCGCTTACCGCACGGACAAAGAAAGGAAAATTGAACTGGCGGCGCGCGGCTTTCCGGTGCGTCCATTCGCAGCTCGGTTTCAACGCAGCGCACGGGCGGAGAAGCGCATTCCGCCATAACCGAAGCCGATAGCGCCGTATCCGAAACGGGCACGAATCCAGGCAATCGCCGAGCTCACCCCTTCTTCCGGCGTCTCCCGGGTCGCGGGCGACGGGCGTTTCTCCGGGCGGCAATTCGCTTCTTGCGGCTTTTGATCAGCCCGCCCTTGCGGCCATTCTCCCGGTTGGCCCGCTTCTTGGCCTCGCTCCGGACTAAACCGCCTAACCTGCCGAGGGCCACTGCGTGAGGATTCTTTCCGCGCCTCTTCATGACTTCGTTCCATCCAATATCCTCCTCACCTCACCCATGAGACGCCCCATCATAAGTAACGATACTAAGCGCTTTGCTTCATTAAATCAATACCCAGAGCTATACTGCGGATGGCTCTTCTACATTACCTGTTACGGGGCCGACCGACTCAGACAGCACACAATGACTATTGCCACACTTGACAGCGTCAGATGATATTGCCTAGCAGGCTGTGTCGATGGCCTAGTGAGCGCAATCAATCAAATGCCGAACACTAATGTTTAAGCCATTAACATAGCCAGTACCTACCCTACTCTCTTTCGATAGAAGGGGGGCATATTCTCTGCCAGAAAGGACGTTATGAGAGATAAAAAGGCCCGGACGGCTAGGGCGCCTCGCTGTCATTTTCCCGTAACTGGCGTAGATGTTTCGCCGATATTTGTCCTACTCTGCCATGGCATTGGTCCCGTCTGTCGGTGGTTCCCAGGTCAGAATGCAGCCATTGAGGGTGTAAGGAATCTACCTCGGGATCTCCACTGCTTTCTCCGTCACCAACATGTGGACCTCCGCTTCGGAGTGCCCCACGTCGGACTGGGGCATTTTTTCAATCGGCGACTGGTCAGTTTTGCATCTAACAACTTCCGCGCAGGCAGTTTCATCTCGTCCTCGCTGCTACGGATTGAACCGCTTAGAGTCTACTTCCTGGGTGTAGCTGCCGCTGGCGGGGCAGGTACGCCTATCGAGGCATGGTCGACCACATACCGCCAGCCTGCAGACGACTTGTGAATCAGCTCCGTCGCGCGGAGGCGCGTCGCATTGCCGTCCTTGTCGGTGACATCGACGACGCGAATTATCATGATGTATTTCGGGCCGAGTTGAATGGCATCAAAGCTGACATCTTTTGCGGCAACCTTCTTCTTTTCGTCAGGACAAAATGCAGTGAAAAAGTCTCCGACAAGGCGATTAATCCCGGCCTTGTTTCGTCCAATTTCACCTTCCCCTGGATAGATCGCCACCGCGTTCGTCTCATAGAGGTCGACCATAAGCTGCGGCTTGCATTGCTTGACGGCGTTGTCGACACGTCCATCGAGCGCCTTTGCTATTGCCAGCGCATCCGCGTGAGCGTTCGGTGCGAGTGCAAGAAGGACCGCGAATGCCATAATGGTCTTGGGTGTCCCCACCAGTATCTCCTTGTCTCAAAGCAGCAACTGGCTGGTATAGCCATTGAGAAAGCGTTCTTTTGTACTCCACTTCGCCCAAAAAACGATTCACGTGGAGGATTGAGATGACGGACCAAGCCGGCAGTCTTCACCATCGTTTGAATCGCATTTACACACTGGGACGTGAATGTCACTAACCTCGAGCGCTCGCGCTCCTGGTACGAGGCAACCACGACCCTCAGGGTGGTCGCACGGACCAAGGCGTCGCAGAGTTTTCCCGGCTTCGACATCGAGTCCGGCAGCTTCAGTGGATACCTACTAAAGGACGCCAACCTGCCGCCTGGGGTGCCGATGATGTACCCGCCGCTCGCGAAAGTTAATTACGACGAGCTCGGCGATGTTTTTCGCGATCTGAAAATTCTCGCTCTCTCACTGGTGCAAAATTGGATAATCGGGCCGGTCCTCATGTTCGCCCTTGCGATCGACCCAGGCACGCTTCAGCAGCGGGTCAATGAGGCGGCTTTCTTTCCTCGACCGTTATCTAACCTTGTGGACTCCCCCAACCACTCATCCGAAACTCTTTCCTTTAGGGTTTGATGTCGTTGTATTCACGCTTGCCCATTACTGACGGTCACTAAGCTCTCGGCCAGAGCAACAAGCACTGGTCGAAGCCGGCGTGGGAGTACAACACGATTCTACCCCCTGCCCTGCTGCTGATGCCGGCCTTGGGGCAATATCACTGCCGTAAACCGTGCTCTCGCCGAATGTGTGAAAGGTCTCCCATGAAATTCCGCTAGGGTCAGACACCCAGCCTTTATTACCGCGCGCGTAGCAGCAGGATGCATTTTCCTGTTTTGCGACGAACTGCCCGGCGGCTTCCAACCTTTGCTCGATGACCGCCAAATCTTCATCAGATTCGACTTGGAGGCCAAGATGGTCGAGACGTGTAGACGCTGATCCCGCAGTCATCGCAAAGTTGACGCGGGGATCGTCCAGCATCCACTTCGCATAATCTGGCTTCAGCCTGGGTACTCTGCTTCTGGAGCGAGTGAATTCGATGTGCACGATTTCAGACTCGCAAGCAAAAAATGAGCTTTTCGGACTTCTGGTTCCGCCTACGGGAACTGGTATGTACTGATATTGCAAAAGCAGAATTCATCGTAGCCGGACGTAGGGAAATCCGCGAAAGGGGTACCAGCTACTAGTTGATGCAGTTTGTCGACCATGTGGTTATGACCACCTTTGAAAGCTGAATAAACTCCGGTTGCCTCGAGCGATGTACTATGGTTCCGATGATGCTCGGCTGCGTTGATGCAATCGTTCAGAATCCGAAACATTGCGGTCCAGCACCTATCGTCGACGAGACAACCGTTACGTTATGTTACCGGCCATCGTGTTTCTCAGGCACGCCCTCGATCTTTGGGGGGTGCGATTTGCGCCGTCTCGATGGCCACGGATTTGACCGCCCGTTATCAAACTGAAATTGTAGCGCTGCAACTTCGCTTGCTCCCCAAATGGCACGAAGGGAACCGCACCTGCTGCGACCGATGCGACCGCCGATACGCCATTGTGACCAGAATTCACCTCACAGACCGCGAGTAAGCTATCCGGACCTCTCAGGGTGGATTCGAGCCTCGAAATACTGAGTGCTCGCAATTTGTATACTGAGAGTTACATAGTATAATCCCATCGTTCTTGAGGGTGAAGCGTGGGGGAATGTCAAAATTTAGGATCAATGCCAGTCAAACCTGGCAGTAGATTTTGACATCGCCGCCGTAGAAGAGAATTCAACGAGCAACGCTCCAGTGTCGAGTTAAAAAATTCACCAGATAAATGATTGGACAGGGTGTTCTTTTTTGTTTGTCGAACCCACGCGTAGGTGCTCGGCGAAGGATCGGGAATCCGGATTCTACGTGGGCCAGACAATGGCGGCACACAGGATTAGAGAGTTCTAAACAGGCTGTTAGCCTTATTGATAAGATCTGCTCGAAGGTGCGGGAGGGCCGACCGACGATGCGGCACCGGATACCGGATGCGACAATTCGAAGATCTGGTCATTCAAGAACAAACAGCAAGACAGCAAGCAGACCTCAGCTGAGTGGTCTCGGGTCAGGCCTTCGTTCCAGTCGCCTGGTAAGCACGCTCATTGTCATCGGCGTGCTGCTCGCGACCTGTTCGGCATTAGCGCAGGCTTTGGATCATTCAGCTGCGAGCGTTATCAGATTCTCGCCGCAAGGTTCTGTCAAACAAGTTAGACAAGTTATAGCGCGGTTCTCAGAGTCGATGGTGCCGCTAGGCGATCCGCGCGCTCTGCCGTTACCGTTTGAAATCGCATGCGATGCCAAAGGCTCCGCGCGATGGATCGACAGCTTCACCTGGTCCTACGATTTCGCACAGGACTTGCCGGCCGGTATACGATGCCGGTTCAAGCTGCGCAATGGCCTCGAGTCGCTCAGTGGGGTCTCCCTTGCGGCTGCCCCAACGTTTGAGTTCGATACCGGCGGCCCCTCAATTGTTGAAGAGCGACCCTGGGCCGGCGACAACGGGATCGATGAGGAGCAGGCATTCATCCTCATCCTGGATACAGAGCCTGACGAGGTCAGCGTCGCCCATTACGCGAGTTTCAGCGTCGAAGGTCTTCCAGAGCGCGTAGGCGCCAGAGTCCTTCAGGGCGGTGCCCGCGACATCCTGGCCAAGAGGTTCCAACGTGCCATCGGCAAGCAGCCATTCGTTGTTCTTCAGGCGGTCCGGCGCTTTGCCAACGGCGCCGCCGTCCATCTGATCTGGAGCCGGAACATTAAGTCGCACACCGGTATCGCGAACCATGAAGACCAGCAGCTCGAGTATAAAGTCCGCGATGCCTTCACCGCGACCGTTGATTGTGAACGGGAGAATCCAAGAGCCGGCTGCGTGCCAGTTGCGCCGATAAAAGTCCATTTCAGCGCGGAGATCCGCCCGGAGGTGGCGCGCCAAATTAAGCTAATCGCACCGGATGGAACTCGAGTCGCACCCAGGTTCGACAGCGACAGCGACGTTCAGGCCATCGAATTTGAGCCGGTTTTCAAGGAATCCACGGAATATCGCGTCGAACTGCCGCCAAACCTGACCGACCTCTCCGGGCGCAGAGTGATCGATGAGTCGCGTTTTCCGTATGCGATTAAGACTGACGAGTTTCCACCGCTCGCAAAATTCTCAGCGCGCTTTGGCATAATCGAATTGACCAATCCAGTATTGCCGCTCACGGTGCGTAATCTCGAAGCTGAGCTTCGCGGCGGCCGCATCAGACTGGTTAATGAGGCGCAAGACAACGGCCTGCTGAGGAGCCTCGTTGACCGCATCGAGGCGGTGTTCTGGCGGGTATCCGCACCCGAGCCAAAGACCGTTCTCTGGTGGCTTAGCCGGGTAGCAGCCGCCAAGCGCTCCAGCTCGGTTTTTGCAGGTGTGACTTCAGGCGGCGAACATGCATTCACCATTGCTAAACCTAATGGCCCCCAAGCCTTCGAGGTAATGGGGCTGCCGCTGGGCGGCCCTGGCCTTTATATCGTCGAACTCAAGAGCCAGCATCTCGGCTCGGTGCTGCTCAATGCCCCCAGGCCGATGTATGTACCGACTGCCGCCCTAGTCACAAATCTCTCGGTGCATTTCAAACAAGGCAGGGCCAATTCGCTGGTTTGGGTGACCGAGCTGGACAGCGCACAGCCGGTAGTTGGCGCCGATGTTGCCATTGCCGATTGTAATGGCACCAAACTATGGAGTGGGCACACAGAACGGCGCGGGATAGCGCTCGTGCCTCATCTCGATGTCTTCGACCACCCACCTCAATGCCAACAGGATGAATCCGAGCATTCACGCGACTATGAGTCCGAACAGCTGGCGCCGCTGCGCGAGCTGAGTAATGGTGTGCTGGTCACTGCGCGCCGCGGTGACGACTTCAGTTTTGTGCATTCAAGCTGGAAACAGGGTATCGAGCCATGGCGTTTCAATCTGCCGACTGATACGCAAGCGTCGCCATACATAGCGCATACGGTTTTCGATCGTACGTTGCTGCGTGCGGGCGAGACTGTCCATATGAAACATTTCATCCGGGTCAAGACGCTCAGCGGGTTCGGGCTGCCGCCTGGCGATGAGCGGCCGGATGAACTGTCGATTCGGTTCAATGGTGGGGATCAACACTACGATTTCAAAATCAAATGGAGTGACGCCGGCACTAGCGAGACGGATTGGAAAATTCCCATTAACGCCAAACTTGGCCAGTACCAGGTGATGTTGATTCTGCCACACCCGCCAGTTCTGACGCCGGCGGAAGAATCCGACTCCACGAATGCGGAGATTCCGTCGGGGACATTTGAGGTGGAGGAGTTTCGGGTGCCGCTCATGCGGGCGACGATAACGTTGCCGGCTATTCCACAAGTCGCGGTAACGCGAATACCGGTCGACATTAGTGCCAATTACCTTTCCGGTGGTGCAGCCAAAGGGTTGCCGGTGGTCCTTCGGAGCCAGATAACCAAGACGGATTGGCCAACGTTCGAGGACTTCGACGGCTTCACGTTCGCCAACGGGCCGGTAAAAGAAGGAGTACGCAAGTGGGAGTACTCTGAAAGCGGCATCGAAAGCGATTCTAACCCAGGCGTGCATCAGCGCAAAGATATCCGCCTTGACGACGCCGGTGGCGCCCGCACTGAGATCACTGACATTCCTCGTGCGGGATTGCCGCAAACCATATTAAGTGAAGTTGAGTTTCGCGATCCTAATGGTGAGACTCAGACAGTAGCAAATACGATAACTATTTGGCCGGCAAAATTGCTCGCCGGAATCCGCACCGATGATTGGGCCGGGTCGCGTGCAATTGTTCGCGCACAAATTGCCGCGGTGAACAATGGTGGCCAGCCGGTAGCTCACATGCCCGTGCAGGTGACGTTACTCAGGCGCAAATTCTATTCGTATCGCAAACGCCTCATCGGAGGCTTCTATGCCTACGACAATACGGAGGAGATTAAGCGCGTCGGTATTGTATGCAAGGGCAAGACTGACGGCCGAGGGTTGTACTTTTGCAAAGCGGCACCCGGCTTTGTTGGCGAGGCGATTCTCCAGGCTAGTATCGTCGACGACAATGGAAATCAGAGCGTAGCCAACACGAGCGTATACGTAGAAGGCGTCCAGCGAATTTGGTTCCCTGGCCAAGACGACGATCGCATGGATGTGATCGCGGAAAAAACTGAATATCAGCCCGGAGAGACTGCCCGCTTTCAGGTGCGTATGCCGTTCGCCCAGGCAACGGCACTAGTGACGGTCGAGCGCGAAGGGATAATCGCGGCCTCGGTGATGCACCTGACCGGGCAAAACCCAATAGTCACTTTGCCGGTGAGAGACTACGCGCCGAATGTATTCGTGTCCGTGCTGGCCATACGAGGGCGAATCGCGGGGATAGCCCCCACCGCGATGATTGATCTTGGCAAACCCGCCTTCCGAATCGGGATTGCGGCTATCCGGGTGGGCTGGCGTGAGCATCGACTCAAGGTCGTGGTCACCCCCGCGCATCCGGTTTATCACGTGCGTGAAAAGGCTTGGGTGAAAGTATCCGTGCGGACGCCGGACGGTCACGCTCCTATGGGCTTCACCAGTATCGCTGTGGCGGCGGTTGATGAGGGTTTGCTCGAACTCAAAGCCAACGACTCCTGGAAGCTGCTCGAGGCGATGATGAACCAACGGCCGTATCAGGTCGAGACCTCGACCGCAGTGATGCAAGTGGTTGGGCGCCGTCATTTCGGGCTAAAAGCATTGCCGCCTGGCGGTGGCGGCGGGCATCATGTTACGCGCGAGCTGTTTGATACCCTGCTTTTGTGGCGAGCGATGGTGCCGCTCGACCGCAACGGAGACGCTAGCCTCGAGGTACCGCTGAATGACTCTCTGAGCAGTTTTCGTATTGTCGCGATCGCCGCTACCGGCATGGGTGACTTTGGTACGGGCGCCGCGACGATTCGTTCAACCCAGGATCTGCAAGTTTTTTCCGGACTCCCGCCATTCGTCCGCGTGGGCGATTCACTCGCCGCCGCATTCACGGTGCGCAATGCTTCGGAGCGGCCTTTGGAGGTGAACATCAAGGGAATTATCGAAGGGCTCTCGTCAAACCCGCAGCCGCAGAAAATTCTGCTCGGGCCCGGCGATGGCAAGAACATAACATGGAACATCGTGGTGCCGGCGACGGCGAAAACCTTGAGCTATCACGTCGACGCCGATGTGAGGGGCGGTCCGTCCGATCATCTTCTAATCAGGCAACCGGCCATTGCGGCCATTCCAGTCCGCACCTGGCAGGCGACAATGGTCCAGCTGACACAGCCGCTCACTCAACCGATAGCGCTACCAGAAGATGCATTGGCTGGCCTCGGCGGTGTTCAGGTGCAGATTGCTCCGTCACTGAACGCAGGAGCGGATGGGGTCAAAGCATGGATGCGCGATTATCCTTATACTTGTCTCGAACAGCGCGTGTCGCGTGCAGTAGCACTTCAGGATCTCGACCAGTGGCGCAGTATTGTCGCCGACCTGCCTTCTTACACCGATCCTGACGGATTGCTCAAGTATTTCCCGAGTATGAACGTCGGGAGCGACGTACTCACCGCATACTTCCTGGCTATCGTGAACGAAGCCGGCCTGCGGCTGCCAGACTCCACACGAGGGGCACTGGACGCTGCCCTCGTCCAATTCGTCGAGGGTAAGCTGCTCCGCGACGAACCGTTTGTTGTGGCCGATCTGCCAATGCGCAAGCTCGCTGCGATAGAAGCGCTGGCGCGCGATCGTAAGGCGAGCCCTTCGCTCCTTGGGAGCTTGATTCTGGAGCCGAATCTCTGGCCCGATTCTGCTGTTCTTGATTGGTGGAGCATTCTCGAACGGACTCCCGCAATGCCTCAGCGTGCCACGCGACTCGAGGAAGTGCAGCGCATCATGCGTGCGCGCCTCAATGTCAGTAGCACGGCAATGCACCTGGCCAGCGATCCACGCAATGATATGTGGTGGCTAATGGTGTCGCCGGCGCGAAACCTCGTTCGCCTTGCGCTGCTGCTGGTCGACGATAATCAGTGGCGTGACGACGTCCCGAAGATCATGCGCGGGGCCCTCGCGCTGCAGCGGCGTGGCGCATGGCCCAGCACAGTCGCGAATGCCTGGGGAGCACTCGCGCTACGGAAATTTGCGGCCGCCTTTGAAGCAGCGCCTCTCACGGGCACCACCACGGCAAAACTCGGCTCCAGTGATAACAGCCTTGCTTGGGTGCAGCGTCCGTCGGGCGCTTCATTCGAGTTCGCATGGCCCTCGGCGCCGGAGAAGCTTGAGCTTTCGCATAATGGATCTGGCGCGCCGTGGGTGGAGATTCGCACGGCTGCGGCTATTCCGCTAAAGGTGCCGTTCGCCGGTGGGTTCTTGATCGACAAGCGGGTGGAACCACTCGACAGCACGGACTCTCGCGGCTGGCGGCAGGGAGACTCGGCCCGCATTCATCTGCAAATTCGCGCTGATACCGACATGACTTGGGTGGTCGTTGACGATCCGATTCCAGCCGGCGCCTCCCAGCTTGGCACCGGACTGGCGCGCGAATCTCAGATCGCGACCAGCGGTGAAAATGAGAATAGTGAGGACTATCTTTGGCCGTCTTACGTGGAACGCGCGTTCAGTGATTTTCGCGCATATTACGAGTACGTGCCCAAGGGCACCTTCTCACTAGAATATACTATTCGGTTAAACCAAACCGGCACTTTCCAGCTTCCGCCAACACACGTCGAAGCATTGTACGAGCCAGCGATGATGGGAGAACTGCCCAACGCGCCGTTCGCGGTGTCGCGATAAAATGCGCTATCTTGCGGCTTCAATAACTCTAGCCGCTGTCGTGTCGGGCGCCGTTCTGCTGCTCACTGCCCCGCCGCCAATCCCTTCC
This sequence comes from Candidatus Binataceae bacterium, assembly GCA_024281015.1. Classification (GTDB taxonomy): domain Bacteria; phylum Desulfobacterota; class Binatia; order Binatales; family Binataceae; genus JAMXLL01. The sequence continues at coordinate 12,548 of JAMXLL010000136.1, forward strand.
TTTGCCGACGTGCGTGCAACCTGGCGCCCCTCTGCTGCCCAACTCCTCGATCGTCATGGCTATGTGCTGTATCAAATGCGTATTGAAACCCATGAACGGCGCCTCGAATGGACGCCGCTGGCGGATATTTCTCCTGCTATTGAAAAGGCAGTAATCGCATCAGAGGACCGGCGCTTCTTTGTGCATGACGGCATCGATCTGTGGGCTCTGGCGGCTGCAACAATGAGTCGCGCGACCGGCAGACGTGGCCGCGGCGCGAGCACGATTACAATGCAGCTCGTGACTATGCTCGATCCGGCGCTGGGCCGCAGCGGCCATCGTTCCGTGTTGCAAAAGCTCCTGCAGATGCGCGCCGCTCGGGCACTCGAATATCAATGGAGCAAGGATCAAATCCTCGAAGCATATCTGAACCTGGTTACCTGGCACGGGGAAATTCAGGGCGTTAGCGCCGCCACGCGCATTCTTTTTGGTAAGGCGCCGCATGGCGTGAATGTTGGCGAGGCTCTGGTGATGACCGCATTACTGCGCGCGCCCAACGCACGGTATAGCGCCGTAAAAGGCCGAGCTGAAGCATTGCGCCGCTCCCTCGTCATCGTTCGATGTGCCCCTCAGGAAATGACTAATGCGATTGATTCTGTGTTTGCCCCACACCGTGTCGGGTTCACGGCTGCGCAAATGGCGCCTCACGTCGCTGCACGCCTGCTTGACAAAAATCACATGCTGGCCCGCTCCAGTCTCGACCAGGACCTTCAGCGGCTTGCCACCGAAGTGATCAAGCGCCACGTCAGCGAGGTGCGTCAGCACGGTGTTGATGATGGCGCAGTACTGGTGATCGAGAACGTTACTGGCCAGGCCTGGGCATATGTCGGCAGCGCAGGTGGCCTGTCGTCTGCCCCATGGGTCGACGGCGTGCGGTCATCGCGCCAACCGGGCTCGACGCTGAAGCCTTTTCTCTATGCTGCCGCGATCGATCGTCGTCTGCTGACTGCCGCATCATTGCTGTCAGACACCCCGCTAGAACTTTCTGAGGAGCGGGGGATCTATCGGCCACTGGATTACGATCGGCAATTCCGCGGCCTGGTCTCAAGCCGCACCGCAATGGGCTCGTCACTAAATGTCCCCGCGGTGCGAACCATACAGTTACTTGGCGTCGACATATTTGCGGACGTCTTACGCACCCTGGGCTTGAGCAGCATTGTCGAATCAGGCGATTTTTACGGAGCCGCCCTCGCTTTGGGGTCAGCCGATGTGTCGCTGTGGGATCTCGCCGGCGCTTATCGCGCGCTAGCCAACGGTGGAACCTGGTCGCCACTGCGGCTAAGCATTGATTCCTCGCCCGGCGTTCCGCCCCGGCGCATCTACTCGGCCGCTACCGCATTCATAGTCTCCGATATTCTTGCCGATCGAGCCAGCCGCAGCACGACCTTCGGGCTGGAAAACAGCCTCGCTACGCGCTACTGGAGTGCCGTCAAAACCGGTACGAGCAAGGACATGCGCGACAACTGGTGTATTGGTTATACGACCAGATTCACAGTCGGAGTCTGGGTCGGCAACGCGGCCGGCGCGCCGATGCACGACGTGAGCGGGATAACAGGCGCTGCACCGGTATGGCTCGAATTGATGAATTATTTACACGATCGTTATGGCAGCAGCGCCATGACACCGCCTCCGGGAGTAAGTGCACGGCAGATCGAATTCCCTCGGGGAATTGAAGCGCCGCGCCACGAATGGTTCCTCACAGGTACCGAACCTAACCACAACTCGGCTGAGCTCGACCACAGCTCGCCGAGAATCGAGTCGCCCGCTGACGGGTCGATAGTCGCGCTCGATCCAGATATCCCGGTTAGCCAACAGCGGATCCGGTTCACGTCGACCGCCAGCGAGTCGACCTTGCGATGGTTGCTTGACGGCGATGAGCAGTGCCGGCACACAGCTGAGTGTATGTGGCCACCGCGCCCTGGGGATCATACTGTTACTCTGATTGGACCCTCCGGCCACACCTTCGATCGAGCCTCGTTCATAGTAAAAGGCAACACCGCGCTGCAACAATCACCGCCGGATGCGGGTCCGCGCGATTTGGGGAACTGACTAACTCGCAGCTACGCAGAAGGAGCGCTCGCTTTGCCGTTCCAGCCCTATGGGGTTCAGGGTGCGCCATTTAATTATCGCTAATCGCTAGGGCATGCAGAGTCCAAAGGGCTCGAAAACCATGAGACCCATTACGCGGAGTTGAACGCTTCCCCGCCCAATCTCCGATTGGCCCGACGGTTCAGCGCGTTCGGTATTTGAGGTTTTTGGCTGATTCGACGCAGACCTGTTGCATCCGTCCGGGGCGCTCAGGACTGAAGGGGCAAACCACAAAATCACCCAAAGCCTCGGCGTTCCAATTAATGTTACCAACAACTGACTCGGGCAGGATGTCATTTGAAACGCCTAGGATACGGTTGGTACCTATCCGCCAAATTCGATATGTCGGAGCTCCATTCCACGCGGAGAGGCGCCCATGGACCGTGAAACACGAGCCAGTCAGATCCGGATCATCCTTGCAGGTCTGCCAGGAGCTGCGGGTAGTCTTTGAATGCGGCGTAATTTTTGCGCGCTCAGCTAACTGACCGAACGTTCTTGAGGGCAAGTCGATCTCGTATTGGCCAGCTTTGGAAACGCAACTGGGACGGCGAGGTGGCGTCATTGTTGCTGGTCGGGCCCTTATCGCCACTTTGCTGTCTGATGTGAAGCCCAGAGGCTCGATCGCGGCATCACATTGATTCCATCTCATCAGGTCCCAGACGCTCTGCCACACAACACTGCGAGCCGTTATGGGCATCGTCGCGATGTCGACGTTTCTGAATTCTTCGTCAGGATATTTCTGAATCTTTTCTCGATAGACAAACAGCTTCGAGTGCTCCGCCGAAAGGTCCACGATTGTGAAGATATCCTGCTGGTTAGTGTCCAAGGGGATGGAGTTGATTGTGCCGTCACGGTGCACGCGTAGCTCGGTGGTTCTTCGGCAGGTGGCGCCTTGGCGGCTGGCGCTACCGACGATATAAGTCCGTATGTCGGCTGCCTGAAGCTCCGCGCTACGGAATTGTCTGGTCCCAGCACGCATCGGGCATGACGGAGCACTTCCCACAGAGAACTCGGCGGAGAGGGCTGTTGCACAGCGATTGCCACCGAATAGTAACATCAGGATGGTAAAACTGACGAATCGAACTCGAATTGATGAACCACCAATAATGAAAGCGATGAGCCGTCTGACTTCATTGTGCGGAATCATCTACGACGGCCGCCTGCTATGGTCTTGACTCGCGGTAGACTTTACACAAATTGGCTGGCTTGATCGCCCAAGTAAACTCGTTCATCGAATGTCGCGCCTTGCGGAGCCGATGGGGTTGCAGGCAGCGGCGCCGGGACTTGGCCGATGTCTGAATTGTCGACAGTACGGGTTCAACCAAATATTTCCGGGCGTTGACATTTCCTCGAAGGAGTGAGGAACCAAGCGTTCTTTTGGGTACCATCGGTGTTGTTCCGCGCCAAGCAGAACGCGATCACGCAACTCCTATGCCGACGATTTTCAACCGCTGCCGCCGCGCCGCATGGGCTGTCGTTGTCTCACCTCGAGTTGATGTCATCGCGTCATACCGGGTCGGACGACGGCGGACAAAACGAATCAGCGATCCGCAGGAAAAGCCTAAAGTTGATTGCTCTGCAAACACCGGCGGACTATAGCCAGCCATTCGTAATTACGGGTCGTCACATTTCATTCGAACAGCCAAGATACTGTGCACCCCCTCGAAGTGCGCCCGTCGCATCGCAGTCAGGGCGCTGGCTTGATGATGCGCTTTTCCGGCCCGGGATGGCTTCGCTCGCCTAGTCTCAGCGTCTCGTTGGTGCGGGCGCCGAACGTGAAGTCTGCGCCTGGCAAGGTGAGGCGATCACGCGTCGAGTTAGATGGAAATCGCGGATAGCATGACGAACACATCTTCCCGTGCGTGATGGACCACCCGAGAGACCGAAATCAGTGGGCTAAATCACTTACCTTGCCAGCTTCTCGTTACCAGACCACTTCCATAACTCCGGCTGCTAAGCCGAGTTTCTCGAAGGAGGTCGTATCGCGTTTCCCCTCAGCGCGCCTTCAGTTCCTGCTAACTGGAGCAAACGATTGTACTTTTGGAGAAGCAGTGCCAACCTGCGATAGAGCACCTTTGACGCATGTCCCAGAATCCAACCGGAGGCGTGCTTGTGATGCAGGAAGACAGTCAGAATTTACTATCTTAACGTCAAACCCGGAGGCAGCGATGGCAGAGTTCGATAAAGTGATTAAAGGCGGGACAATTGTCGACGGGACAGGGTTGCCGCCATACAAGGCCGACATTGGAATCAAGGATGGTAAGATTACGAAGATCGGCCATCTCAAGAGCAGTGACGCCAAGCAGGTCCTGGATGCGACCGGATTAATCGTCGCACCTGGAGTCATCGACCTGCATTGCCATTACGATGCACCGCTACATTGGGATCCTTCCTGCTCAATCGGAAGCTGGCATGGCGTGACATCCGTCACCAACGGAAATTGCGGCTTTGGGTTTGCACCGGTCCGCCACAAAGATGCCGACCGCTCGATGTATTCGATGGAGCGGAATGAAGCCATCCCCTTCGAGGCGATGAAGGCGACCATGCCGTTTAATTGGGAAACCTTCCCCCAATGGATGGATCACATCCACAAACTGCCGAAAGCAGTCAACATGATTCAGCTGGTTCCCGTCACTCCACTGGTGAGTTATGTGATGGGCGGCTGGGATGAAGCCAAGAGTCGGCAGCCGAACGACAAGCAGATGACCACGATCCTCCAGATCCTGGATGAAGCGATGGCGGTTGGCGCCAATGGCTGGGCAGCCCAGCGCCTGACCGGCTATGGAGCCTCGGTGCAGCGTGACTATGATGGCACGCTTATGGTCTCTGACCTGATGTCAGATGATTTCTATCTGGCTCTGTCCAAAGGCATGAGCAAGTATGATCGCGGCTATGCCCAGTTCGCGCAGGTATCCGGTGGCCTCGACGAAGGCGGGGGTCCGGCAAAGGATATGAGTTTCGCTGGACAGCTAGCCGAGGCGAGTGGACGGCCGCTGCTGTTCAATGCCGTCGCCGTAGTAGACGACCGGCCCAATACGTTCCGCAGCATGCTCAAAGTGGTCGACGAATACAACAAGAAGGGGGTTCCGCTGATCGCGCATGCACTGACGATGCGCCTGAGTTTTCGCTTCTCGTTCGATGATTCGTGGAACTTCTTTGACAACGTAGAAGTTTGGCGTGATGCAACCCTGGGAAGTCCCGAGGAAGTCAAGGCAAAGCTGAGCAACAAGGAACTACGTCCGGAAATGAAGCGGGAGTACGATAAGACCAAACAGCCCAAGGCGCTCGGCGATATCGCTGACTACATCTGCAGGAAAGTCTTCCGCGATGAACTGAGGATCAAATACGGGGATCGGAGAATTGGTGACATTGCTAAGGAAGAGAACAAGCACATTATCGATGTGTTACTGGACATCTCCGAGGCCGATGACTGGAAAACCCAATGGGCTACACCAACGCGTAATCACAGCCCCGAGCTCTGCAAAGAAATGTTAACCCATCAGACGGTCGCTGGTTTTTCGGATGGTGGCGCGCACACTAAGTTCTCGCATTTAGGATCATTCCCCACGGATCTGCTGACATGGATGGTGCGGGACACCAACACAATCAAGTTGGAGGAAGCCCATTACAAGTTGAGCTTCGTGCCCGCTTGGGTCGCCGGATTCAAGGACCGTGGCGCTATTCGTGAGGGGTTCGCAGCGGATCTGATGATATACGATCTTGAGAAACTGGGAGTTAATGCACCTGAGGTCGCGAACGATATTCCACCGAACAACAATACGCGTTTAGTGCAAAGGCCCACTGGGTATCGCTGGATCATGTGCAATGGCGACGTCACCTTCGAAGACGGTGGGGCCACCGGAGCCAATCCGGGCAAACTCTTGCGGTGCTCGGACGCGAGGTAGTCGAATAGTTAGACGGGGAGAAGGCGCTCGCCTTCTCCTCTTTTTGCCCATCCCGCTCGACAACCAGAATGGATTATCCAAAGGATGCCAATTTTCGCAAGAAGTTCGGGCCGCGCGGGGTGCTGAAATGTCGGCTGGCTGACAAAGATAACGATACGATCGATGAAGCCTTCGGGCGGCTGGGCCCAGGTCATCGAAAACACTGCCGCCTTGGACACAAACGCATCGAAACGATTCACGAAGGATTCTTGGCCAGAGCGATCGACTTCATGGAGCGCAAGGCTAAGGAGGGCGCTCGCGGTTCTGCCGCCATTTCAACCAGCGCATGCCATTCGATTCGCCTGTTCGCGGCTAGCGGAGAGCAATGCGTCGGCGTGATCACAGCTAGACCATGCGCGATGCCCGCGGCTGCTCGTGTCCGAGGATCGGATGAGGCCGGTAAGGCTTTTCGAGTTGGTCTACTTCCTCCGTAGTCAATTCGATCTCGACGGCTTCAAACAGCTCCTTCAAATGATGCGACTTGGTGGCACCTATGATGGGTGCGGTCACTCCGGGAGCTCGCAAGATCCACGCGCAGGCAATGCTAGTGCGCAAAGACGGCTTGGCAATTGAAAATGGCACATCAGACTGAGAGGATGAGCTGTAAGTACGATCATTCAACGTTCGGAGGACGGGCGTGCTGGAATACCGCAGCTTCAAGGAAATGACGCCGCGAGGAAATGCCCGTCGCCCTTGAGCGAAGTCAGGCCAGTGACCGCGTCTGGAAAAGGAGGTAAGTTCTTATAGCGGTCCATGAGCATGACGCGCGACTCCTCGGCAAGAACTATCTCAAGAGCCTCTTCCGTATAAAGCAGAGACTCCCAGGTACACACTGAAAACGGTTGGTACGCACGCATCAGTCCTCGTCTAAACGAGTACTCAAGCTGCTTGGTCCGCCAAAGTTCAGCACACGGCCAGCCAGGTCGCCTACCACTGGCTTCAGGTGGTGCGCCATAGCGAGCGGATTAACCAGTGTTCCGTACACGTCGAACGCAATTGCAGTTCGCATATATCTCCTCAACACGGCAGAGGTTCTCTTCCCAGCGATAAGTGCTTCACCAGAAAGACTGTTGGCGGTAACCAAACGCCCGGGTGCGGCTTTCTCTGATGATTGGCCGAAATCAGAGGACAAGACGGCTGGGAAACCTCAGGCGGAATGATCGCATTCCGTGAATAGACCTCGCTCGGTCGACCTTCCAGCGCGACTCGCGCGGGGCTTCAGCTAGTACTTTCCTACGCACGGACATGCTGACAATTCGCAAAGCCTTTCACGATCACTTGTATAATTCTTGTTCGTAGCATCACGGTGGCGGCATAGAAAGACTCTTCCCTTGGTCTGCTCCTCGCAGCATTTGGTCCTGCATCTACATTCAACCAGTTCGTTTATTGCCAAGCGAAGCGCGCATGATCAAAAGTGTTTCTCTTGCGTTAAACGTCTATCCGGACCACACGCCGCAGACTATGGCGAATTTTCTCCGCATCTGAGTTCATCACTCGAACGTGTCCTGATATACGTCCAAGGCATGGTCGGTTCGGCAGATCGTTCCGAAAGTGTTTTTGACCTGGGGCGCCGTGGAAGTGCGCGGCGCGGGCCACAGCAGGCGTATCTATTGGGTAGCCCAGCCTCGGCAG
>JAMXLL010000137.1 GCA_024281015.1 Candidatus Binataceae bacterium
ATCGGAGACGGTAACGTCCACTCGCCCGCCGCCATGGACGACATGGCTATTGGTCAGGATGTAGCCATCGGGGGTGAAAACGAAGCCCGAACCGGTCGCCTGGCCCTGCGCTCGCGGTGCTTCACGCGGCGTCGTAACGGGAGGTGTAACCTCGATGTTGACTACTGCCGGGCTGATCGTATCGGCAGCCTGAACTACCGCCCTAGAATAGGCATCAAAGATCTCACCCTCATCCGGGGTGGCGGGTTGGACAGACGCGTGCGAGCTGGCGTTATCGGCAACCAGCCGCAGTTTTGGTTTCATTAAGCAACTCCTCAGGTTGTTAATGTAACCACTTTTTCGCTCGGTACCCGCACTTGGTTACACCGCCTTTTGCGGCAAGTTGCACGGCCTATGTCGCCTGGTTTACTCAGCCCGCTTGATTGCTGCCCGAATAGCTGTGGCGGCCTCATCAGGACCTGCCCATCGGATGACCTTGACCCATTTCCCCTGCTCGAGATCTTTGTAGTGGCGGAAAAAATGCGCGATTTGATCGCGCAAAATGGGGGGCAGATCTTCGTATGAGCGCACGCCACTGAAATACGGATTGAGCTGATCGACCGGCACCGCGATTATTTTCTCATCGGGTCCTGCCTCGTCCTCCATCATCAACACCCCGACTGGACGGCAGCGGACGACTGCGCCCGGAAAAACCGCCGCTTGTGACAAAATCAGAACGTCAACCGGATCGCCATCGGCAGCAAGAGTCTGCGGAATGAATCCATAATTGCCGGGATAAAACATCGTGGTATGCAAAAATCGATTTACGAACAATACGCCGCTCGCCTTGTCTAACTCGTATTTGACCGGTAGTCCGCCTTGCGGAATCTCGACGAAAACATTGATATCGAATGGGGGCGCCTTACCGGCCGGGATTTTGCTCATGTCCATGCTTCATACACCTCATTCTCCAAGCCTGCGGCGCCGATCGGTTCAGTGCAAGAATGAGTGCGCTCAGCACATACACTCTCCGTGTCGCCGCATTGAATGGGCGGAGGAATTCGAATCTGACCAGGAGGTTAGTAAGGCCAGGCTGGTTTTTGTGTCTTCTGGCGTTTTACCCCAGCGGCCCTTGCTGTTAAGGGATAGTTCGATTAAGTGCTAGAAAGGTTAGCGTGAAACTTATGCATTCTCCCGTTTAGGTTTGCTGCGTCAGTTATCGCGTGGGAGCAAAGATGAGCTTCCATCCCTGGCTCGTTTAACTATGCAGCGGAAAGGACTCCCGCTTGCTAAACCCAAGCAGTAAATGACCTACAAAGTTCTAGTTCTCAAAGGTGACGGTATCGGTCCTGAGGTGGTCGGCGAAGCCTTACAGGTGCTCAGAGTTGTTACACGTGAGGCTGCAGTCGACATTGAGTTTAAAGAGGGCGTAGCTGGCGGCCATGCACTGGATCTACATGGCTCGCCGCTGCCTGATAACGTATTAGCGCAAGCACGGGATGCGGACGCTATCTTACTCGGCGCCGTGGGCGGCCCGAAATGGGACGATCCGAGAGCCGAAAAACGTCCAGAGCAGGCGTTGCTGACCCTCCGCAAGGAATTGGGACTATTTGCCAATGTGCGGCCCGTCAGAGGGTTCAGGGAACTGGCCGGTTCGTCGCCGCTCAAGCCTGAGATCATTAACAACGTCGATCTGGTGGTGATTCGTGAACTGACGGGAGGAATCTATTACGGAAGGCCCAGCGAAAGACGCGAGGGCAAGAATGGCCGCGAGGCTATCGACACCTGCATCTATACCGAGGCCGAAATAACTCGCGTGCTACGCTATGCGTTCGAACTGGCGCGCGAACGGCGTAAGCGGTTGACCTCGGTAGATAAGGCTAACATCCTTGCTACCTCGCGGTTATGGCGCGAGATCGCCATGGCCCTTAGCGCGGAATTCAAAGATGTCAACTTCGAGAATCAGTTGGTCGATTCGATGTCTATGCACCTCATTCGCCGGCCGCGCGATTTCGATGTAGTCGTTACCGAAAATATGTTCGGCGATATCCTCACTGATGAAGCCTCGGTGTTAGCGGGCTCGATGGGCCTGCTTCCGTCCGCTTCGCTCGGCGAAGACCTCAACAGCGCTGGATTCCGAGTTGGATTGTATGAACCAATCCATGGTAGCGCGCCTGACATTGCGGGCCGCGACGAGGCCAACCCGCTCGCCGCTATTTTGTCCGGTGCAATGCTTTTGGAGCATTCCCTCGGCCTGAAGGCCGAGGCCGAGTTGATACTGCAGGCGGTGGAAGCTGTGGTTCGGGATGGTTACCGAACCCGCGACCTCGGCGGGGGATCAGGTGCCCGTCTTATTGGATGCAAGGCGATGGGCCGGACCGTGCGCGAGCGGATCGAAAGCTTGCAGCCGGGAGCCTAACTATTGATGAACCGCGCCCCGAGAATCGCCCTGCTTGGCGCCACTGGTACGGTAGGCAGCCAGATCGCAGAACTGATCGGCGAACGCAATTTACCCTACTCAGACCTGAAGCTGTTCGCTCAAGACTCTTCGGATCGCATGGTTGAGGCGGGGGAACGGTCACTACCCGTGACCCGCTTTAACGAAGCTCAGGATCTTTCAAGCTTCGATATCGCTTTCCTGGCGATTCCAATTTCTGCAGCCGCAGAAATAGCCGACGCGCAGCCAGGGCCGTTTCTGATCGACTTGAGCGCGGCTACGATTTCACCGCGCAGCGGGTTTGAGCTGGTGGCGCCGGGCCTGACCTCGCGCGAACGGGTTGTGCAGTCCAGCCGAGGACAGATCTTTGCGGTACCGCACCCCGCCGGCCAGCTAATCGCCACGATCCTGAAGGTCCTGAGCGGCTATACGTTGGCATCCGCATCCATCATGCTCAGCGCCAGCGCGGCTGGACAACAAGGTGTCTCCGAGCTGTTCCAGCAGTCGGCTGATCTACTCAACGCGCGCCTGGATCTTGCTGATGAGCCGCAGGTCGCCTTCAATATCTTTGCACCCCGCGAGGCGCCTGATCTGGCGGGGGCACTCGCAGGTCAGGTTCGAGCTTTGGGTGGCCACTCCAGCCCGCTCTTGCTCGACGTGGTTCGCGTCCCGGCATTTCACGGTACTGGAGTGACATTGTTTCTCACGGCGAGCGGCGCGAAGCGGGATTGGCCGGAACTCCTGCGTTCCGCTCCTGGCTTGATTGTCGTCGCGCATGAAGACGCCCAGGGGTTCGTCGATGCGGTCGGACAGGAAGCGGCAATTACACGCATTACCGTGGACGATGCCGGTGCCGTAATACGCTGCATGTTTGATGCTGCCCGGCTGACGGCGCTGACTGCGATTTGGATCGCCGAGGCACTGGCTGAGAAAACTCCTTCGGGTTAACACTGTTAACCAAACTTCTTTGGCTGCAGCCGGCGACGGCACCGCGAGGATACGGATTGATGCTGCAGACCGCCGCGCGACCAGCTTTCTCCTGTTCTCGCGTCTCCCGGTTGGATCAGTTGACCCATCGGTATTGGCCTTCTTAGTTCCACGTCGTCATCCCAAAAATGCTGATCCGTATCACGCTTGAGTACGATGGGTGCGCCTATTGTGGCTGGCAGGTACAATCCGGCCGGGATTCCATTCAGGCCAGGGTAGAGGATGCGCTGAAGCGAATCTTCTCAGAACCAATTCGTGTGCGTGCGGCAGGTAGAACAGATGCCGGTGTGCATGCACGGGGCCAGGTTGCAGCGTTTCGGCTGCCGAGGCGCTTCGCTCCTTCGGAGCTGATGCGTGCGCTTAATGCTCTGCTACCGCCGGACATTGCGGTGACCACCGCGTCCAGCGCGGAGGATTCCTTCGATCCTCGCCGAGATGCACGTTCCCGGAGTTACGAATATCGGGTTCTGAACCAGCCAATTCGATCGGCTCTTGAATTCCGCTACTCGTGGCTGGTTCGTGAGCCGCTGAATCTTGCGCGGATGAATGAGGCTGCCGCTATCTTCATCGGCGAACACGATTTCGCATCGATGCGTTCGCTCGGGTCCAACGAAAAGACCACGGTGCGGCGCGTGGTGGCCAGTTACTGGCGCCGCGATGGGACGCTATTAACCTACCGGGTTGAAGCTACGGCTTTTTTGCGTCACATGGTACGCACAATGGTCGCCGCAATGGTAGACGCAGGGCGCGGAGCCGTCACACCACAAGAGCTGGAACAATTGCTCGTGAGCTGTAATCGCGCATTGGCTCCGGCGCCCGCCCCGGCATGCGGCTTGTACTTGGTCGAAGTAAGGTACTGACCTCTTCCGTCAGCCGCTACATGGGCAGTTGCAGCCACGCTGCTAGGCAGCTTCCAGCACCATCTGCGTTTGTGTGACGATGCCCAGCAATCTCCCGTTATCACCTATGATCCGCGTCTGCCACACCATCGTCCGGCGCCCGCGATGGAGCGGCGTACATTCGGCGACCACCCTGGAACCCACTGGGGCGGGGGCAAAGAAGTTAGTTTTCGATTCAATTGTAGTTGTGGTGCGGCCGTCGCTGAGATTGAGCATCGTTGCAAAGGCACCGAGCGAATCGGCCAATGCCATGATCGCGCCCCCATGCAAGACTGCGGGGTTGGTGCACAACTCTGCTCGAACGACAAGTTCCGCAGTAACGCGGTCGGGCGCCGCACCCGTGAGACGTATGCCGATCAGTTCAGCGAAAGGCAACTTGGTATGCTTCAGCAGTTCGAGATGGTCCATTGGTCCCCGCTCCGATGTAGTTGATTTCGCCCAACATAACATCGGAGTCGCGTTACGGTGAATTCTGCGGACGTGAGATCGAACCCTGAGCGGTTAGAAGTAACCCAGCAAGCCAGCGAAAACTATGCTGGACGGCCTTACCAGAGCGATCGGCGCACCAGAGTCGCACCAGACAGTGGAAAACTGGACGGCTTGTGCAAAAATCGCCTGATTCTTGGGAAAAACGCATTGTTTTTCTGCTGCCTGGCTTGAAAAACCCCGCGCGCTCGTCCACCCTTCATTGCAGGCCCGTGTTGCAGGCTCAAGGAGGAGGATGATGACGCAGTCGCAGGTTGCAGCCCATCTGGCTGACAAAATCGGCATCAGCAAGAAGCAGGCAAAAAGCGCGCTGGACGAAATCACAGCTCTGGTCGTGCGAGAGCTTAAGCGTGAAGGATCATTACGCTTGGCCGGTCTCGGGATCTTTCGCAAGCGCCGGAGCAAGGCGCGAATGGGGCGAAATCCCGCGACCGGAGCACAGATCAAGATTCCTGCGCGGACGCGGCTGCGGTTCACGCCAGCCAAGGCATTGAAAGACTCCGTGCTGGGCGCCCGGTAAAGCGGGCTCGCGGGGGAGATGGCGGTCGCGCAACACCCGACGATTGCAGTGCGCGGCCGTATCGATCCACCACGCTCGACGAGTCAATCTGGCTTGCTCGTAGTGAAGACGCAAAGCCTGTGCGAGCCAAACATTTGTCATTCGGGCTATCTGCCCGGGGGTGGGCGGGCCCATCATTATCTCTGACGGGTCATTGATTCTGTACCTACTGAGGCGACGCAAAGCCGAGGATGGGAAAGACGGCTCGCTGGCCACCTCGGTCCGAGAGCGATAATAGGGGCATGGCGCTTGCTTGAAAGCGCTATGCTCACCCAACCTGATCTCGAAATCCAAGCGGCAGCAATACTCCAATGGAAGAGCAATGCCTCAAGTGCAGGCAAGCTCGTGCCGCTTTCGCAGGCATACTTCCCGCCCGCCGGTTTCTATGACGAGATGTTTACGCAAAGTGCCGGCTTGCGTGCTCACTGCAGCCCCGCCGGCCGCCTATTCGAGATGACGCCGGATCAGCTCGCAAAGTTGCGCAGCGAGGCTGGGCGGATGCTTCTGCATCAGGGAGTCACGTTTAATGTCTATACCGAGCGAACCGGGAGCGAGCGGATATTTCCGTTCGATATAATACCGCGGATCATCGATTACCAGACTTGGAGCCGACTTGAGGCCGGGCTGATCCAGCGAGTCAAAGCACTCAACGCTTTCGTTGCTGACGTCTATGGTGACGGCCATATCCTCAAGGACGGCTTGATCGCACGCGACCTGATACTTGAATCGCCACAGTATCGGCGGCCGGTGGTCGGGCTGAAGCCTCCGCTGGATGTCTTCATTACCATTGCCGGAATTGATCTGGTGAGAGCCGACGACGGCGCCTTCCGTGTGCTGGAGGACAATGTCCGTACACCATCAGGTGTGTCTTACGCTCTTGAGAATCGCCGCATCACGGCCCGACTGATGCCTGAGGTTCTACGTACTAGCGGAGTCTGTGCGATCGAGAATTATCCGGCCGATCTGCTCAGCTGCCTCACCGAACTCGCTGCCGAACGGTTTTCCAACCCCACGATCGCATTACTGACCCCTGGACCCTTCAATTCCGCCTTTTTTGAACACGTATTTCTGTCGCAGCAGATGGGTGTCGAACTGGTCGAGGGACAGGACCTCCTTTGTAAAGAGCATAAGCTCTGGATGAAAACCGTGCATGGCCTCAAGCGCGTGCACGTCCTTTACCGGCGCATCGATGATGATTTTCTCGACCCTGTCGTCTTCAGGCCGGACTCGCAACTGGGGGTGGCCGGTCTTGCCGCCGCGCTGCGTGCCGGCAACGCGATCGTCGTCAATGCGATCGGAACGGGTATTGCCGATGACAAGGCGGTATATGCCTATACACCCGACATGATCCGCTACTACCTTGGCGAGCAGCCGCTATTGCCCATAGTTGACACTTTCCTGCTGCGCGACCCGGAGGTACGAGAAAAGGTACTCCGTGACCTTGATCAATACGTGATCAAACCGACCGGGGCGTCCGGCGGATACGGTGTGGTTATCGGTCCCCGGGCAACGGATCGGCAATTGGCCGAGGTGCGCACACGTGTTGAACGTGATCCGCGCAGTTATATAGCCCAGCTTCCAGTCAAGCTCTCGGTGCATCCGACGCTGGTTGAAGACGCAGACGGTCAGCCGGTGATCGCTCCGCGCCACGTCGATTTCAGGCCATTCGTGCTGTTTGGCCGCTCGCCGAAGGTGTTAGCCGGAGGACTTACCCGGGTGGCATTGCGCGAAGGCGCATTGATTGTAAATTCCTCGCAAGGCGGCGGCAGCAAAGACACCTGGGTCCTCGGTCCATCGTGCTGAAACGGATTGCCGGCAATCTGTTCTGGCTGACGCGCTATCTTGAGCGTGCTGAATGGCGCGCCCGGCTGGTGGACGAACAATACCGGCTGGTGGTGGAGAATCCAGCTAACGCACGCGACGAATGGTGGCCATTGCTGGCTGTCACGGGCGAGTGGGACCTCTTTGCGGAGCATTACAATGCTTATGATGAGCGCTCGATTCTGTCGTTTTTTACCTTCGATCCCCACAATAGTTCGTCGATCGCAAGCTGCATCGAGTATGCGCGGGAGAACTGCCGCGCCGCACGCAACCGTATTTCGTCCGAACTCTGGCTCGAACTAAACACCTTCTATCTTGATTCAAGGCGCTGGAGTGTCGAGATGATCCAGTCGCGAGGACTCGTGCCGTTCTTCGCTGATCTGCGCGAGCGGTTCTACCGGGTCTCAGGCGTGATAGATGGCACGCTGCCGCGAGACTCAACCTACGATTTTCTTTCTGTGGGCAAATGGCTCGAAGCGACGGAGAACATAACCCGCCTGCTCGATACGAGATATCATTTTCTGTTGCCCCGCCCTGCCGAGGCGGATTTAGCACTCGATCTTTCGCAATGGGCGGCACTGCTGCGCAGTGCCTCGGCGCTGGAGCCGTACCGCATCACTTATGGAAACTCGATCTCAACTGAACGAGTGGTCGAATTCATGCTGTTCGACGAGGCCTTTCCTCGCGCAGCGTTGTTTTGCGCGGATCGGTTGGCAATAGCGCTCAACAACATTGCTGGCGCGGCTCTCGAGCAAGGAGAAGTCGGTGCCGGGAGCTCAGTGCCAATGGTTCCCACTGCCTACATATTAATTAGTAAGTTGCGCGAGGGAACTGCGGCGGACGCGATCGCCGGCGGAATACATGAATACCTGCTGTCGATCCAGGCTGATTGCGCTGCTATCGGCGACGAGCTTTTCAGCGCCTATTTCAAATTCGAATGAGACTCATGCGCTATCGTATTCGTCATGTCACCCGGTTTACTTATGAGCAACCCTCTCGCGAGTCACATAACGAAATCAGGTTACAACCGCGCGACAGCCTACGTCAGCGGACACTCGGTTTCCGCCTGGATATAACACCGCCCGCCGCGGTCATCGATTATCGCGATGCCTTTGGGAATACCGTTCACGCGGCCTCCATCGATGCACCCCATTCTGAGTTGATGATATGTGCAGATTCACTGGTTGAACGCATGGAGCCACGCGAGTTATCAAGTAGTGATCGATTCGAAAATTTTCTGCGCACTGATAACCTTCGCTCGCAGGAGGAATACGATTTCCTCAGTCCCAGCCGCTATGTTCCTTTCAGTGACCAGCTTAAGCGGTTCTTCTGGATGGTGCGGCCGCGAATGAGCGAACCAGTGGCAGACTATAGCCGGCGGGTAGTGGCCTGGATTTGCGACCAATTTGCTTATGAGCCCGGCACCACCGACGTTCATTCCGACATCAACCACGTGCTCAGTGCAGGCGCCGGGGTATGCCAGGATTTTGCCCATCTGACTATTGGCGTGTTGCGATTAGCGGGCGTCCCGGCGCGTTATGTTTCCGGGTACCTTGCTCCGTGGCTTGATAGGGGCCGGCCTCTCGGCAATCAGGCCAGCCATGCGTGGCTCGAAGTTTTGCTGGCCGAGGGCTGGTTCGGTTTTGATCCGACGCACGGCTCACGTGTCACTGACCATCATGTGCGGCTCGCGGTCGGACGTGACTATGCCGACGTACCACCAATCCAGGGAGTCTATCGCAGCGCCGGCAGGCACCAAACAATGGGCGTATCGCTCGACATCAGCGAGGCCGAGTCCGGCGATACGAATGACGAGCGCGGTGGTACTCAGCAGTAAAGCCGGCCAGCAATCAATGCAACGTGCGGCGAAGGTGGGTGATTTCTGCGCGAGTTCGGGCGAGCCTTAGTGCCTGCTCGGCCTCTGTGTAGCCGGGATCATAGAAGCTCATTTGCGCGAGTTTTGCTTCCGCAGCCTGGACCTCTGGCGCGGCAGCTATCGGGTCCACTGCCGCAACCGGAATCGCTTCGTCGGCCAGCATCGTCATCGCGCCGTCTTTAACTTCCGCCAGACCACCCGTTACCAGATATTCATTCACCGCGTTATTTTCCAACTGCAACGTAACAACACATGGCGTAACGGAGGTGATGTAGTTGACGTGATTTGCCAGCACGCCGAACTCACCGAGCGGACCGGACGCTATCACCTGTTCTACCGGACCTTCATAGACAATGCCGGTGGGTGCAATCAGCCGAAACGGAAAAGTCTCTGCCATCGGAGCTCAGCGGGCTTCGCCGCGGGCCAGGCGATCGGCCTTGCCTCGAGCATCCTCAATGGTGCCAACGAGATAGAATGCCTGCTCTGGCATGTCGTCGCACTTGCCTTCGAGGATCTCCTTGAAGCCGCGCACCGTCTCCGCTCGCGCCACGTAAGCACCGGGTAAATTGGTAAACGGTTCCGCCACAAACATCGGCTGCGACAGGAACCGCTCGATACGTCTGGCACGCGCCACCACGACTTTATCTTCGGGCGACAGTTCGTCCATACCCAAGATGGCGATAATGTCCTGCAGGTCTTTGTAACGCTGCAGGATTTGCTGCACCCGGCGCGCGGTGTCGTAGTGCTCGGCCCCCACCACTTGCGGATCGAGCACTCGCGAGGTCGATACCAGAGGATCAAAGGCCGGGAAAATCCCCTTCTCAAAGATTTTGCGGTCTAGAGCAGCGACTGCGTCTAGATGGGTGAAAGTGGTCGCAGGGGCGGGGTCGGTGTAATCGTCGGCGGGAACATAGATTGCCTGCACGGAAGTGATGGCGCCCTTCTTGGTAGTCGTTATGCGTTCCTGCAACTCGCCCAGGTCCGTCCCCAGGGTAGGCTGATAGCCCACCGCACTTGGCATGCGGCCCAACAACGCCGAGACCTCCGAATTCGCCTGCACGAAACGGAAGATATTGTCGATAAATAGCAGGACGTCGCGTCCTTCCTGATCGCGGAAATATTCCGCCACGGTAATGCCCGTCAGGGCGACGCGGGCGCGCGCACCAGGCGGCTCGTTCATCTGCCCATAAACCAGGGCGGTCTTGGCCAACACCCCGGATTCCTTGAGCTCGCGATAGAGATCATTGCCCTCGCGCGAGCGCTCGCCGACGCCGGCGAACACGGAGACGCCGCCATGCTGCTTGGCTACGTTATTGATCAACTCCAAAATGGTGACGGTCTTGCCGACTCCGGCGCCGCCGAACAAGCCAATTTTGCCGCCGCGCGCGAAAGGACAGACCAGGTCGATGACTTTAATCCCGGTCTCGAGAATTTCTACTTCCGTCGCCTGTTCGGCAAATGCCGGCGCCTCGCGATGAATCGGTAACATATTATCGGAAACGATCGGGCCCGCTTCGTCCACTGGATCGCCGGTGACGTTCATCAAACGGCCAAGCGTGTTGGGTCCTACCGGCACCGAAATGGGTGCGCCGGTATTGAATACTTCCATGCCGCGGGTCAGGCCCTCGGTCGTGTCCATCGCGATACAACGCACCGTGCTTTCGCCGAGGTGTTGTTCAACTTCCAGCACCAGATTGCCGGTGCGATCATCGATTGACGGATTGCTCACTCGAAGTGCAGTGAGGATTGCCGGCAACGAGCCATTGGAAAATTCGACATCGACGACGTTGCCCAAGACCTGATTGATTCGGCCAGTTATCTGCTGATCCATAATTTTAGAATTTGTCCGAGAAGTGTGCTGTTTGTGTACGGACGTACTTATCCCTGCAGAGCTTCAGCCCCGCCGACGATATCCATCAATTCTTTAGTAATCGCCGCCTGGCGGGCACGATTCATTTCGAGTGTCAGGCGTTCGATCATTTCGACCGCATTATTAGTGGCGGCATCCATCGCCGTCATCCGGGCGCCGTGTTCACTCGCCTCGGCTTCGAGCAAGGCATGCAGCACCGCTGCTTCGACGTAAATACGCAGCACGACCGGTACTAATTCCGCCGGGCTCGGTTCCACCAGATAATCGCCGGTGGCGGCCGGCGGTGCCGCGCCATCTTTCGTGGGCACTTCAATAGGCAACAATTTTTGGTACGTAGGCCGTTGCGAGAGGGCAGAGCGAAAAACGTTATAAACCAACCCCACCTCGCTAATCGCACCGTTGCGCCATTGGCGGAGCACCAGTTGGCCGATTTCGCGGGCGAGCGCGATGGTTGCCAACCGCGGTATATTATTGACTCGCTCGCCGGCCAAAGACTGCCGGGTGCGCCGGAAGTGATCGAGAGACTTGCGCCCGATGGCGAAAAATTCAGCTGCCATGCCGCGGCTGTGCCGGCGATGGGCTTCCTGCTCCGCCAATCTTAACAAATTCACATTGTAGCCGCCGGCCAGACCGCGATCCGACGCCACCACGATAATGAGAACAGTGGCCGCCGCATTCTCGGCTGGCGCAGCAAGCTCCGGTGCTGTTCCCAGCACTGAATCCGCTACGCGATCGAGCGCTTCATGGTACGGGCGAGCGCTCAGCAAGGCTTCCTGGGAGCGGCGCAGGCGAGCAGCCGAGATTAGCTTCATCGCGCGCGTTATCTGCTGTGTTGAGCGAACCGACGCGATCCGCCGGCGAATTGCCTTAAGGGTAGCCATTGTTTCTTACTGGCGCGGCATGCCTAGTCACTCCGGTTGTCGCGGGCCTGTAAGGCACAACTCGGATAAGGACGGCGTGCAGACGATAGGTTTGATGTTTCACCAGCGAGCGCGCCACCGGCTATGCCGCAGGGCGAGTCGCCTCGCCCTGCGCGAACTCTTGCGCAAAGCTGCTCAGGGTCGCAAGCAGGCGCTGGCGGAGGTCGTCCGTAATCTCTCGCCGAACCCGGATCTCATCGAGCACGTCGCGATGGCGCGCTTCAACAAAAGCGTAGAGTTCCCGTTCGAACGGCTTCACCTGGCTGACTTCCAGCTTATCGAAGTAGCCTTCGTTGCCGGCAAAAATGATTAGAACTTCCCTTTCTATCGGGAGCGGGTCGTATTGGTTTTGCTTCAGCATCTCGGTCAGCCGCTCACCGCGATGCAGCAAACGTTGACTCGATGGATCGAGCTCCGAACCGAACTGCGCAAAGGCCGCCATCTCGCGGTATTGTGCCAAGTCAAGCTTGAGCGTACCACCGACCTGCTTCATTGCCTTAACCGCAGCTGAGAAACCGACCCGTGACACTGAAAGGCCGACGTTGACGGCAGGCCGGAAGCCGGAGTTGAACAAGTCAGCATCCAGCACAATCTGGCCGTCGGTAATTGAAATGACATTGGTCGGAATATAGGCAGAGACATCACCGGCCTGGGTTTCAATGATCGGCAGCGCGGTGAGCGAACCACTGCTGTATTCGTCGCTCATTTTGGCGGCTCGTTCAAGCAGCCGCGAGTGCAAATAAAACACATCACCGGGATAAGCTTCGCGGCCGGGCGGGCGGCGCAGCAGCAATGACAATTGCCGGTATGCTTGCGCGTGTTTGCTGAGATCGTCGTAGACCAACAGCGCGTGACGGCCGTTGTCACGAAAGTATTCGCCCATTGTGCAACCGGAATAGGGTGCGATGTACTGCAGCGGGGCGGATTCTGAAGCGGTTGCGACCACCACCGTGGTGTATTCCATCGCACCGGCGCGGCTCAATTTTTCCACCACCTGGGCTACAGTCGAGCGCTTCTGTCCGATTGCTACGTAGATACAGTCAACGTTCTGACCGCGCTGGTTGATGATGGTATCAATTGCAATGGCAGTCTTGCCGGTCTGGCGATCACCGATGATTAGTTCGCGCTGGCCCCGGCCAATCTGAATCATAGAGTCAATGGCTTTTATGCCGGTCTGCAAGGGTTCCTTGACCGGCTGGCGTTTAATGACCCCTGGCGCCTTCAGTTCGATCCGGCGAGTCTCACTGGACTTGATGGGACCCTTGTCGTCAATCGGCTGTCCCAGGGCGTTCACCACCCGTCCAAGAATGGCGTCGCCAACCGGAACCTCGGCGATACGACCGCTTCGCTTTACCTCGTCGCCCTCTTTTACTTCCTGAGGTTCGCCAAATAGAGCGGCGCCGACGTTGTCCTCTTCCAAGTTCAAGACGATTCCGTAGATCGAGTGCGGAAATTCCAGTAACTCGCCTGATGCGGCATTTTGTAAGCCGTAAATGCGGGCGATGCCGTCTCCACAAGAGAGCACCCGGCCAGTTTCACGTACTGCAACTGAGCCCTCGAAGCCGCGGATTTCGTTACGAAGGATTTCGCTGATTTCTGCTGGTCTGATTTCCGCCATGATCGTTCTGAACTGCCTAGCCGGCTAAACGCCGTTGTGCTTCCGCCAGCCTGTTGGCCAAGCTGCCGTCGTAGGTTTTGCCCTCAAGTTCGACAATGACCCCGCCCAGCAAATGCTGGTCGATTTTGATCGTAGGGATAATTTTCCTGCGCGCAATCTGTTCGAGCTTATCAATGATGCGCTTGAGATCCGCGTCATTTGGGGGAGTTGCAAAAACCAGGGTTGCCCGTGCGCGCCCCATCAGGTCATCGAGCATTCTGCTGTAAGCCTCTGCTACTGCACGAAGCTCCGCGGTTCGGCCGTGCCGGGCAACCACGCTGGTAAACGAGCGCACCGGGAAACTTAATTCAAGTTTATCGGTTATTGTTGCGATCGCGCGGATTTTGGCGCCGATCGGCACCTCTGGAGAGGCGAAGGCAGTCTCGATTTCCGGCGCACCAATGATACGGGCCAGCCGCTCCAATTCGGCGCCCCATGTTTCAAGCTGCCTGCGGTCGTTGGACAATCCCAGCAAGGCCCGCGCATAACGTTTTGCAACTCTCGAGCTTCTCACGAGCGCGATTCCTCGGCGATTGTTTCGACAAAATCCTGCAACAGTCTTTTCTGATCAGATGGCTCGAAATTGGCTCGTAGCAGCTCACCAGCGATCCGGCCGGCCGCGTCCGCCATTGTTTGGCGCAGCCGGCGTTGCGCACCGTCGCGCAATGCTACGGTTGTGATATCGATATCGTGCCGAAGCCGGCCGACGGCCTCGCGTGCTGCCTGATTGATTTGGCGCACCTGGTAGGCCGTTTCCTGGTCTAGCTCTGTTGCTACTGTGCGCTGATCGGCTTCCAATTGACGAAGCTGCTGGGCAGCCCGTTGAGCGAGTTCCTGCGCCTCCTGATATGCTTTCTCAGCCCGGCCTCGGTTGTCCCGAATGGTACGGGAGCGGCTGGCAAAAAATTGCGCTATCCGCGGCCATCCGTACACTCGAACAATCCATAGAAACACCACGAAATTGATGACGTAGAATATTAACGCGAACCAACTACCCTCGGCCTGCTCGCCTTCTGCCGCCAAAGCCCAACTCGGCCAGCACACGAAGGCCGCGGTCAGGCTGGCTCTTCCGATTGTCCAATTCAATTTTAGAGTCGCCAATCTCAGATTCGTTATCTCCTCCGCGCGATGAGCTAAACACAATCATTCAGCGGCGTCTGCTGTTATCGGCTCCAGCTGTGCCATCGCTCACCGCTCGCCGCAGGACCCGTCCAGCCAACTCGACTCCCAACGTTCCCGCCAATTGCTTGAGTTGGGCGGCGGCAGCTTCGAAGTCTTGCTCGATGGTCTCTCTCACGTGGTCCAATTCAGCTTTAGCTTGGGCCCGAGCTTCGGCAATCATGCGCCCGGCTTCGGCCTCGGCCTGCCGACGCTCCGTTTCGCGCCTGCGAAGCGCTTCGATCCGAACTCCCGCGAGTCCTGCCTCCCGGGCTCCGACTGCAGCTTTCTCTTCCCGCAGCAGTTGCTCGGTCCGCTCGCTCAGTTCCCGCAACCGCCGTTCGCGACTGCTGAGCAGTTCGAGAAACGGGCCGAAAAACAACCGCCCGAATATAAACCAGAAAATAAGGAAGGAAACAATCAGCGCGGCAAAAATACCCCAGTCCGGCGGTATGTGCATAACAAGATATCAGCTCCTACCGCAGACGGTAATGCACGCACGGGGTCGGGGCAAGTCCGAGCAGGGCGAAGACGGCGGCCGACCGGGAGCAGGGGTGTCTCTCCTCTGCCCCAGCCAACCGCGAGTCAACGGTTTGGGACTAATCGGGTCAGGCTTGCTTCTGCGCAACTTGCGGGACGCGCTCTTCTTTCGGGAAAACCGCTATTTTGCGGTCCTCACGTGCTCCTTCCGGCTGCATTGCACAATGGCCCTCGAACATCGCCCCCTCGTGCACGATCAGAACCGGCGACGTGAGATTACCTATGACGCGTGCGGAAGGGCGAATTTCGAGCCGCTGACTAGCGGTGATGTCCCCGCTGAGTTTACCCGCAACGATCACCGCGGTTGCCTTGATCTGCGCAGTGACAACTGCACTTTCTCCGATGACCAGACTTTCTTTCGCAATTATCTCTCCCTCTACCTGTCCGTCGATACGAGTAGCACCTTCGAACAGCAGCTTGCCACTGATTTTCGAGCCGCTGTCGAGGTAAGCACGGCCTTCTGGGTTGCTGCGGGGTTCGCTGGAAGGTGGCCGCACCGGCGCCGCAGGTCTTTCGGCCGGCACCGGGTTCGGCGCAACCGCGACTTGGGTGGCCGGCAGTGGCTGGATCTGCGGTGCTGCCTGGATTTTGTCCGATGCTTCGTTCTTGGAGTTCCGTTCCGCTTCCTTATTGAATAGCGCCATTGCTTTTCCCCCGGACTGGTATTGAATTACGAGGCCAGCAAAGTCTACGTGGCGGCATGAATTGATACAATTATAGCGCCTTCCGTTGGCTGAATTTTGATCCGCACCAAATACACAACCTATTCACAGGTTATCCGCGTACTTTCTATTGACTAGCAACAGGCGGCCGCTAGCGTGGATTTCGAGACGCCTCTGGCGAGACGGATCAAGCTAAGTCATTCAGAGGCTAGCACTGTTATGCTGGGAGAATGCCATGGCAACTATTCCTGAGAATTTCCTGGACCTGCTGACCACCAAGAAGGCCTTCGCCAACATCGCGACCGTGATGAAGGACGGTTCGCCGCAAGTGACACCGGTGTGGTTCGACTACACTGACGACAAAATCCGGATAAACACTGCGCAAGGACGCGTCAAGGCGCGGACCCTTCGCCCTGGAGCACGCATCGCGATGGCGATCCTCGATCCAGACAATCCGTATCGTTATCTTCAGGTACGGGGGCGCGTCCTCGATATTACGGAGGCGGGTGCTGACGCCCATATCGACTCGTTGGCTAAGAAATACCTGGGTCAGGATCAGTATCCCTTCCGACAAGCGGGCGAAGTTCGTATCAAATGCGAAATAGAACCGACCTCAGCACGAGGCATGGAATAGCATTTTGTTTCTGCCGTTTATTGTGACACGCGATAGCTCAGCCTGATCCGTCTCATTCCAGCTGCGCTGACGCAGTCAGTCGTGCAAGAGAGGAGCTCTCCATGAAGGGGCCGGTCCCGGTCGAATCTGCTGCTGCATTGATCTGACAAGAAAGTGAAGGAACTTGGCGACTGGCGCGGGGTAATGCTCGCCAAAGTGCGCAAAATCATACACCAGGCAGACCCTGAAATCGTTGAAGAATGGAAGTGGAGGGGAACGCCCGTATGGTCCGACAGCGGCATCGTCTGCACAGGTGAGACGTACAAAAATGTTGTGAAGATGACATTTCCCAAGGGAGCGGCGTTGACCGATCCTTCAGGTCTTTTCAATTCCAGCCTCGACGGTAATGTCCGGCGCGCCATTGACCTCCACGAAGACGACAAGGTCGATGAGACGGCCTTGAAGGATCTCATCCGGGCCGCGGTGGCGCTGAATCACAATGGCAAGAGCAAACCCAAGCCCCGGCGACCGAACAACAAGCTGTAAAGTAGTAGCCCTATTCGTTAGGCCCGCAGGGACCTTACGATTGTCGACCGTCCAGCGCTCGAGACCTGAAGTTGTATGTGTTTTCGCATCGTTCGTGACGAGTTTCGCCGTATGCTGCGGCGACCTAGGCAATGATCAGTAGGCTTCTCCTCCAGATTGAGGAACTTGCCAACGGAGCCGCTGGCGTCAAACTGAGCCTTACATTATGCGACGGGCCGCCGCATCTTTTTGCACTGTACTGCCGCAGGTGGAACCGCAATGGGGACAGATATATTCGTATTTGTCACCCTCGGGCAGGATGAGTAACAGTCTCTTTCGCACCTGCACGGCGCGCCGACACTTGGGACAAGCAAGCAGCGTCGCCTCCAGTCGTTCGAATGAAGCCTTTCTTTGCTCTGGCATAATCGGTCAACAGGCTCTCGCCGCCGTTCGTCAATTACGGCGGATGCGTTACGCACAAAAAATAAGTCGCCCCTCGCGCCAGCGCAACATCGATCGCAACCCGGCATCGGGCGAGTGCAAGCAAAAACTAAATCTCGTAAATCAGCGCGGGTTTGCCGTTTGCGCTGTCTTGGACGCGCCCTAAGACATCAGCCAGACTCGTCGAATCAAGAATCCGGGCGGTTGCGTCGCGCACGTCCTTCATTACCATTCGTATGCCGCATGTTTTCTCATCACTGCAGTCGCGGCAGGGCGCATAGCCGGTTTTGCTGACGCATGCTATCGGCGCCAAGGGCCCTTCAACAATTCGCAAAATTTCGCCGAGAGTCACTTTTCGAGGTTCGCGGGCAAGAAAATAACCGCCACCTTTTCCTTTGCGGCTCTGTAGAATTCCCGTATTCCGCAACTCCAACAAGATAAGCTCGAGGAACTTGCGCGGAATCCGTTCGTTTTCAGCAATCTGAGAGATTAACATCGGGCCGTGACCGAACTCGCGGGCCAGAGCGATACTCGCTTTTAGCGCGTATTTGGATTTCTGTGACAGCAATTATCCCAATGAATCTACTCGTCTGACGCCTTGTCAAGCGTTACCACGGGCTTACCGCCGGGCGCTGCTATACGATAATGTTACTGGAATTTGAAGGCGAGATTGACTGCGCTCTCGCCGGAGGGTGCGCAGAGCGCAGTCATATGTTTAACCGGAAGGCGGGGACCCCTTCCTTCCGGGCTGCCAGGGAGGTGTGGGCGGACACTTTAGCAAGGCGCAATTGATGTGCCGATCTGGCGCCCGGCAGCTATATGAGGCTGGCGTGCCGTCATTCGCGCCAACTAGTTCAGCCTCTCAGACCACGCTTCCCAGTGACATGAGAGTAGGGAAATTTTGGTGACACCGCGCCTCGGTCCGCCGGAGCCGTCTGGATAAGCGCCGGCGTTATTTCTCTCGCACAACCTCGTCAGCTTCAGCCAACATGTCCTCATATGTCATCTAGCGGGAAGACCGGGCGGCGAACTTCTTTGAAGGGCAGCCGGGAAAGCTCCTGTGTGGCGAGACCGGGGGCATCCACATCTATGAATGTCCGCCCTACTGTCGCCATCCCCGCCCGATGTTGCAGCTCGGCCTTGCAGACCAGGATCTTGCGTTCGAGCGGCTCTATGCCGACGCTGCGGAAATGGTTGGGTTCAAAGACCAGGCATGCTCGCGACGTGAGAATCACCTCAGTGCCACCGCAATCGACCACTACGGTGGGGCCGCGGTGAAAGGTACCAAAATTGAACTTGGTCGAGGCCGTATAAATGCCATCATGAATAGTTCGGATGCGGCCGCTGATCGTAACTGGTGCGCCGTGAAAACGGTCGACCTTGCCACCCACCGTTAGCGTAATCTGCTTGCCGACCCCGGCAGCAATTGCCTGTTGAACCGCGGCAGCATCAGCGATGTTTCCAACCACCGCGCCACGCGCACTCTGTGCGAGCAGTTCGGCCAGGATTGCTGTGCCGTCGCCGGGGGTGCCGGCCCCACCGCTATCTGCTAAATCGCCAAGCACGACCGGGCTGTCGTCAGTCGCGATAGCCTCTCGCACCGCATCTGCCACCGGAACCATGTCCGTGAGAAACTCGCGACGCCGCGCCCACAAAGCTTCCTTGAGCTCATCTGCGATCTCTCGCCCGAGCCCGGGCTCCCCGTTGGTGGTGACTATCACACTCGGCCCGGTCTCCAGCCGATCCGACACAAAAAATCCACCGAGCAATGAAATGTCCAGCACCCGGTCATTGGTTGCGGACCGATTGCGCGCGAGCCGCATCAGGTGGTCCATCGGCCAGCCCGACGCGACGTAGAGCTTTTGCAGAGGGGCAACTAAGGCAGGTTGTGCCCAAGCCATTTTCGCGTGCAGCGAGCCATCGAAGATACCCGCCATCACCTGGGCCGCCCGGTGCCCAACTTCCAGGAAATCATAATGCGGATTGGTCTTGACCCCTATCAGCATCGTCGCCTGGCTCGCCATCAATTGGCTGACGTTAGCGTGCCCATCGAGCGACGCGATCACGGGAATTCGTTCACCGACCGCCGCGCGGATACCGCGCAATAAATCACCGTCGCAATCAGGAATGGTGTCGGAGGCCGATGTGCCATGTAGTTGCAAGAAGACGCCATCGAGCGATT
>JAMXLL010000138.1 GCA_024281015.1 Candidatus Binataceae bacterium
AGCGTGAAATGCAGGCGTTGCCAGATGAAGAGCGGGAGCGTCTGGCCAAGGCGCAATCCGAGCTGCAGGGCGAACTCGCCAGTATCATGATGCGTCAGCAGGAGCTGATGCAGGAGCTGGTGGCCGATATCCGCGCCATCGAGCGTTCCTTTGCTGCCCGTCTGATTACCCCGGCCATTGCGGCACTTAAGCAGTTCTTCAGCAACTCGGCAGTTTCGGCCTATCTGGATGATGTCAGCGAACACATGCTGAGCCACCTGGAGAATTTCCGCGAGAACCCGGAAACCCCGGCCGACAAACCTACTCCACCGCGACCTTCACCCGAAGGCCGCTTTTGGGAATACCAGGTCAACGTACTGGTGGACAATTCCGGTCGCACCGGGGCGCCTGTTATCTGCGAAGATGCGCCGACTTATCGCAACCTGTTCGGCACCATCGAGCGCTGGATCGATCCAGTCGGACATTCAGCGACCAACTTTACCCGGATTATTCCCGGCTCATTCCTGCGAGCGCACGGCGGTTTTTTGGTGTTCGACCTGGAAGACGCGGTGGTGGAGCCCGGCGTCTGGAAAACCCTCAAGCGCACGCTCAAGACCGGGCGCATGACGCTGGAAACTTATGAGCCTTTTCCCTTCTTCAGCGTCAGCGGGCTTAAGCCCGAACCAATTGAGGTCCATGCGAAACTGGCAGTGCTGGGTGGCCGGTATCTCTACAATCTGTTGTACTTCAATGACCCTGAGTTTGCAGAATTGTTCAAGGTCAAGGCCGAGATTCGCCCGGTGATCAACGCTGACCACGAAGCGGCCGGCCGTTATGCGGCTCGCGTCGGCGCGCTGGTGCGGCGGGCCAATCTACCCCCCTTTGAGGGCGACGCAATCAAACGCATCGTCGAATTCGGCATGCGATTGGCCGGCGATCGGGACCGGGTTGCCAGCTCCATGGAGCCCATTGATGACCTGGTGCGGGAGTCCGCTTATTTTGCTCAGGCTGAGTCGGCGCCTCGCACCCGGCCTGAACATGTTCATCGCGCGCTCGTCCAGCGCGTAATGCGGCTGAACTTCATCGAAGAAGAAATCCGCCGCCTGATCGCCAACGGCACGCTGATCATACATTTGGACGGCACCAGCATTGGCCAGATAAATGGCCTCGCCGTACTGGACGTAGGCGGCTACGCCTTCGGACGGCCCTCGCGCGTCACGGTCAGTGTCGGCGTCGGCCAGGCGGGCGTTATCAATATTGAGCGCGAGGCCCGCTTGTCGGGTTCCACCCACGACAAGGGCATCATGATCCTGAGCGGATTTTTGCGCGGCCGTTTCGGCCAGGAACGCGCCGTCACAATGTCGGCCAGTATCTGCTTCGAGCAGTCCTATTCAGGGATTGACGGGGACAGTGCCAGTTCCACCGAATTGTATGGGTTGTTGTCGGCTTTGAGCGGCGTCCCGTTGCGCCAGGAGCTCGCCGTAACAGGTTCCGTTGATCAATACGGCAATGTGCAGGCGATCGGCGGGGCCAACGAGAAGATCGAGGGATTCTTTCGGGTATGCAAGGCGGTCGGGCTCAGCGGGCGGCAGGGTGTGTTGCTGCCACGCAGTAATGTACGCAATTTGATGCTCGACTCGGAAACCGTGCAGGCCGTAGAGAATGGGACCTTTCACATTTACCCGGTTGAAACCATTGACCAGGGCATCGAAATTCTGACGGGCGTGAGTGCCGGTACACGCGAGCAGCCGGGCACCGTTAATTATCTGGTCGCACAGCGCCTGCGCGAAATGAGCGAAAGGATGCGAAACGGCCGTGCCGGCGAGACTCGCATCATCCATGAGAGTTCGCCCGCCGTCCCGCCGCCGCAACCACCGGGGCCGCCCGAGCCGCCGCGATGATACGTAGCTAACTGGCAGACGCCGCGCTGCTGCCTTGAATTAAGAACAATGCCGATTGACTTGCGCTTTGAACCTGGCGAAATGCCATTGCTCACCGACCTCTACGAGCTGACGATGGCGGCGAGCTACTTCCAGATGGGGTTTAACGAACGCGCGTGTTTCACCCTCAGCGTGCGGCGCTTACCTCCTCAGCGGGGCTTCTTGGTGGCGGCCGGACTGGAGCGGCTGCTAGAAGCACTTGAACAATTCCAGTTCAACCAGCCGGCCCTTGACACGCTCGACGCACTCAAACTTTTCAGTCCCGAGTTCCTCCAGTTCCTGGGCGACCTGCGTTTCACCTGCGACGTGGATGCCGTACCCGAAGGCACGATCTTCTTTGCCGATGAGCCGATTGTTGAAATCACCGGTCCCCTGATCGAGGCGCAAATCGTCGAAAGCCTGGTAATGAACCAATTAGGGGTGGCGAGCCTGCTCGCCAGCAAAGCGGCGCGCGCGGTTATCGCGGCTCGCGGCCGACGCCTGGTGGACTTTGGATTGCGGCGGAGCCAGGGCCTCGATGCGAGCCTGGTCGCGGCCCGCTCCAGTTATCTCGCCGGGTTCGTGGGAACTTCCAACGTGCTGGCGGGCTGCCGCTACCAGATTCCGCTCTATGGCACGATGGCTCATAGCTATGTCATGGCGCATGACCGCGAGCGCGAGGCGTTTGAACATTTCGTGGAACTGTTTCCGAGGCTCAGCACGTTGCTGGTTGATACTTACGATACGGTTCGGGGCGTCGAAAACGCAGCCATCGTCGCCCGCGAACTGCGCGACAAGGGGTTCAAACTGCAAGCCGTGCGGCTCGATAGCGGAGACATCGCCGACCTGAGTCTTAAGGCCCGCCGGATCCTTGACCAGAACGGACTGCAAGACGTTTCGATTTTCGCCAGCGGCAATCTTGACGAATATCGCATTCGCGATCTCGTTCGTGCCGGCGCGCCCATCGATGCATTTGGAGTCGGCACGGCCCTGGTGGTAAGTGCGGATGCTCCGTCACTTGACTTCGCCTACAAACTGGCCGAATACCGGGGTATCGCACGCCTGAAGACTTCGACCAATAAGGCCAGCCTGCCCGGCCGCAAACAATGGTTTCGCGCCTTTAATGCCAGTGGCGGCTTCTACGCTGATGTGATCGGGCTGGCTGACGAGGGCACCACTACGGTTGCGCACGAGATCAAGCCGGCGCCGGCAGAAGTTCTGCCGATGATGCAGCGGCAATTTAGCGGCGGTTATCGTAATGGTAACCGGCCGGCGCTGGCCGAATCGCGTACGAATCTGCTCGAGTCGATGGCGAAGCTGGAGCAGCGTTACAAAGAGCTTGAGCGCCCGGCCGCCTATCCAGTGAAACAAACCGCAGCCCTGAACGCGATGCTGATCAACGAACGAATGCGTGCCGAGCGCCGCCAGGAGTAGGAAAGTACGCATTTTCGGTCGCCACCCGCTCGGCCGCGGCGCTCCCCACATCGCTGGGCGCTCCTCAGCAGTACCGGAAATCCCCGTTATCAATGCCCAACAATCCTGACTTGCCCAAATCGATGCCTATCGGTGCGCTGCAGACGTGGCCGGTCGCATTGCTGCTGACGCTAACCGCCGGCTACGTCGACATAGTCGGCTACTTATCTGTTTACCAGGTCTTCACAGCTCATATGAGTGGCAACACTGCGGATATGGCCAAACATATCTACGCACTACAATGGAGCGGGATAGTGCGGCATGCCTGGCCGATCCTGGCATTTGTAGCAGGACTGATCTTCGCTGCGACCCTATTCGAAGCTCAGAAGCGCAAACTGGCTTTTCGACGTTTGCCCACGACGGTAGTACTGGAGGCGGTGCTGCTCCTGGTTTTTCTCCTTGTCACCATAGCAATCGGCTATACGGTACCGCCTCAACCGGCGCCCGATTACTACTTGATGGTAGCGCTTTTGGCGCTCGCGATGGGTGTGCAGAATGTAACAATCAGAAAGGTGGGCGGCCTGCACCTCTACACCACATTTATCACCGGGACGTTAGTGCTGTTCGCGGAATCCGCTTCTCAGTATGTCTTTTGGTTCATTGCCCAATGGCGCCGGGCTCCAGGCTGCCGCCACCTTGGACCAATTCTGCGCGCAAGTTTCGGCGTAACGATGGTTCGGCACATGGCCCTGACTGCAGGGTTGTGGTCGTGCTATCTGGCCGGCGCAACCGCAGGAGCATTTGCTAACGACAAGTACCAGACGCGCTGCGTCCTGGCGCCGCTGATGGTATTAATTGCGATCGCCATTTACGGCGCCGTCCGCCCGTTCGCCGAGGTTATCGCGGAGGAATTCTAAAAACCAGGCGAACAGCGGCCGCTCAGCGGCTGTTCTCGCGTCGGGCGCACGCGGGCAACATTACATGCATTCACGCGAGGACTTCGGATACCTCGTTTGCAGAGCACTGCGGCCGAACGCAATACTACGGCCTATGCTGACGCGCAAGCCTCGCTTCGCTTCGAGCCTCGGTCTGCGGCTGGCTTTGGCGTGTTGCATATTGTTGCTCGTTGCCGACGGCCTAATTCTCGCGCAGAGCTACACCGTCGCCCCTCACGCTAGCCAGTCTCTTACCACTTACCTCCGGCAACATCGATTGCCGTTAGTGGGCGCTCAGGTGTTGAAAGACGGCGGCGGCAATCGACGCATCGTCCTCTATGGCTTCGTCGCCACCGAATTGGGCAGAAATGATGCTGCGCGTATGGCCGTGGAGTACGTCGAAAATCGAGGCCGCACTGAAGCACCGGCACCCACGCTGGAGAACCGAATCGAAGTCCGCCCCGAGATTGCGCGATTGAAAGCGCCGGTTGCGGCTCCTGCCCTTGATACCGGCCAGGAATCGCTCGACCAGGTGCTCAACCATATTGACCGCTATGGAGTGACGATGGTGCCGGCGGGGCCTGCTCTCAAATAATGTGGAACAGGCGCGGGTGGCGCGCTCTTCATGCATACCTCGTGCTAGACTGATGCTGCCGTGGCCGACAACGTAATCGTGCTCAAGACCCGGATGTCGCTCGCTGAGCCTGACGAAAGCAGGTTCCGCATCCGCTACGCGGAAGCGCTCAATGCACAACAGCTTGCTGCAGTGGTCCATCGTGACGGGCCGTTGCTGGTTATTGCCGGGGCGGGTTCGGGCAAAACCCGCACCATCATCTATCGGGTGGCGCGTTTAATCGAGAGCGGCATTTCACCTGCCGCCATTTTGCTACTGACGTTCACGCGTCGCGCCGCGCAGGAGATGTTGCGGCGCGTCGAGCAGTTGATAGGCGAGCGCGGCGGGCAGGTCAGCGGGGGTACCTTTCATTCGTTCGCCAACCAGGTATTGCGGCGTTACGGCAATGTCATCGGCCTGAAGCCTAATTTCACCATTCTCGACCGCTCCGATATGGAGGACATCATTAACCTGCTCCGCAGCCGTATGGGGCTGGGTACGAAAGAGCGGCGCTTCCCCAAGAAAGGCACTATTGCGGAGGCGATCAGCATGGCGCGCAACAAAAATCGGGCGCTAAAACAGGAACTTGAGTTCGACTTCCCCCACTTGCTCGAACACGAACCTGAACTAATCCATTTGGCCGACCAGTATGAAACCTACAAACGCGAACGCGGCGTGCTCGATTATGATGACCTGCTGTTTCGGCTGGCCGAACTGCTCAACCAGCACGAGAACTTGCGGCGGCGCCTCTCCGAGACTTACCGCTACATACTGATCGATGAATACCAGGATACCAACGTAATTCAGGCCGAGTTGGTGCGGCAGCTCGCTGCCACCCATCATAACGTGATGGCAGTTGGTGACGATGCACAATCTGTATATTCGTTTCGTGGCGCCAATTTCCGCAACATCATGGATTTCCCGGCTCTATTCCCTGACACCAGGATTATCAAACTCGAAGAGAATTACCGTTCCTTGCAGGGCATCCTGGACCTTGCCAATGACGTAATTTCACGTGCGAGCGAGAAATACACAAAAGTATTGTTCACGCAGCGGGGCGGACAAGCTCGTCCGTTGCTGGTCCGTGCCGCCGACGAACATATGCAATCGCGCTTTATCGCACAACGGATTCTGGAATTGCGCGAAGAAGGTGTCGCGCTCGATGAAATAGCCGTGCTGTTCCGCTCGAGCTTCCACTCCTTCGATCTTGAGTTGGAACTTCAGCGGCGCGATATCCCCTTCGTGAAACGAGGCGGCTTCAAATTCATCGAGACCGCTCATGTCAAGGACGTGCTGGCGCATCTGCGGGTAGTCGTTAATCCGACCGATGCGATCTCCTGGATGCGCGCACTGGT
This sequence comes from Candidatus Binataceae bacterium, assembly GCA_024281015.1. GTDB lineage: Bacteria > Desulfobacterota > Binatia > Binatales > Binataceae > JAMXLL01. The sequence continues at coordinate 6,215 of JAMXLL010000138.1, forward strand.
GCTGGTGGACGGAGTCGGCACCAGGAGTGCGGAGCGCCTGATTGAAGCAATAATCCATGCTGACCAGCCCGAAGAACAACTGGCGCGAGACGCCGGCAAGCTCGGACCACGCCTGCAGAAGGCGGCTGCCGGATGTGCTGCGCTGGGCGTGCTGATTTCGAAGCTTCGCAGTCATCAGGGCCGTCCTGCCGAGCAATTGGCCGCGGTAATTGAGTATTACCTGCCGATAATGCGTGACGCGTACCGGGACGATTATCCCAAGCGCGAACGAGACCTCGAACATTTCCAGAACCTGGCTGAGCGCTACCGCAGCCTCGAATCGATGCTGGCCGATATGGCGCTTGAACCGCCGAGCGATTCCATCGGTGATGTGCTCGCGGTCGATCCTGAAGAAGGCTACGTAACGCTCAGTACCATCCACTCGGCGAAAGGGTTGGAGTGGCGCGTGATATTCCTGATGTGGGTAGCGGATGGCCGCTTTCCGGGGCCTATGAGTGTGCGCCCTGAAGAATTGGAAGAGGAGCGGCGTTTGATGTACGTTGCGATCACTCGCGGCCGTGATGAACTCTACCTGACGTATCCGATCTATATGATGGATCGCAGTCTCGGCTACGTGATGGGCCGCGCCTCGCGGTTTATCGATGATGTCGATGCCAGCCTGCTGCCGACCGCGATGCTCCAGGAGGCCGAAGATCTCGTCTAGCCATCGCAGATTCCCATCAGTCGAGCGGCACGTGATTCACCGGCGTGAACCGTGCGACTTGCGCCAAAGAAGGTCGCAAGACTCGAATAGCAACATTGGGACATGGAGATGGTCCAAGTTCGACCGTGGGTTAACGTTCTCGGGCTTACGCGCCCGATTGGATATTGGGGTCGTTAGGTTTGGTAGATTTCCAGAATTTTCCCTCTTGTTCTACCCGGCTGTTTTGATGGCTTTCTCATAGTAACCTAATATCATCCCCCACCCGGTGTCGTAGTTGCTTTGCGCGTCCCTGGTCCTCGCGCTCTGCTCCCATCCGCTGTGCTCCAAGTCCACACGGGTTCCGCTCTTTTCGGAAGTGAAGCGAATTTCAACCTGCGTGATCTCTTCCCAGCTCGGGGCGCGCCAGGTGAACGCGACGAGCGACGGCGGCTCATAGGCGGTCACCTGCCCGATGTCGTACTCGCTGCCGTCGGCGGTGCGCTCGTAAAAGCGTCCGCCGACTTTCAGTTCCAGGCGGGGTCTGCTGTCCTTGCCGCGAAACCCGCCAATCCACCACTCACTCATCTCCTCGCAGAACAGTTTGAACGAGGCCGCGAGCGGTTTTGCGACCCAAATCGATTTGCGGATGGTCATCGCTTGTTCTCCGCGTAATTTTTGAAGGCGTCCAGGACGGCGTCCCAATATCTTTCCATGTCCTGAAATTGCTCGATTGCATCTCGTATTGCCTTTCTTCCCGTGGGAGCGAGCTGATAGATGCGTTCACGCCCGCTTTTTGTCGCGCGAATCAGGCCAGCTCGGGTCAGCAAGCGGGTATGTTTGCAGACCGCCGGTCGGCTGATCGAAAAACCGGCTGCGAGTTCCCCCGCCCGTCGCGGCGAAGCGGCCAGGCGCCGGAGAATCTCCCTGCGGGTAGGGTCGCCCAAAGCGGCTATTGTTCGATCCAGCAACATGGATGATGTGTAACCTCTTGGATACAGATCGTATCTAAATACTCCGCTGATCATCTGTCAAGAGTCCGGATTGGGTTGCGAAAAAGTTTATTGGCAAATATCCGCCACTTATTCGATAGTCCGACGCCGCCACAGACAACTCTTTAGACACAGAAACAAATCCGGCCAGAGAGATGCCAGGAGACTGGCGCGTCTAAACTGCGCTATCGGATGACGAGGTTTGGTTGGCAGCGGTCAGAGATCGGCAGGGGTCGCCGAACTCGACGAAGTGGCCGCCGGTCGCTGGTTCAAATTCGAGAATTCGACACACGGAAAAGGATCTCGGCGTTCCTTGGCCGACTTCACACCGCGGGTTGTGCAGCCATAATAGCCAATTCACTGAGTAGACCAACTTCGTGAAAATTGACCACTGTATGAAATAGGTACGATTGCGGAAGACCGAACTACTCGATGCTGCCCGCGACGATTGTCAAACAAGGCAACTGAGCACGCTCACAACTTGAACAGGCGCAGAAGATCGGCAGAAAGATCGAACAGATGGGCACATCCTTCCGCTCCGCCTACTCGATCGGCGAATTGGAGGGAATATCCATCATTCAGACGTATTCCATTCAATAGTTCTGTGCGTAATTGTGCGTCTTCGCAAATACCGTGATAAGGGAGCCGCAATCCTCGAGAATGAGCATTTGAGATAGTGCCGTCTTGTGCCAGATCGAACATTATAGCTATATCGTGAACAGTGTCATTCATCCAACTCCTGCACGCGTAGAAATCGTTGCCCGCTGAGTCTCGCATTACGGAGACGGACACTTGTTTCTCTCGCCAGAAGACCCGTTTATCGCCGGGCTTGGGCGAATAGAGATCAGCGCTGAATCCCATCCGCACGTTGCGGCTCGAGAAAAGGGCCGCGCTGGCATCACGATAGGTGTAGCAGGAATCAGCGAGCTCAGGCATATAAGCCCGGTCCGTTCTCCAGTAATTGTATGCTGCGGAACTTGACCCAAGGCTCCGATTTTTTGCAAATCGTGCTTCAAATCCGGCGGGAAGTGGAAACACCTGCTGTCCGACCCGCGCCATCTCGATGGCAAGAAACAGATGTTCTTCGGCTCCCGGCAAATCGCCTAATTGCGTGAGAATTCGTTTCGAAAACCCACGTCCGATCCGCGCGCCTCTGATATCCGGATAGCGCCTGCACAGTTCGGGATTAAATCGTGAAAGATTACCGGCGTTCTGCTGCGCGCTGGCTTCGAGCACTTCAAATCCAGGTGTCCGCAGTCGCCACCTGTGCTCAAAATCGAAGCGATGATCGTGCATGCGGCCTCGCACGACAATTTCGTTACTCGTCAGAGCATCGATTTCTGCTTCGAAGCTTCGCTCATAGGTGGAGTGAAGAATAGGGACCAAAAATCGAACTTTTCTATCAGCCAACGTATGCGCCTTGAGAGTCGAGCAAGCTGAACGCAGTGAACGGTGTTCCGTACTCCGATTATATACGGTCAGATTAGCTCTTTCATGCTCGACGCAAGCGTTGCGCTGCTCTCCGCGATCTTAACCGGCGCGCGGTTGAAGGAATGCCGCATCCGAAGTTGCGATGACGCTAAGCTCTCAATTCTCTTCAAAGCTGCCGCGCCAGCTGGTCGAGGCCGGACACCACCAGATCCACCTCGACTCCCCAAGGGTCGAAAACGGCTCTGGGATCACGTTTGATCCACGCGGCACGCCATCCAGCAGTCTTCGCTCCGATGAGGTCGAAAGGGTTACTCGACACGAGCCAGGTTACGTTGGCATCCTGACCGAGACGCCTGAGCGCGTGTGCATAGATCGTCGGGTCAGGTTTAAAGGTCCTCACCTCGTCTGCGCTGATCACGTCATCGAACCGCGATAAGAGTTCAGCGTTCTCCAGCACTTCTCGAACAGCCGCGGCTTCGCCATTCGAGAAAGCCGCGAGGAGATGCCCGTCACCCTTGAGCGAGGTCAGGCCAGGCTGCGCGTCGGGAAAAGGCGCCAGCTGCTTATAATGCTGCATGAGCATGGTGCGCGACTCTTCGGCGAGAACTATCTCAAATGCTTTTTCCGTATAAAGCAGAGCCTCCCAGGTACAAACTGAAAACGGCTGGTACGCGCGCATCAGCCCTCGTCTGAACGAATACTCAAGCTGCTTGGTGCGCCAAAGTTCAGCGAAACGGTCAGCCAGGTCGCCTACTGATGACCTAAGGTGGCTCGCCATGGCGAGTGGATTAACCAGCGTTCCGTACACGTCGAACGCAATCGCAGTTCGCATATTATGTTCTCACCACAGCACAGGTTCCATCTAAGAGATAACTGCTTCATCAGAAGGACTACAGGTGGTAACCATACTCGCGTACCGTGAAGCGCTCCGCCAACTGCTGGGTGCTGGCTCTGGCTCCGTTCACGGACTCAGGACATGGACGGCGTTTATCTCGCATGAAGGCCACACGGTGACAATGGAGCGGGCAGGCCGAACGCCGACTGCCCGTCTTGTTGGGGCAATATTCTCGACGATAGGACGCCCAATAATCAGGAGACATCGATGGCGCTTCCGGTAGCAGAACCCGTGATCCTGTTCGACGGAGTCTGCAATCTCTGCAATGCCTGGGTGAGATTCGTCGTTCGGCATGACCCGGCCGGTATTTTCAGGTTTGCGGCGCAGCAGTCCGCTACCGGTCAAGTCATGATCCAAAAGCATTTCGGCACTTGTGCGCAACTCTCGAGCGTTATTCGGGTTGTTGGCGACACTGTCTATACAGAATCTGCTGCTGTCCTCGAGATCTTCACGCGGCTCGCTCCGCCTTGGTCCTGGATTGCACAAGTAGTACGCATCATTCCACGTCAATTGCGCGATAATTGTTACCGGTTTGTTGTCCGCCATCGCTACCGATGGTTCGGGAGAACTGAAATGTGTCAAGTTCCATCAGTGGATCTGATGTCGAGATTCATCGGATAAGGCACTTGGTATTGTTGGACCTTGATCTCCAACTGCCCTTTTTTGCCTGTACTGCGTAAGCCAGCGAGAAAAATCAAGATAAACGTCGCCAAGGCAGCCTGTATAGCGCCAAGGCCCGTGAGTTCGTGATCAGGATTGGGGTTTGCGTTCATGCACCGTGAAGGAATACGCTCCCGCATCCCACGCCTCTGAGAAGAACTCAGGGTCGGTGACCATAAAAATAGATGGTTAGAGCAGCCAGGTCACTTTGAGGACTGATTGTCGATCGGCGCGCCCATCGAGAGGTTACGGTTAACGCACGAAGTGATCAGCAATCACGTCTGCGTGGACGGGATCGGCTCCGGCCTGCTCTGCCTTAACTACCTGCTCACACAACCCGGCAAAGCCTGTCGTGAGCATCAAGATCCCGGCTTCACATCATTGTCCATTAACCAGAACCTCTGCTTCTCGACCTCTTTTTTCGCGCGGCATTGTGCTGGGAATCTCCTTTTTCAACCAAAGCCGGAAACCGCCCGCAAAAGCATTGGCGTTGTCTCCCTGGCGGCAACCCTTCGGTAGTTCCTTAAGCTCTTTCACGTTGCCGCCACCAAGAACGATGTCGTCCGGCTCGAGGGCAGCCGCCAGACGCTCCACTACATCGACGACATACTTGCGCCACTTCTTTTTTCCGAACCGATTGAGACCCCGGACGCCAACATAATCTTCGTAAGTGGCCTTGCGATATGGCAGGTGGCCGAGCTCCATCGGCTCCAGTAGTCCGTTAACGATCATGGCAGAGCCGAGACCTGTTCCCAACCCAAGGAAGAGCATGCTGCCGCCGTTATAACTGCCTAAAGCTTGCATCGCCGCGTCGTTAATTATTTTGACTGGGCGACCGAATGCTCCCTTGAAGTCAAACCTGACCCAACCGGAGCCAAGGTTGCGAGGTTCGTGCAGAATGTGCCCGTGGAAAACCGGTCCAGGGTAGCCGATAGACACAACATCATAACTCCAGCTACCAGCAAGCTTCTTTACCTTTGCTACCATCCGCTTTGCAGTCATCTTCGGCCCGGATACGAACTTCAGCGGGGTTTTCTGCTCCGTCGCGAGTATCTTTACGTGTGTTCCGCCAACGTCAATAACCAACACTTTCATGGTCTGTGATACTCCACTCCGATTCGAGCCGATTAGACTACTTACACGGGCTTTTCGACGATATTGCTCTCAATAGGTCGCAGTCTCAACAGTCGGCCTTGCCATGAAAGATGCTCGGATAAGAAGCATTTGGCTACAGGTGCCGAACCGTGCGCGGAAACAACCGCCTCGTGCGATGGATGCACTGGACTGGTGACCGTAAACAAGGCAGGATCCGTGCGCAAATAGACAGGTCTGCGCAAGGCCAGCCAAACCGGCTCGTTTCCGCATCTCAATAACAAGCAACACGGTGGACGAAATAAGGCACGGCTTTGCTTCATGGCACCTCCCGGGGAGTAGTTTGTGATTGTTAAATATGGCATTCGTTTTTTTACGCTGGTCGCAATGGCGGCAGCCCTTGGTAGCGTCTGCGCCGCGCAAGTACGTCCCGCGCTAACGCGTCACACGCGTGAAGCGGCTCTCAGCGGGCAAGCGCAATTTATCCAGCCGCTGAGTGCAACCAGATCGATGACGCTCGACTTTGTTTTACCGCTGCGACATCAGGCGGAGTTGTCGGATTTCTTGAGTGAGGTTTACGATCCCGCAAGCCCCTCCTACCGCCATTTCCTTTCGGTCGAAGAATTTTCCGCCAGGTATGGTCCGAGCCAGGAGGATTACGATGCCGTAATTCGTTTCGCCCAAAGCAAAGGCTTCACAGTAATTGGCGGCTCTCGCGATGGTATGGACGTGGAGGTTAGCGGCTCGACGGCCACCGTCGAAAATGCTCTGCATGTAACCATGGGCGTCTTCCAACATCCGACCGAAAACCGCACATTCTATGCTCCGGACCGAGAGCCCACGGTAAGCCTGCCATTTCAGTTGTGGCACATCTCAGGCCTGGACAACTTTTCAGTTCCCCGACCCGCAATTAAGCACCGCAACGGAGTAAGATCGAATCAGGGCGGATCTTGCCCTGGCGGGTCGTATTGCGGCAGCGACATGAGAGCCGCTTACTACGGAAGACATAGGCTGACCGGCTCCGGCCAGTCGCTCGGTTTGCTGGAGCCCTGGGGATATGACCTAAGCGACGTGAAGACCTACTTCACCAACGCCCGGCAAACCAACAATGTTCGTGTCATTGGCATTTCCACAGACGGGTCCAGCCTGAGCTGCCTTTCGGCAAATGGCTGCGATGATACTGAACAGCTCATCGACATCACTCAGGCGGCCTCGATGGCGCCCGGCATGAGAGCATTGCACGTCTACGTGGGCAACAGCGATACTGCCGTTCTCAGTGCGATGTCGAGACATTCGCCGCTGGATGCACAACTGAGTTCGTCCTGGACGTGGAACCCGCCGGATCCTGCCACCGATGATCCGTACTTTAAGAAGTTTGCTGCGCAAGGCCAAAGCTTCTTTCAGGCTGCCGGCGATGGCGGTGCATATACGCCGTTTTCCGAGTTCGTTTACCCGGCAGATGATCGCTACGTAACGGTAGTCGGGGGGACGGAACTGCAGACAAGAAGAGCGGGTGGCGCGTGGCGCTCGGAAAGCGCCTGGCCTGAAGGTGGCGGCGGCCCCTCGCCAGACTCCATCAGGATCCCGAGATGGCAGGAGACGAGAGGCGTGATTACTCCCACTAACCAGGGCTCTACAACCTTGCGCAACTCGCCAGACGTTGCGGCAGAAGCGGGTTTCGACTTCTACGTATGTGCTGATCAAATCGCCTGCACGGCAAACAACTGGGGCGGCACCAGTTTTGCCGCACCAATGTGGGCGGGCTACATGGCGCTCGTAAATCAGCAGGCGGTTGCTAATGGCAGACCGACGCTCGGCTTCATTAATCCCGCTATTTATGCGCTCGGTGAGACATCGGGATGGCGAGCCGCCTTCCACGATATCATCACCGGTGGTAACGGTTATCCGGCAGTGACAGGTTATGACCTCGCGACCGGATGGGGCAGTCCGAAAGGGACCGGCCTGATCGATGCTCTGGCCGGCGGCCGGAGGAACACCCAAGGGCCGCAGCCATAGCCAAAACCGACGCCGCGATAATTGCGAGCTAACGGGATCGAGGATAGCTCCTCGGTCCCGACAGAGATGTCTTCAACGATGACCCCGCAAGCGCATTTTGAGGCTTGAAGCGGAACCCGAATGTCGATCGTGCACCTGGACCGCGTCGACTACGCCCGTGACGGTGATCCGCATCCTAGGCGCGCTCACAAGAACACCTGTTCTCGGCAGCCATTTCGCCAACGCACTCAATAAGGAAAATCCCGTCCCTGTGGCACAGGCTTTTAGCCTGTGGTCCTGAATGGGATGGGCTCTCAGCGGCTGCTCGCTCCTACTGTTTCCGGAGATTCACAGGCTGGAAGCCTGTGAATCTCCAGTAGCAGGTACAGAACATGGCACCCCAAGATACCGGGAGAATGCGGGTTGACCTCGATTTTGCGTGCCTGAGCATTCCTCGCAGCCCGCCATCGACCGCTCCGGTCGGAGGAGTCATCGCTCGCTACTGACGAATCCGTCAGTCCCCGCGCGGCCGCTCCCATTTCTTCGTGCATTCGCAACGCTGCATAAAGAGATCTTGCGGTCGAGGCGATTGATGCCAGACACGAGCCAGGCGAGCGCGCCGATGACAGCTAGTTCTGGTAGCGAGATCACAGGAGGGATTGCGGGAATTTGGATTTTTGGCCGGCGGTCGCAATGAGATAAACGCATCGAAACCTAACGGCGACCCCGGCGTCACGACCATCATCGGCGGCGTCAATGGCGTCCACATCCAAGGCTCGAACGGCAACTCGATTGACAGAGCGGATATTAGTACCACGTCCACTTCCAATTACGCCGTGTTCATCGAGGGCGGCGGCGGCAATCTGCTTTATCAGAACAACCTGACTGGTGGTGTTGGTGGTGTTCGGGTGAAGTACGATTCATTCGCCAATTTCATCATCGACAACAGCTCTAGCGGCTTCCAGGGAACTACTAGCAGCACGGTTAATTGCAACGGCGACCGCTGGCTGAGCGGCCCTAATGCTCCAGATTATTCGTTTGGGCCTACGAATGTGTCTTGTCCGTAAAAGCGGAGGAGTCGCCGAGTCTGGTACGAGGCACCGGGCATCGTCTCGGCCCACAGGAGCACAAC
>JAMXLL010000139.1 GCA_024281015.1 Candidatus Binataceae bacterium
AATTTGCAGGTTAAAAAATAGCCAGGAGGTGCGAGATGGATCGCTTGAAGAGCAAGGTTGCTCTCATATCGGGCGGAGCACGCGGACAGGGCGCCGCGGAGGCTAAGTTGTTCGCGGCCGAGGGAGCCAAAGTGGTAATCGGTGACGTGCGCGACGAGTTGACCCGGCAGACCGCGGCCGCTATCGAGGCTCAGCGAGGGGGCAATGCCGTGCGCGCTGTTCATCTCGATGTCACCCGCGCGGCGGATTGGCGCGCAGCCGTCGAAACCTGTGAGCGTGAGTTCGGCGGGCTGGATATCCTGGTAAATAATGCAGGGATCGCCAACATGAAGGGTCTTGAGGAAACCAGCGAAGAGGAATGGGATGCAATCGTCAACGTCAACCAAAAGGGAGTCTGGCTGGGGATGAAGACAGCCGTCCCCGCGATGCGTCGGCGGGGAGGCGGATCGATCATCAACATCTCCTCGGTTTTCGGGCTGATAGGCTCGACCGGCTCTACTGCCTACCATGGCTCAAAAGGTGCCGTCCGTCTGCTGACCAAGGCTGCGGCGGTGCAATACGGGCCCGACAAAATCCGCGTGAATTCAATTCATCCGGGACTGATTCTCACCCCAATGGTAAGTGAAGCGGCTATTTCTCCATCAGAGATAGATTCGCTGATCGGGGTCACGCCTCTCGGACGTGGTGCTCAGCCGGAAGAGGTGGGCTGGTGTGCTGTCTTTCTGGCCAGCGACGAGGCATCGTTTGTCACGGGTTCGGAGTTGGTGGTCGACGGTGGTTGGACGGCGGCCTAGCCGTATGATCGAGGATCCGCTCGCTCATTAGTCGGGCTGGCGTCTCTGAATGCCCGGCGAACTTCGATCAAACCAGTCACAGCCAAGCGGTCGAGGGCAATTGGCCCGAGGCCTATTGACACTCCTCGGCTTCCGAAATGAGCGATATTAAAGAGCATCCTCTGCTCAAAAAGCTGGGCACACTAGGTTAAAGGCTTCTGGTTGTCGATTTGGCCAAAATTGTTTATCTTTCTACTTGCTTGATTTCGCCCTTGAATCTTCGCAACCTACAGGCACGTAGCTCAGCGGGAGAGCACTTCCTTGACGCGGAAGGGGTCGGCGGTTCAATCCCGCCCGTGCCTACCAGTGCTCGCTTTTATTCTCCCCTTATGCAGAATGACAGTCTATTTTATGATCCTGCCTGCCTTTAAGATGCGTTCAGATGAGCGCTGAGATAACGGTCACAATCGAAGGGCGCAGCCGAATCGTGGCGAACGGGACACGAGTTCGCGATGCATTCGACGGCAAACTTGGTAAGGACATCGTTGCGGCCCGAGTTAACGGTAAGTTGGTCGACCTGAGTCGTCCTCTTGAACAGGAAGCTACCGTGGAAGCGGTTGCTGTTGATAGTGCCGCGGGACTGGATGTGCTGCGCCACTCCACCGCCCACCTGATGGCGCAGGCGGTACAAAGTCTGTACCCCGGTACACAGGTCACGATCGGGCCGACGATCGAAGATGGTTTTTTTTACGATTTCGCTCCGCCCAAACCGTTTACGGTCGAAGACCTGCCCAGGATCGAACAGAAGATGCGCGAACTTGCGAAGGCCGACCTGAAAGTCGAGCGAGTGGAAGTTCCACGCGAGGAGGCAATCGCGACGTTTGAGGCATTGGGTGAGAAATACAAGGTCGAAATCATCCTGGGCATTCCCGACGACCACGTTTCCATTTATCGGCAGGGCGACTGGATAGACCTTTGCCGCGGGCCGCATGTACCGTCGACGCGCTATCTGCGTGCCTTCAAGCTCACCAGCGTGGCTGGAGCGTACTGGCGAGGCGACGAACGCAATGCGATGCTCTCGCGGATCTACGGGACCGCTTTCCCTACCAAGGAAGCGCTCGAAGAACATCTCGCAATGATGGAACTCGCGCGCCAGCGCGACCATCGCAAGATCGGACGCGAGATGGGATTGTTCCTGTTCGATCCGATTTCACCGGGTCAGCCCTTTTATCTTCCCAAGGGATTGGTGATCTTCAACGCATTGGTCGACTATGTGCGGCGGCTTTATCGGCGCTACGGGTTTGAAGAGGTAATCACGCCGCAAATATACAAAAACGAACTGTTTCACACGTCGGGCCATTGGCAGAATTTTCGCGAGAACATGTTTCTGACGCCCGATCCCGAGGACCACGAGACCCGCGTTGACACCACTACCGACGGATGGCGCACAGGTTATGGCGTCAAGCCTATGAACTGCCCGGGACATACTTTCATTTATAGGGCAGAGAAGCGCTCCTATCGCGATTTGCCGCTCCGAATAGCGGAATTCTCGCGGCTCCATCGTGCCGAGCGATCGGGTGTACTTCACGGCCTGACCCGAGTGCGCGTGATGTCGCAGGACGATGCGCACATCTTTTGCGCTGAAGAGCAAATTGAGGATGAGGTCGCAATGAACCTCGCAATGGTGCGTGATGTTTATTCGACTCTCGGCTTTGCCCAGCCGGAATTCAAACTCGCCACCATGCCAGAACAGCACCTCGGCAGCGAAGAGCAATGGCGACAAAGCGAAGAAATGCTGGCGAGCGCATTGCGGCGCAATGACATAGCCTTCGAGCTTAATCCTAAAGAAGGGGCCTTCTATGGGCCCAAAATCGAAATCTACGTGCCTGACGCGCTCAAACGCAAATGGCAGGTAGCCACTATCCAACTCGATTACAACTTGCCGGAGCGGTTCGATTTGGCTTATACCACCAGGGCTGGAAGCGATGCCCGCCCTGTTATGATTCACCGCGCGATCCTCGGTTCACTGGAGCGGTTCATAGGCGTCCTGCTCGAACATACCGGCGGGGTGTTGCCTTTCTGGTTGGCGCCGGAACAAATCCGGGTGCTCTCTCTTAGTGAGAAAACCGAGAGCTATGCCAGCGAGATTGCAAGCCTGATGCATCGAAATGGGTTTCGCGCAAGCGCCGACTTGCGCAATGAAAAGCTTGGTTTCAAGGTACGCGCGGCTGAGCTTGCGAAGATCCCATTCATGGTCGTGGTAGGAGAACGCGAAGCCGCCGCACGCCAGGTTTCGTTGCGTCTCTTGCGCGGCGACAAGGGGCAGACTTTGACTATCGAACAACTGCTCGAGCGCGCACAAGCTGAGCCGTTGCCGTCCTAAGCCATTATAGTTAGTGTCCTGATCGTGGTGAGATTCAAGTTCATCTCTAACTTCGATGCGACTTGTCACGAGAGCTGATAACCAAAACGCCGCTGACACTCGTCGCGTCCGCTTAATGCCCGGCGTGTAACCGGAGGAGGTGGTTTATCCGTAGAGATTTCCGCACGCCCCCATCGAGAGAACCTGCGATCCGCGTTAACCAGCATATCCGCGCGTCAGAGGTGCGCGTGATTGATGCTGACGGAAAGCAGGCTGGAATAATGAACGTCCGCGACGCAATTCGGCTGGCGGAAAGCCGCGGACTTGACCTGGTTGAGGTTGCTGCAACTGCGCAGCCGCCGGTTTGCCGAATCATCGACTTTGATAAATATCGTTATTCGCAAAAGAAAAAGGCCCATGACTCCAAACGAGGTTCGGCGGCCAGCGCCGTCAAGGAAGTAAAGATGGGCGCCTTGACCGAAAAGCACGATATCGATTTCAAGGTTAAACATATCCGGCGCTTTGTCGGCGACGGCCAGCGTGTTAAACTTTCCGTTTCGTTTCGGGGCCGGCAGATAACTCATCCGGAATTAGGACGAAGCCTGATCGAAGGAATCATCGAGCAGGTCCGGGACATTGCCCAACCGGAAGGTAACGCCCGCATGGAAGGGCGCAATATGTCGGTGCTGTTGACGCCGCGCTGATCACTCCCGGCGCAAGTCGATCGGGTGAGACTGGCGGGCGCCGTGAAGGGGAAATGCAAAGCGTCGGCCGCAGGCCGGCGTAGATGATCATGCCAAAGATCAAAACATCGCGAAGTGCCGCGAAACGGTTCAAATTCAGCAAAAACGGCGGAGTCAAGCACAAGCGCGCCTACCTCAGGCATCTGCTGTCCAGCAAAAGCCGGGGCCGAAAAAGGCGCCTGCGCCAGGTCGGAACTCTCAACAAAACCGATTCAGCGACTGCTCACGCGCTCTTGCCGTACCTTTAAATGTAAGCTGCGCGATGGTGCAAACGAGAAGAAAAGGATCATTTTGCGATGCCTCGTGCCAAGGGTGGGCCAAAAACTCGCCGCCGTCATAAACGCCAATTGAAGCTGGCTTCCGGCTTTGTCGGAGGCCGCAAGCTATACCGTCAAGCCCGCAGCACGCTCGAAAAAGGCCTCACTTACGCCTACCGCGATCGCAAGCAAAAGAAGCGGAATTTCCGCGCTCTTTGGATTGTCCGGATCAACGCCTTGGTGAGGGAGCACGGCCTCAATTACAGCCGCTTCATCGATGGGCTCGGCAAAGCCGGCATCGAACTGGATCGTAAGCAGCTCGCGGTGCTCGCCTTGCAGCGTGATCCATTGTTTGCCGAATTAGTAAGTGCCGCCAAGAATGCGCTTGGCCAGCAAGCTGCCTGATACCTGCGCATCCTGAACGTGCACGAGGACCATGTGTGTGCACATGGTCGTTTGTTCGATCGCTTGGCAGTCCGCAATGGGGACGGACAGCGCAGCCGCGGTATGTTTCGTTTAGCGCAAGGTATTCATTAGCTTCCATGAAAGAACAACTGGAGCAAATTCGTGCACAAGCTCTGCAAGAGCTGTCGAACGGTGCCAGCGAGGAACAAATCGAGGCGGTTCGGGTGCGAGTCCTGGGACGCTCCGGCGAACTAACCGAGATCATGCGGCGCATGCCGGAGGTGCCACGTGACCAACGGCCGGCAGTCGGACGGATGGTCAATGAGATTAAGCAGGAACTTGAAGAGCGCATAGCGCGCCTGGGAGAACAGCAAAAACGCGCGGCCATGGAACGATCACTGGCCGAAGCGCGCATCGATGTAACGCTGCCGGGCTTGAGCGTGCCACGCGGTTGGCTCCATCCTGTCACGCAGAGCCGCGAACGGATGCTGGACATACTTGAATCGATGGGATTCGAGGTCGTGGAGACGCCGGAAGTCGAGGACGATTTCCACAATTTTGGCGCCTTGAATTTTCCCCCTGACCACCCTGCGCGAGAGATGCAGGACACCTTTTTTCTGGCCGGCGGCCTTCTGCTTCGCACTCATACCTCGAATGGACAAATCCGTGTGATGGAAAGGCGCAAGCCGCCACTGGCCATTGTGTGCCCGGGTAATTGTTATCGGCCCGACGAACTGAGTGTGCGAGCGTCGCCAATGTTCAGCCAAATAGAGGGATTCATGGTTGATCGCGCAGGCATCATCACCATGGCCCACTTGAAGGGTGTGCTGACCGAATTTCTCCGCGCTTTTTATGGTGCGGATAGCGGCGTCCGCTTCCGCGCCAGCTTCTTCCCTTTTACCGAACCCAGCACTGAAGTGGATATTTCATGTCTGCTCTGCCATGGCGCGGGTTGCAGGGTCTGCAAGCACTCTGGGTGGACGGAGATCCTGGGGGCCGGCATGATTCACCCCAATGTCTTGCGGGCAGTGGGATACGACCCGGCCGAATTTCAAGGCTTCGCCTTTGGTATGGGTGTCGAGCGAACTTCCCTACTTAAGTTGGGCGTCGACGACATGCGACTGTTTTTCGAAAACGATCTCCGTTTTCTGCGCCAGTTCCGATCCGGCGAGGCGGCGATATGAAGCTCCCGCTGAGCTGGCTTCGAGAATTTCTTACCCTCGACGCTGAGACCGAAGAGCTTTGTCAGCGGCTGACGATGGCCGGGTTGGAAGTTGAGAACATCGAGCGAGTTGCGGCCGGTTTCAGCGAAGTCTTTGTCGCACGCGTAACCGGAGTCGACCGCCATCCCAATGCTGACCGGCTTAGTATATGTGACGTCGACGCGGGTGCTGCGGGCCGTTTTCGGGTGGTTTGTGGAGCGCCCAATGTCCGCCTTGGTATGACGGCGGCGTTCGCCAAGATCGGTGCTCGTCTCGCCGGGGGTGTTCACGGTCAGGGATCCGGCAGCCTTGACGATGCGCAACCGCTGCAAGCCGCGGTGATTCGCGGGGTGCAGTCGCAAGGGATGTTGTGCTCGGAACTGGAGCTTGGGCTGTCGGACAATCACCAGGGAATTGTGGAACTGGATTCGGATGGCACGCCGGGCGAGCCCCTGCAGAGTTATCTCCAGCTTCCGGATGTCGTGCTTGATATCGCAATCACGCCCAACCGGGGCGATTGTTTGTCGATCCTGGGCTTGGCCCGTGAAATAGCTGCCCTCTTCGCCATCCCCTTTCAGCCCCCCATGTTCAACTCGGCTCCAATGGCTGCAGGTGCGAATCGGCCAGACGAACTCTCCGTAGACATTGAGATTCGTGCACCAGAGCTCTGCCCGCGCTATGCCGCCCTCGCCATGAACGATGTTGAGGTGCGCACTGCACCGGTGTGGATGCGGCGCCGCCTGGAATTGTGCGGGATGCGTGCCGTAAACAACGTGGTCGATGTCACGAATTACGTTATGCTCGCACTGGGTCAACCGCTGCATGCTTTCGATCTGAGCAGGATCGCTAAGCGCCGCATCATCGTCAGGCGAGCTGCGGATGAGCGTGAGTTTGAAACGCTGGATGGAATTCTGCGAGGCTTGCAGCCCGACGATCTCTTGATCACCGATCGCGACAAGCCGCTGGCGATTGCAGGAGTGATGGGCGGGCGCAACTCTGAAGTCGCTGCTTCCACCAGGACAATACTGCTTGAAAGCGCGTACTTCGAACCGATCAGTATTGCCCGCACCGCCCGCCGGCTGAATTTGCGCAGCGAAGCTAGTTACCGTTTCGAGCGTGGAGTGGATCGCGCGGGACAAGTCAGCGCGATTCTGTTCGCGTCAGAACTGTTGGGCCGAGTTGCGGATGCAAAACCATCCGCGCCCCTTAATGACGTTGAGCCGCAGGCGCCGGTCGAACGCCATATCGAATTCGACCTTGCTTCTTTAAATTCTCTTCTAGGCGCCGATATCCCATCGGCTGAGGCGCGCCGTAGACTAAAATCACTGGGTGCCCATGTTGATGGTGACGGGCGTAGTCGCTTTGTGGTCGTGCCGCCCAGCTTTCGCCCAGACCTCAACGAGCCGGCGGACCTGGCCGAAGAAGTGGCCCGGCTCGCGGGGCTTAGCGAGATTCCAGCGAGCTTGCCGTCACGGAGTACGCGGGTTGCTACACCTAACGACGCCCGCCGTTTCGAAAGAAAATTGCGCGAGGTCATGGTCGGCTGCGGGATGGTGGAGGCCAAAACGCTCGCCTTTATCGCACCGGAGGAAAACGGGCGCTTTCCAGGGTTTGTTGCTGGTCAGCACACAGCCGTCAAGGTGGAACCGGTGCGGGTCGTTAATCCACTTTCCACTGAACTATCCGAGATGCGCTTGAGCCTGTTGCCGGGGCTGCTGACGGCGCTGCGGTTTAATCTCAACCGCGAAGCGAACGCATTCCATTCCTTCGAAATCGGCAGGATTTTTACTCAACTCGATGACGTCATAGGCGAAGCGCAGCGGCTTGCTGGTATCAGTTACGGGAACTATGCGATGGGAGGTGTGGACCATTCAGCCGTCGAGGCAGGATTCTTCACGTCAAAGGGTATCCTGGAAGCTTGCTTCCTTGCCTTCGGTATCGACGATGTATCATTCGAAGCTCCGCAGCCCGGGAGCGTCCCCTATTTACATCCAGGGCGCGCCGCACGGTTGTCATTCGGCGATGAGATTTTTGGTTTTCTCGGCGAACTTCATCCGGCAGAGGCGCTGCGTCTAGAACTGAGTCATCCGTGTATTCTGTTTGAACTTGACTCGCGGTATTTGATGACCTATTCCAATAAGGAAGGCCAACGAGTGCAAGCACCGCCGCGATTTCCGGCGGTCCGTCGTGATCTGGCACTTGTGCTGGAGGAGGATGTTCCCGCGGATGCGGTTGTCCGGACTATCAAGGCCTTGGATCTACCGCTTTTGGAAAGCGTTGAGTTGTTTGACGTTTACCAAGGAGTGGCCATCCCGGCTGGCAAAAAAAGCATCGCGTTGGCCTGCCGGTATCGCGCCAGGGATCGAACGTTGACTGATGAAGAAGTTAACCGCACCCACGGCTTGGTAATAGAGCAGGCGCGATCCCGATTAGGTGCTGAGTTGCGGCTCTAGCAGCGTACGGCTTGGGGGAGTTGGTTGCCACACATGACCAAAGCCGAACTCGTGGAAATAATCTACGAGCGGGTCGGACTCTCCCGGAAAGACGCCGCCAAAGCGGTAGATACGGTGCTGGAGATCATCAAAGAAAGCTTGGGACGAGGCGAAAGGGTGAAGATCTCCGGCTTCGGCAGCTTCATCGTCAATAGTAAACGCGCTCGCCGCGGCCGTAATCCGCAAACCGGCGCCCCCCTGATCATTGACTCCCGCTACGTGCTATCCTTCAAAGCCAGCGACCTTCTTAAGGACCGGCTCTCGGGGTAACAAAGCCATGGTTTTGGGGGGTGATGCCATCAAAGTGCCGAAAAACACCGTGGCGCCCAAACGACCCGCGGGTCGAACTTCCCCACAGAATCGCTCCCTCGAGCGTCCGCTTAAGATTGGCGAGGCCGCCAAACTGGTCGGCGTTGAGGCATATGTATTGCGGTTTTGGGAGACGCAGTTCCAGTGCATCCGCCCCAAGCAATCTCGCTCGCGCCATCGCTTCTACTCGCAAGGCGATATCGAGACGCTGAAGTACATTAAACGCCTGCTTCATACGGAAGGTTACACTATTGCGGGCGCACGGAAGTTCATTCGTGAAAAGGGACTCATTGGTACCAAAAATCTGCCCACACCCGTTTCACGGTCAGCCCCCGGACTGAGAACGAAAGAGCGGTCTCATTCTGCTGCAGTGATGTCCGGCCCTGATGGAGGGCACGGCGTAGTCCACAACGGCGTTCATCGAGCATTGCGCAAAATCCGTGAGGATCTGCGCGCGCTGCACAAATTGCTCGAAGCTCACTGAGGAGCATCAACCGTCACTTCCCTCGTAAATGGGTGCGCCAGGCAAAGCCCGGGGAAAGGAGAATGGATAACCTGAAACCTTTCGTTGGGACCCAACGGGTAACCAGTCCCGCCCGAACAAGGCCGACCAGCCATCCGGAAGCGAGTCTTGCGTGGTGGGGTACCTCATCCTGCGAAGCGTAGACAACGAGTGAGCGAGCCGCGTGATGGAGCGCCGAACTCAGGGAGAGTCGTGGGAGTCGCCGTCGTCCATTTGGCGGAAGACAAAACCGAGAGCACGGCAGTGGTCGAGCGCAACGGTCCCGCCGGGGTCGAAGAGCATGGCACGTTCATATCGGGGTTCTCCAGGAACCTGGGAGGCCCAGTCGCCTCCGTCAGCAAAGTAGCGCATTGTGGGCGGTATCTATTTTAGCCGTCTGGTTCTTCGGCCGCCGGATCCGGTATGGCGGCGACTGGTAGTCTTGGCCTTGTAGACTAAGAGTTGAGCGGCGGAGATCGTCGGTATTTCAGCTAGACCGAGAGCTCGGTCAGAAAAAGCCTCTGACATGCGGTGGCACGTCGTAAGACATCGCCACCGCCCTAAAATTACAGATCAAGGTGGAGGCGAATGGCAATGTCCGCCCTCAGCATTAGCGCAGAGTTAAGCTTGCCGAGAGCATCGCCGCGAATACGTGCTTTCGAAATAGTGCGAATCTGCTAAGCCTGAGCCTTCGAAGGTTTCGGCAGGCCGCTCCCGCTTGGAGCAAGTAGTACCTCGAACGGGTAGACTCGGCTTATGTTGGAAGTGATTGGCAGGACCGTTATCGTGGTCGCCGCGCGGTTATTGGCGTCGTTGCTGACGATCAAGACAGGTCCGCGTTTGTTGATCTCGGAGCCAACCGTAAGACTCGAGTCGGCGTAGTAGATCTCGCCACGCCTCATCGGCGAGACCGTCCGCGACGGTCTTCTCCCACGCCTTGTCAATCTCCGCATTAGCTTCCCGGTAGGCGGTCTCTAGTTCACGATTTCGGAGTAACTTCACCGCTTGCTCGAAGACTTGAGGGCGCTTCAGTGCGTGTTTTTGGCGATACTTCTCGACAAACCCTACCAACTCCTCGGATAGTGAAACCGAAAGCTTGGCTACACTCATAAACATCCTACCTATGGTAAGGACCAGAGTAGCCCCAAAGGTAGTCGCGAATATATGGGAACCGGAATTGCGCGACTGACACAACCCGTGCGCTGGCGACGCCGATGCGTTCGGTCGTCAGCATTTCGACCAGTCGCCGGTACGCGCTACCCAAGCCAGCAGTTATTCGCGCCGACAATTCGCCGACAGCGCGTCAATGCTGCCGCGACCCAAATGCTGGCACCGCGCTATCCTCGGTTAGCAGGATTAGCTGATTGATATTCCGGCTGTACTTTCCCCGTTTACAAAAACCTAATATTTAGCAAATAAAGCAGACTGACCATCGCTATTGGGTCCGGTCAATCATCAGCCGCTGCGTTTCCTGCAGGCGTTCGATTGGAACGGCTGGCGCGCGGGTGGTTAGGTTTCGGATCCATTCGTTGTGGATCTCGTCCGCCCAGCGCGCTTCGACGAA
>JAMXLL010000140.1 GCA_024281015.1 Candidatus Binataceae bacterium
GCAGGGGAAGTACAACCCACGACATCGTGACAAAATACGGGCCCTATTGCGAGTCCCGCCGTTCTGTCCAACCCCTAAAAGATAACCTTGTTTCACTCACTCTTTGGCTGAATTTATTGGGAGTTTCAAAGAGATACGACGAGCCAGAGGGCGCGTAATTGTAAGCAGATCAATGAGTTATTACCCAAGCTACGATTTCGGTGGTTCTGGTCGAGTCGGCGCGTCTGCCACGAGCTGATCGAGGATCTCGAGTGCTGCCGCGAGCTTCTCTCGTGCGTCGATTAACTGCAATGCTATCAGCAGCGATTCTCGACCCGCCGCTCGGATTATAACTTCGAAAACCGCATCCGAGTGTCGGGCCAATGATATCAGGTGCTCGCCAGTTGGCCCTCTTATTCCTGTCACCCAATTCTTCGCCGTCCTGTCGGTCGCGCCGGTCCATCGCATTACGGTCTTGATGGCCTGATGCGAGTCGCCCAACTCGCCTCGCAATGCCGTCGCGATGGACGCAGCATAGTCGAGTTCCCCTCTTGTTCCGCCCGTGCCCGGAAATCCCTTTCCCTTTTTCGGAAACATCTTTCCGCCTCCCCTAATCTAAAATGCTCAACGGAGACGGTAAGAACCGGATCGGTCACGCCGGGGACTCCGGCAGCACACGCGTATCCGGGCGCCAATGAGCCGTGGCGGACGGATGGTAAGGGTGATTGAGCATCGAACTAATCGATCGGATTATGGATTGGACCGCAAAGGAAATGCGGATGCTACGCGCGCAGCCGAATACGTGCGCATGTCGACTGAGCATCAGCAATACTCCACCGAAAATCAGGCTGAGGCCATTCGAGACTATGCTAGGCGGCGCGGCATTGAGATTGTCCGCACGTATGCAGATGAAGGCCGGAGTGGATTGCGTCTAGCTGGTCGCGATGCTCTAAGACAGCTAATCGATGACGTCCAAAGCGGAAAGGCGAACTTCACTGCAATACTCGTCTACGATGTGAGCCGTTGGGGCCGATTTCAAGACGCTGATGAAAGCGCTTACTACGAGTACATCTGCAAACGAGCCGGCATCAGCGTCCATTATTGTGCGGAGCAGTTCGAGAACGATGGAAGCCCCGTCTCTACAATTGTCAAAGGCGTTAAGAGAGCTATGGCTGGCGAGTATAGCCGTGAGCTGTCGGCCAAGGTGTTTGCGGGGCAGTGTCGCCTCATCGAGCGCGGTTTCCGGCAAGGGGGCCCGGCCGGATTTGGACTACGTCGGCAGCTGATCGATCAATCAAAGAACCCCAAAAGCGAACTTGCACGCGGAGAACACAAAAGTATTCAAACGGATCGAGTCGTCCTAGTCCCGGGCCCCATCGAAGAGGTGGAGACAGTCCGCTGGATGTATCGGATGTTTGTGGAGGCGGGAGAGCCTGAGCGCGAGATTGCCAGGCTGCTGAACGAACGCGGTATCAAAACTGACTTGGGTCGGCCGTGGACGCGGGGGACTGTGCATCAAATCCTTATCAACGTAAAATATGCCGGGAACAACGTCTGGAACCGTATTTCTTTTAGGCTCAAGAGGAAGCGCATCCGCAATGATCCGGACATGTGGATTAGAGCGAACGGCGCATTTACCGCTATTATCGATCAGGTGTTGTTCGACGCCGCTCGGACGATCATTCAGGCCAGATCCTTTCGGCTGAGTGATGTGGAAATGCTTGCCGCACTCGAAGCTCTTTTCAAACGGGAAGGGCAACTCTCCGGAATCATCATTGACGAAGCGGAGGGTTTACCGTCGAGCAGCGCATATCGCTCGCGGTTTGGCAGCCTGTTGAGTGCGTACCAGCTGGTTGGATTCAGACCCCGCAGAGATTATCGCTACATCGAAATCAATCGCCTGCTTCGAAAGCTTCATCCAGGCATTATAGATGAAATCATAGGTCAGTTTCGCGCGGTAGGATGTGTTGTCAAGCGCGATTTAAATAATGATCTGATCTCCATCAACAACGAATTTTCGGTATCAGTGGTGATCGCGCGGTGTCGCCAAACACAGAGCGGCGCATACAGATGGCGTCTACGACTGGACACTAGCCTATGTCCTGACATCACCATTGCAGTGCGCATGGATGGCAACAATCGTACACCACTCGACTACTACCTTCTGCCGCGAATCGATGTCGAGAATCCAAAGCTAAGGTTTGCTGAAGAAAACGGCCTTGCACTTGACTCCTACCGCTTCAACGCACTCGATTTCTTTTATGAACTTGCGAGGCCGGTTTGGATCGCGAAGGCAGCGTAATGGGAAAGCGAACACGTCGAAAGGTGGAGATGATCTCAATCGCCCAGATCAACGTCCTGAGCTCGCGTGCTCGCAATAGACGGCAGCATCAAGAGATCGTTGACAATATTGAGGCGGTTGGGCTCAAGCGCCCAATCACGGTAAGGCGCAGGGAGGAAGTGAGTAAATTTCAATACGATCTCGTTTGCGGGGAAGGTCGGCTTGAAGCCTTCCGCATGCTCGGCGAAACGGAGATCGCGGCCGTGGTGATCGACGCCTCGGAGCCTGAGTGTCTTTTGAGAGGCCTTGTCGAAAACATCGCACGCCGAAAACCTCGTCCAATCGACGCGATGGAGGAGATAGGGAGCCTTCACAAACGCGGCTATTCAGACGATGAGATTGCGTTAAAGATCGGCGCATCATCGAATTGGGTTACCATGATCGTGACGCTCCTCGAACGGGGCGAGGAGCGGTTGATAGCGGCTGTCGAAACGGGACTGATTCCACTCAGCTTTGCCATTGATATTGCACGTTCCGATTCCCGCGAAGTTCAAAATATTCTGATGGACGCTTACGAATCAGGGAAGATCAAGGGTAGGAAACTGCCTGCAATCCGTCGTCTACTTGAGCGACGGCTCAAAAGTACAACTCTTGCTGAGAGTACATTGGGTCGCCGTAGCCCATCACGGCGCATGACGGCCACCGATTTGATTCGAATGTATCAGCGGGAAGCCGAGAAACACCGCCTGCTGGTAAAAAAGTCCGACTACACGCAAGCAAAGCTGCTCTTCCTCGTCGAGGCACTAAAAGATCTGCTCGCAGATGAAGGATTTCTGACCCTACTTAGAGCGGAGTGTCTGGCAACAATGCCGCGCGCCCTTGAAACACGAATTGCCGGCGGGGTGTCATGATCGATCATAGCGAAGTTGGACCGCGCGTGAAATTAGCGTTCGAGCGGGAAAGCGTGGTCGCTAATGTCGACGACCTTGTCCCGCTGAGGATGCTACGTCCGGGAACAAAGGACACCAAAAAATATTTGCAAATCGTCCGGTCGATCCGTGCGATTGGATTGGTAGAGCTGCCGGTGATCACTCCCGACCCAAACACGTCCGGACGCTATTTCCTTCTTGACGGACAGCTGCGTATCGAAGCCCTTAAGGATCTGGGCATCACAGAGGTAGAATGCATCATCTCAACAGACGATGAGGCATATACCTACAACAAAAAAGTCAATCGCATTGTGCCGGTGCAAGAGCACCGCATGATCATCCGAGCGGTGGAACGTGGCGTCTCTGAAGCTCAAATCGCCGAGGCGCTCGGATGGGAAATCACATCAGTGAGGCGACGCTCGCGCATGCTCGATGGCGTCTGCACCGAAGCGACTGAACTCCTAAAGGATAGCCCCTGCGCAATGTTAGTATTCGATATCCTACGAAAGATGGTTCCGCTGCGCCAAGTCGAAGCGGCAGAGCTTATGCTCGGCCAAAACAACTTCTCAGCTGGGTTTGCGAGAGCGCTATTAGCAGCAACGTCAGAGAATCAACTGGCTGAGCGGAAAAACACGCAATCAAACGGCTCCTCAACAGTGACCTCTGAGCAGATCGCTCGAATGGAACGCGAGCTTGTGAACTTGCAAAGCCAGACCAAATCATTCGAGGAGACGTATGGGGTCGACAATCTCCATTTGACGGTTGCCAAAGGGTACATCGGCAAGCTGCTCTCGAATACTCGCGTGGTGCGCTGGTTGTCTCAGAATCGGCACGAATACCTCAGTGAGTTTCAGGCTATCATGGAGATTCAGTCCATCGGAAGCACCAAGACTACTGCAGAATGAATCTGATGGGGACCCGGACCCGATAAGCGCGGGGACCGCAGGAGAAGCCGCACTGTGGGGCGGATCAAGCGCGGTGGTGGGGATGGCGGCGAACCCGTTCGGAGCCCACTAGGCTGATCCCATATAGTCAGCTGCGCGCCCGGTTGTTTCAGGACCGCCGGGCGCGTCCGGGGCGGAGCCTCTAGTTCTGCAGCGCATGCCTAGTTCTTTAATGCCGACACTTTTCCGTATGAATCGGCCGGCGTGGGTCTCTGGTACCCAACTAACTGAATTCTCTCGACTTTTCATAGATATACGGACCGCCATACTTATGGTTCGAATCTGGCTCTCTCCGCCACGAACTAAATATCTGACCGGTCTCGCGTTTTTGACTTTTCTCCTTTGAAAATTCTTCCGGTAATTCCGGGACCTTGCGCCAATCGAGCAACGACAGTTTTCACGCAGAGACGAATTTGTGCGGCATTTGC
>JAMXLL010000141.1 GCA_024281015.1 Candidatus Binataceae bacterium
AATAATTGACGGCAGTTAGTATGACGACATCCATTCTAACTACTTTCTTCCACGGCCTCTGCCCGAAGAATTGTCGGGGCTGGCAGTTCTCTCACTGGACCTGCGCTGGAGTTGGAACCACGCCGCCGATTCATTATGGGAGATAGTAGATCTCGACATCTGGTGAGCTGCGGGAAACCCTGGCTTGTCCTGGGTAGGGTATTTTCAAGGCTCCCGAATATCTTGCTGGAGCCTCGCTAAGGTCGATCACTTCCCGCCGAGTCATGGCTCGCACCTCCCGCCACACCCGCCCGTTCGATGTTCTCCATCAAGCGGCTCTACCCGACCCAGCCGAAATGTTTAATTGTTTATGACGCGGACATCTCCAATGTTTATGACAGGCGCGTGAGCTCGACTTTCGGCTACTGGCATGGCTGTGTTACGGTCTATGTTTCATAGGGTACCGTCTGAACACTATTAAACGGATGCCAAGCGCCGAAGTTCCCAAAACGGCCATCATCGACAGCGATTCACCTGCACGAGCAGGCCTACCGCGTCATTTTCATCTGTTGTGGGACGAAGATCTTGAGGAGATGCGTGAGATCTTCAAGGCTATCCGCGACCGGCGGTCGGAAGTCGTGGCCAATTGGTACCAGCTCTATGCCTTGCATTTCGGCGAGGCCCGTTTGCTGTCGGAGGCGGAATTCTCGCGCATTTTCGAGCCGGCGCTCTTTCGGAACAAGAACGACCTGCTCGAATTGAATATGGACCGTTACGCCGAAGACGTTAGAAGTCTCGGTAGAGAGCTGGCTGACCGGGGGGTTCCGCTTCAAGAGATCATCGCATCACTCCAGCTCTTTGAGGAAGCCGCCCAAAAGGTGTTTCCGCATGAGCCCCCGGTCACGCTGGAGACTTATACCAAGTTCGACAAGCTCAGCCACATCCGGATAATCCTCCTGGTCGACGCCTATTTTCGGGCTCTCTCGGCGACCGCCGGCATCAGGATCGAGGGGCTCGAACGCGAGGCGGCACGCCTGCCCCAGGATGGCCGGAGCCGGTTCCATGGCATCGTGGGTGGTACCCCCGTGATGCGCGCGTTGTATCAGCGAATTGAGGCGGCGAGTAAAACTAGCGGCACGGTCCTAATTGTCGGCGAGAGCGGCACCGGAAAGGAACTGGTCGCGCGAGCACTGCACGAAGCGGGAACCCGGAATAGGGCGCCGTTCATCGCGTTCAATTGTGCGGCGATTCCGAAGGATCTCATCGAAAGTGAGCTCTTCGGCTACAAGAAGGGAGCTTTCAGCGGCGCGAACACAGAATATCCCGGGCTTTTCCGTGCCGCCGAGGGCGGCAGCCTTTTCCTCGATGAAATCACCGAGATGGGAGCAGAGACCCAGAGCAAACTCTTGCGGGCCATTCAGGAGCGTTCGGTGCGTCCAGTCGGTTCGACGCACGAAATCGCCGTCGACGTGCGGCTGATTGCATCCACTAACCGCGATCCGGAAGCCGCAGTGCGCTCTCATAATCTTCGAGAGGATCTTTATTACCGGCTACAGGCGAACGTCTTAAACGTGCCTCCGCTCCGCGAGCGGCTCGACGATGTGCCGCTGCTAATCGATTACTTCATTGGCCTTTTCAATGACCGTCTTGGTCGAAACATCGTCACTTCCGGCATTGAAGAGCGCGCATGCCAAGCCATGTGTCGATACCAATGGCCGGGTAACGTTCGTGAGCTGGCCAATGCCATCGAAAGTGCAATGACCTTCGGGACAGAAGCTCTTATCCGGTTGGAAGACTTGCCTGCTGGCGTCAGCCGTCTTCAAGCGCCGAAGCCGACTACGCCGCGAGTGTCGGTGAGTCATGCCTCCGGGCTTGGCACTTTTGCTCAGGTTGAGCGAGACCTCATTTCGCGAGCCCTCGAGGCTTGCGATTGGAACAAGGTCCACGCCGCTGCGATGCTGAAAATTTCACGCAAGAAGCTATACGCGAAGATTAATAAGTACCAGCTCGAAAGGACCGCATACAGAACAAACCAACAAGAATGATAGTCTTGGGTCCCACGCTCTATATGGCGTCGCGCTGAATGCCGCCCAGAGAGTTTCTCGGCTTCGGTGCTGAGGTGATCTTGATGGGGCGACCGGGGGGACCGGGCCTCTATGAGAGCATCGTTTTGTTGACTCCTCCAAGTGTCCCAATGCGGCTTCCTGCGAAGGACTTTTCAGATAAACAGCCCGGGCTGGTTACCCGTATCCGCGGGTCCGTGATTGATGTGGATTTCCCTTCGGGACGACTGCCGCACATAAAAAATGCGCTCGTGATTCGAAGTCAGGGGGACCGTCTTATAGCCGAAGTTCAGGAACACCTTGATGAGCACACTGTGCGCGCGGTCGCGATGGAGAGCACCTCGGGTCTCAGCCGTGGGGCTTCGGTTCGGGACGCCGGCAGCCCCATCGAAGTGCCGGTCGGGGAGGCTGTCCTGGGACGCCTGCTCAACGCGCTTGGCGAGCCTATCGATCGGCTGGGGCCGTTCCTTCCCGACGTCGAGCGCTGGCCAATTCATCGAAGTTCGCCGGCTATCAATCGTCAGGACCATAAGCGTGAAGTCTTCTGGACGGGAGTTAAGATAGTTGATCTTCTTGCTCCGCTGGCGCGGGGCGGCAAAGCCGGTATGTTTGGCGGGGCCGGCGTCGGGAAGACCGTACTGATAATGGAACTCATTCGGAACACGGTCGAAGCGTACGCGGGAATTTCTGTTTTCGCGGGAATCGGCGAGCGCTGCCGCGAAGGCCACGAGTTGCTCGCAGAACTTCGCAGCTCGAATGTATTGAGGCGCACCGCGTTGGTATTCGGACAAATGGACGAGCCGCCGGGCGCGCGCTGGCGAGTAGGAATGACGGCGCTGACGGTCGCCGAGTATTTCCGGGATGTGGCCCACCGCGACGTACTGCTTCTGGTTGACAACGTCTTCCGTTTTGTGCAGGCCGGCTCCGAGGTATCGGGCATGCTTGGGAGATTACCTTCGCGGGTTGGCTACCAACCTACGTTGGCGACCGAGATAGCAGAATTGGAAGAGCGCATCGCTTCGGTCGCAGGCGCCTCGGTCACCGCTATCCAGGCAGTGTATGTGCCTGCCGATGACTTCACTGATCCGGCTGTGGTGGAAACATTCCGTCACCTTGATTCTTCTATCGTGCTCTCACGCGAGATGGCCGCAGAAGGTCTGTATCCGGCGATCGATCCGTTGGCTTCAATGTCGGCTTTGCTGGACCCGCGGGTCATTGGAGAAGATCATTACTCGGTGGCGGAAGAGGTGCGCAGTACGATGGCCCGTTACAAGGAGCTTCAGGAGATCATCGCACTATTAGGAGTCGAGGAACTGAGCGCGCAGGATCGCCTTGTGGTGAGCCGCGCGCGGCGGCTGGAGCGTTTCCTTACGCAACCATTTATGGTGACCCAACAATTCACTGGAGTTGCCGGAAAATCGGTTGCAATCGAGGAGACAGTCAGAGGCTGCGGAGCCATCCTGGCAGGCGAAGGCGACGAATGGGCGGAAAGCTCGTTCTATATGGTCGGCACCTTCGATGATGCCCGCGCCAAGGAACGCAGCGTCGGCAGGACGGGCCCCTACCAATAAGAGAACGGAAGCCTCGCATTTGACCCTCAAATCACCCGGCAAATTTCAGTGAGACTGTTTGTTATCACTCCAACCGAGATCGCCGTTGATCAGGAAGCCGTCTATGTCCGTGCCGAGGATTCGAGCGGTGCCTTTGGAATTGCCCGCGGACATGCCGATCTCCTGACCACGCTAGCGATTTGCGTGGTTAGATGGCGCGACCAGCACAACACTGAGCATTACGTTGCTGTTCGGGGTGGGATGCTCCGTGTTAGCGCCGGGCGGGTGGTAGAGATCGCTACTCGCGAAGCGATTGTGAGCGATGATCTCGGGCAATTGCGCGATCGAATTCTCGCAGTGATGACAAAAACCGCGGAGGCCGAGCTCTCAGCGAGAGCGGACGCGCTCAGGCTGGAACACGCCGCGGTTCGTCAAATTCATCGTTATCTAAGGCCAGCCGCTCAGGTTCAAGGCAGCAGAGTAAGAGTGGGGCAACGCGGGCCGTGAGAACAGGAGACCAAGCCAACCGCGAAGAGTGGGTTCGTGAGAAACGGGCGTTAGAACAGGCTGTCGAGCACGCCGAGCGGCGCCGTGAACATTGGCTCAGGACGGGGGAATGGCCTCTCGGCCGAGCTTTAGCGATGATGGGTCGGTTCGGCTGGACCATGGTGGCACCATTATTGTTGGGCGCTTTCGTCGGCCGTTGGCTGGACAGAACCTTTCACAGCGGAGTGTTCTGGAGCGCCGCCTTGGTGTTCGCGGGGGCTGCGGCTGGTTTCTGGGCAGTGTGGAGGAGGATGAACAGCGAGTGAGTGCTTCAATTGCTCTTAGCGTGACGGCTTTTGGAATCTTCGGTATCGCGCTCGGTGGCGCATATCTCGCCGCGCTGCGATTCAATGTACGGCTGTACTGTAACGGTGTCTCGCTGTGGAAGACGCTGTTGGTACATCTGTTGCGGATAGTAGCTGTCGGCGCGGCATTCACCGCATGCGCGCGTCACGGCGTTTTGCCGCTGCTGTCGGGCTTCGGGGGCTTCGTGACGATGCGAACAGCTTCTCTTCGGCGGTGCGATCTTTGGTTCAAACCGAACATTCCAACAGGGAAGGGAGGTGTTGCAAGGACGTGAATCACTCGCCGCTCGAAACCGCTGTTGTTTTTCATCTGGGGATCGTCCCGGTCGGTCGCACCGTTTTGACAACTTGGGCACTAATGGCTGTATTGACAACAGGGTGTTGGCTCGTGACGCGCGGACTTCACCTGATCGCGGGTAGTTGGCAGGCAGTCATAGAGGCGACTGTGATCGCAATCGAGGAGCAGATAAGCGGATTGCTGAACCGCGACGCAGGCCCGTTCCTGCCCTTGCTCGGGACACTATTTATTTTTGTGCTCGCTGCGAATCTTTCTGGGATCGTGCCGGGAATCAAAGCGCCGACCGCTTCAATCGAAACTTCAGCAGCGCTTGCCTCCGTCATCTTTATGTCGGTACACGTTTTTGGCGTACGATTTCAGGGTCTTGGTCGATATCTCAAGGGATATATCAAGCCGACTCCGATCTTGTTGCCACTTAACATCCTTTCCGAAATCACCCGGTCTTTCTCTCTTGCAATGCGTTTGTTCGGGAACATCATGAGTGAAGAACTCGTGGTTGCAATCGTCCTGGCACTGGCCGGGCTGCTGGTGCCTATCCCGTTCATGGCATTCGGGATCCTCGTCGGACTGGTCCAGGCGTATATATTCACCGTTCTAGCCGCCGTCTATATAGCCGGCGGGCTGGGCGTTCTCGAGAAATAACGGAGGTTCATAGATGACCGTTCAGATGTTGAGCGTCATCGGCGCGGCGGTGGCGGTCGCGGTCGGCTCTATCGGCCCCGCTCTTGCTGAGGGACGCGCAATCGCAGCAGCGATGGAAGGTATTGCGCGCCAACCAGAAGCCGCCGGTTCCTTATCGCGGACGTTATTTGTTGGTCTCGCCATGATTGAAACCATGGCAATTTACTGCCTCGTTGTTGCCTTGCTGCTGCTGTTCGCAAACCCCTTTGCGACGCGATGAACTTCAACTGGTGGACATTCGCGCTGCAGACCGCCAATTTTCTGATTCTGGTCTGGCTGCTGCAGCATTTCCTGTTCAGACCGGTGCGAGCAATGGTCGCCCGCCGGAGGGACGAGATCTCACGCGCTCTTAGCGAGGCTTCGGCCGAACGGGAAGCGGCCGGGCGACTGAAGCAGGATATGCAAACCCAGATATCTCGCACGGAAGCGGAGCGGCAAACGGTGCTCCAAGAGCAAAGCCGGCAGCTTTCGGCGCAACGTGAAGCGATGCTGGAGCAAGCTCGCGTAGAAGCCGAAAAACTGAAAAGGCAGGCGCTTGAGCAGCTGAAGGAGGAACGTGGTGCAGCAACGGACGAGCTGTTTCAGCAATCCGCCCGGCTGGCCGTTGAGTTGGCTGAGCGGTTGTTGCGTGACGTCGCAGCGCCCTCATTAGACCATCCGTTCTTCGCCCGCGCTCTTGACTACTTTGACCGCCTATCACCCACGGAGCGTTCCACTCTGCTGGCGGAGTTGGATTCGGGCCCGCTGCTGCTGACGACCGCACATCCAATTCGAATTGAGGAACAACCTAAATGGCGTGACCCGCTAGCAAAGAGGATAGGCGCCAATGACATCAGGTTCGGAGCCGACCCTGCGCTCATAGCGGGAGCCAAGCTGGAATTCGTACATTCCATCGTAAGCTTCAGCTGGCGCGACACACTGGATGCCGCGAAAAAAGAGCTGCTCGGACCCCCATGAACGCCTTAGCTGAATCGGTCAAGCAGCGTTTGCTTAACGCGAGCCGGCTCGTGGGTCAGGTTAAGGTCGAACCGCGGCTGGACATAGTCGGCCGTGTCGAGCGATTTGGTGATAACGTCGCCAGTGTACGCGGCTTGCCGGAGGCGCGTCTGGGCGAATTGCTGATGTTCGAGCGATCAAACATTGATGAGCCGGTGATGGGAATCGTGCTTACACTCGATCCTGACCTGATCGGGTGTGCGATGCTCGGCGACGCAAACGGGGTTGAGGCGGGCAACGTGGTGCGGGGCACCGGTTCCGTGGCGAGCGTTCCAGTCGGCGAAACACTCCTCGGGAGGTTAGTGAACGCGCTCGGAGTGCCGCTCGATGGAGGACCGGCAATCGAGGCCACCAATTTCGAGCCGGTGGAACGGCCGGCGCCTGCGATCGTCGATCGCGATTTCGTGAATACTCCCCTCAACACCGGGTTAGTCGTCATTGATGCAATGCTGCCACTGGGCCGCGGGCAGCGCGAGTTGATAATCGGCGATCGTGAGACTGGCAAGACCGCGATTGCGATCGACACCATCATCAACCAGCGCGACAGCGGGGTGATTTGCATCTATTGCGCAGTGGGACAGAAGACGTCTTCCGTGACTCAGGTCATCGATGCAGTCGAGCGATTCGGTGCACGTCAACGATGTATTTTCCTATACGCTGCCGCTGATCAACCGCCGGGTATTCAGTGGCTTGCGCCCTATGCCGCCTGCACGATGGCTGAGTATTTCTCCCAGCGCGGTGGCGACGCGCTTCTCATAATCGATGACCTTAGCAAGCATGCGGTTATTTATCGGCAACTGTCGCTGTTGCTGCGCAATCCGCCAGGGCGGGAGGCCTACCCCGGAGACATCTTTTACATCCATTCCCGGCTTTTGGAGCGAGCTGCGAAACTCGCTCCGGAGTGTGGCGGCGGCTCGCTAACTGCGTTGCCCATCGCCTCTACCGAGGAGGGGAACCTTTCGGGTTATATCCCGACCAATTTGATCTCGATTGCTGATGGCCAGATCGTCCTTGAGCCGCGCTTGTTTCACGAAGGGCAGAAGCCGGCAGTGGATGTTGGCCGAAGTGTCTCGCGCGTTGGCGGCAAAACACAATCCCCCGTCATCCGGACGCTGGCCGAGAGGCTCCGATTGGAGTATGCGCAGTTCCTCGAACTGGAGATTTTCACCCGTTTTGGGGGAATGGTTGACGAACGCACGCAACGAGTGATCGAGCATGGCCGTCGAATCCGTGCGGTTCTCACCCAGGCTCAATATGAGCCACTTTCACTGGCGCACCAGGCAGCGCTGCTGCTCGCCATAGAACAGGGGTTATTGGACCATCTTCCCCTGGATAAACTGCACGAACTTCGGGCAAATCTCGGGGCCTGGCTCGCCGAGCGTGCGGGCGAACACGTCCGCACGACCAACGAAACCGGCGAACTTAGCGAGGGTGCACGGGCGGCATTCATCCTTGCGATCACGGAGACGGTCGAGCGGTTGATGCCGTCTTCGGCTTCGTGAATAGTTAATGGCACAGGAGCGGGAGCTCACCACCCGGATTCGCTCGCTGGACGAATTGGCTGAGATCGTTACGGCCATCCGCGCGATCGCCGCCTCACAAATGCAACAGGCGCTCAAGTCGAGCGCGGCCATTGGCCGTTACTCCGAGCTGATTCGTACGGCTTTGTCAGACGCTGCAAGTTTATTATCCGCGGATGAGACAATTTCCCCGAAAGCGGCCAATGGTGGACAGGTCCTCTTCGGTGCCGAACACGGTTTGTGCGGAGGTTTCAATCAGCAGCTACTGCGCGAGATCGAGCCTTATTCCCAACAACAAGCAGAGAAACATTTCTTTATCGTGGTCGGGTCGCGAGCGGCGAGGCTATGTCGCGAGCGTGGGCTTCAGCCAGATGTGGCAGTCCCTATGGCCACTCATTATGCGGGTGTCACCGGGACGGCCCATGGCGTCGCCGCAGACTTGTTCCACATGTTCAGCACGCGTCAGGTCGCTAGAGTTGAGCTTTTTTACGCAATGCATGTAGGGCAAGCCCTGAAGGTTCAGCGCCAACAACTTCTGCCGCTTGATCTGCCGAGGGAAAAACCCCGGTCGCCACAATCCCCGCCAATTATAAATGTTCGTCCACGTCAATTACTTGATGGGATGATTAGCGAGTATCTGTTCGCGGCCTTGGAGAATGCCGCAATGCAGTCCTTTTTCAGCGAAAACTTCGCTCGATTCCGTACAATGGAGGCGGCGCATCAAAATATCCGGAAGAAATCGTCCGATCTAACCACGCTCGCACGGCGTATGCGGCAGGAAGCGGTCACGAGCGAGATTTTAGAGCTGATCAGCGGCGCGGAAGCTTTAAGCTCGACTCGCAACGCCAAGCCCCTGAGCCGATGCTAGACACAGGAGATTTCAGAACTATTATCGTTCCCAAACAAATCCCAGATCGGTTGGACCAACTAACATTCTAATGGAACTGCCGCTCCACTTCAGCCAGCACCGGCGTGACGTCGTTAGTCGTATCGGCAACAATGTGACGTGGGCCAGGAATTTCGTCCAGCGGCTCGAACTCGTCGAGCTGCGCGAGATAGGTTTCAACAGTCGCGTCCGAAATCTCGTTGGGCCGCGAAATCCGTTCGAGTAAACGCCGGATAACTTCATGTCGATCCGCGTGACATTCGATATATAAGGGCTCGACTCCAAAGGGAGCCACAGCGAGCTGCTCCCGCTCTCTTCGATGTCGAAACGTCGCATCAAGTATAATACCTTTTCCTGCCTTTAGAGCCTGTTCTGCCTGTTTTAGCAATGCGCGATACACCTGCTGGCTGTAGTCCTCGCTATAGATCCCTTCTCCGTAGCGAGCTTCTATCCGGGTAGTTGGAGGAATACCCGCGAGGAGTTTACGTTCTGAATCTGAGCTTACGACTTCGAAGCCAAGAAGATCGCCCAGCGACCTGGCTAGGGTTGTTTTTCCCGTCCCCGGCGCGCCGCAAACGACTATAATCCCCGGCCTTGGCGAGCGGGCAGCATACGTGCCAGCCTGGTCCAGATAGCGCCTCGCCCTTTCACGACAGGCGATTCTCTCGCTGACGGGCCGATCTACCTCACGGCTCGCCGTCAACTCGACCTTCGTGCGCACAACTGCTCGATGGCACTTGTAGAAAGGCAGTAGAATTACCAGGTCCGGATCCTTAGTCGATTCAGCGTAAGAACGAACCAACTCAGCAGAAAGTTCAGGACATTCGAGGCGATCAAGATCCATCGCCAGGAAGGCTATTTCCGAGGCAGCGTCGCCCCAACGCAAGGCATCGCTGAATTCGAGACAATCTACGATCTTGATTCCACCTGTCGTGAAATATACCGAATCGGCACGTAGATCGCCGTGCCCGTCAAGGACACGGCCACTACGTGCCCTTAAGTTGAGAAACTTCCAGTGCGAAGAAATGTAATGCCGTATGTACCGTTCGATTGCCTTCAGCTTATCGAGGCTGACATTATCGGCCAGCACTCGTTCAGTTTCAGCAACATTGCCCACCGCCAATTGCCAAATGGCTGCAGCGGCCCCGTAGCGCCAGGCCTCGCTCCTGGACGCTGTGGTATGAAGTTCGGCGATGCGTTCTGCAAGCGCGTCAATATCAGGATGGCCAATCTTTTCTGCCGCCGCCATGCTATCCAGTCTTTGCTCTTCGGGCAGGCGGCGCATCTTAACGGCGAATTCAACGACGGTGCCGCCGCTGCCGGGCATCTCACCCGAAGAAAAGACGCCGTCACTAATCACTAAGGGAACCACCCCCAGATATATGTCGGGCGCCAACCGCCGATTGAGAAAGACCTCCCGTTCGCACAATTTCCGCCGTTTGGTCAGCGTCGAACAATCGATGAATGGTAGCTGGACCGGTTTCTTGATCTTGTAAGCATAGTCTCCGGCGAGAAACACATATGAAACGTGTGTTTGCCTGAATTCGACTTCCCTCGGATGATGCGGATAGAATCCGGCCGCCATCATCGCATCGACGAGAGATGCGGGAGTCCTGGATTTCGATTCGTCGTTGCCGCTCATCTGCAGACTCACAGTCCGGTGCTTACTGCAGTTGGCTGCATGCCCTTAGCAAGTCGGTCGTGGAAATGATGCCGACGAGGACACCGTCGTCGACAACCGGCGCCGCGCCGATTTTTCTCTCACTGAGCAACCGCGCAGCGTCCCATATGGAGGTATGCGGATTTACTGCTATAACTTTGGTGGTCATCACCTTTCCTACCTCGATAGCTTCGAGACGGTTCAAGTTGGTTCTGATGTCACGGTCGGTGACTATGCCCACCAATTTGCCATTATCGACAACAGGCAAACTCCTGAATCTGTGCTGTTGCATCAATTCTACAGCGTGAGGAAGTCTCTCCTCGCGCGTAATTGTGATCGGATGAGATGTCATCCAATGAGCGACTAGAAGCCGGTTCATCGGGTAAGTCTTCGTGATCATTACCGGGCAGGTAACTTCACGCATCACTACTTCGGCGATACTGCCCAAGAAGAAACGCGAGAAGCCTCGGCGCCCATGGGTGCCCATCAAAATAAGATCGGCAGGTAACTTTTTCGCTGTGGAAACGATCATCGGTGCCGGCTCACCAATGGCTGTTTCAGCGATCCACCGCACATCGCCCAGATGCCTGGAAGCGAGCTGTGCAATTTCGGCTTTTGCCGTTTCCTGTTGCTCTCGAGTTAGCTTTACCAAAACCGGCACGTCTCCGCCTCGCAATATCACGGGAACAACGTGCAGAACGTGGACCTCGGCGCCATTTTCACGGGCAATGTCTGCCACGAGAGTAAGTGCGCTCGGCGCACTATCATCTGTATCTATTGGGCAGAGGATCTTTTTGAAGACGGATGCCATTACGTGATCAACTCCCTCGAGCGAACGTTGCTCGTCCAGCAGGACCAGACGAGTCAGAAGCATCGTGGAGACGAGAAGTTCTGTTCACGGCTCCATGATGAGTTACTCTGTCCCCATGCCTACCGGGCGGGCTTAACAGAGGGCTCGGGAGTTGCTTCCAGCGGTATTTTCTTTGCCGTCAACTCTTTCGACACCGGCATCGTTATTTCAACGACACCATTATTGAAGCTGGCCTTAATCCGTCCGGCTTCGGTTCCTTCAGGCAGGGTAAGGCGCCGCTCGAACGAGCCATAAGAAGTCTCTCGCCTGATGTACTCGTCTTGCTTGACTTCGTTTCGCTGCTTGCGTTCGCCCTTGATAGTGAGCACGTTGCCGAGCACACTCAGTTCAATATCTTTGGGCTCTAGGCCGGGAACATCGGCGCGGATCACCAGGTTGCCGTCTTTGACGTAGCTTTCGATAGCCGGGAGATAGGATCCCTCAAGCTCTCCAGGCTCAACGTCGTGAAACACTCTCCCGAAGTGCCGGCCGAACTCACGATCCATCTCTCGACGCCAGCGTTCGAGTTCATGAAACGGTCTCCACAAGCTCAGGTCTGCCATTGGATCAAAACCCTCCTTCTTCGTGCTGAATTCACCGCTTTCATTCGGGTGGGCGCATATCTGCGATTCAACAGGTTAAGGAGCAGCAAGTGTGCCACGCTTCGGAGACTTGAGGTTTCATTCACATGAGATTGAGCGCATTCCATCAATGGTTGCCAGCCAGAACGTAACCGGGAGGAGCCGTCGCTTTTCGCACACTTGTGCCGTATCCGATGGATACAGTTGGGCACATCATTATTCGAAGTGCCCTGTACTACTGTTCGAGCCAAGTAATAAGTGGGCCTGTTCGCATCGGCATGGCTAATGCTCTCGTGCCTAAGCACTCAGCCGAAAGTGAGAGATGACGGATGAATCGCGATTTCGAGATCAAACAGCTACTGCGTGCTTACCGCAGCGGGCTCATGAGTGAAGCGGCATTTGACGAGGAGATGACCAGGCTAGAGCATGCAGTGGCTGGTACAGACGAGAATCCCGGCTTCGAGGCGTTCGGGCAGCACTACCGTTCCGAGCGGGATGCTCTATTGAGCTTCTTTGACGAGCTGCACGCGACGCAGATGGATGCGGCGGTCGCCTTTGCGAAATGGGCTGCAGTCTGCCGAACAGCGGGACTGCGCACCGGATTGATTATGATCGCTGAACGTAATGGTGGTCACGCGAGGATACTGGCTCGACGTGCGCATGAACTGGGCGGCGAACTCCATTCAGTCGCAACTGAGCATGGCAGCAGGCTGGTCGAAATTCTGGCCAACGCTCAAATTAGTGATGCTGATAAACTCGCCTCCCTTGTGGGACTGACCCAAGATCCGAAGGAGGCTGTGGCTCCGATCCTGGCTTTTGCATCAATGTTGAAAGCGGATGTTGAATCCCAGCAGGCGTTGAGACTCCTCGCCGATGATGAACTCTCGACAGCGACCTGGCTGCGTGATATCGCCCTTGCGCTAGGATCCCGGTCTCAAGCGATTAGCGAAACCCAACAACCTACCGGATAGTCCTTCCGCAACCGTGCTGTCATTCCTAACTGCAGATTGACCGCGGACAAGAACCGGAAGTGCAACTAGCATAAACGGATAAGCTTGAAGCGTTAGATGTCAGGTTGCCCTGCCTGGATGCGGTGAAGTATTGACCCCATGAAAAACCGGTTTCGGTTAATGCCTTCGCACCAGCGACCCCAGATCAGACCAAAATCTAGTCCGAGCTAGGGAGCCCCCCGACGGTTTGCGACGTCCGATGAATGAACTCAACGCCAGGGTGAATCGTGCAGCGAGCTCGCATGTACGACCAGTCCGGTAAACCACCAGTTTTGATTGTGGGCGCCGGGATCGATCCAGTAGCCGCCGCCATACGCACTCCAGGCACCGATACTTTTCTGCATCCATAGCGGGAGAAAAGCCTTTGACGTTGCCGCTTCCGAGATTCCTTGCGTGAGATCCAGTAGGTACTTCCAGGAGCGGTAAACTTCCGAGCTGTTTTCAGAAGATCAATCAGACGCATTGTTGCGAAAAACCACAACATGATGGCGCCATCCAAGCTAACTGCATCAGACAAAACGGGTGCTGAAACACTATCAGGGTCTACGGGCCTCAGCACGCAAGAAGCAAGAACCCGTCTGCGCACGTATGGCCCGAATCGTTTGGTTCGTGCCGACAAGATGGCCTCGCTTCGGGAATTTTTGTGCACGGTAGCGGACCCGATGGCCCTGATGCTGGCGCTAGCTGCTGCGCTCTACTTTTGGCTCGGCGATCCGCACGAAGGAATCGTGCTAGCCATCGCGCTTATTCCAGTCTTGAGCGTCGACGTAGTGATGGAGGCGCGCTCGCGGAACGCACTTAAGAAACTGGGCTCAGCGCTTGCGCCGACAGCTTTGGTAATTCGCGATGGCATCCAGCTCGAAGTTCCGTCCATTGAAATTGTGCCTGGTGATTTGCTGGTGATTCGAGCGGGCGACGTGTTGCACGCGGACGGAGTCGTTACCTCTGTCGCCAATCTCACGGTTGATGAATCGCAGCTCACAGGGGAGTCGGAGCCCCGTGCGAAAATAGCCACTGCCGGCGAACAGTCGCGGTTCTATGCGGGGTCGCTAGTTCTTGCAGGTCATGGCTTTGGCGAAGTTACCGCCACTGGCGAGTCGACGCGCTTTGGTGAGATCGCAACGCTAGTTGCGGCGACCGACACCACAACAACTCCGCTGCAACGCGAAACGTCGAAAATCGCTCGATATCTTGTCGTAATCGCGATCGTTCTAGCGATCTGCATCTTTCTGGCACTACTCGTGCGTAA
>JAMXLL010000142.1 GCA_024281015.1 Candidatus Binataceae bacterium
TCAGGGCTGGTACTCAGGCTGCGGTATTGCTGCTTGAGGGGGGCGTTGTGGCCGATGCTGAAGCGTATTTTGAGGAACGCCTGTGTATCACAAACTGAATCAAGAGTGTCAGGACGGCGCCAAAAACCGCCGAACCGAGTATAACCCACGATAAGTGGACCATCGGATGCAGCCACAAAGGTATCAACCATATCGTAACGGCTGTCTCCAGATTGCCGTTAAGCACGTATATCAGCCACAAAGCCAGCACCAGAGCAATCCAGAACCGGGGCCACTTCCAGAATTTCGGCATATGCCGCAAAGCTTGGATATGCCATGGCCCGTTGTCAATCTGGTTGGTTTCATTTAACCCGATGATTTTTCGGGTAGGACAGGGATTCGATTTCCACCCCCTGGTCGAGGGCCGCCGTTTGGTGCTCGGCGGAATCGAGATCCCTTATTCTCACGGCTTGCAGGGTCATTCGGACGCCGACGTGGCGGTGCATGCCCTCGCCAACGCAATTTTGGGTGCGCTGGGCGAAGGCGACCTCGGCCGACATTTCCCGGATACGGAGGTCGCCTATAAGGATGCCGACAGTGTCGTCTTGCTAGCCTCGGTATGGAAACGTGCGACGGACGCGAGTTGGGCCTTGGCCAATGCTGACATAACGATCTTCGCGCAGCGGCCGCGGCTCGCTCCCCATCTTGAAGCTATGAGAGCGAGACTCGCGGCGGTGCTCGGCGTCGATCCGCTCAGCTTGAACATCAAGTCGTCAAATCCTGAGGGCCTGGGTGCTCTCGGTCGTAGCGAAGGCCTCGCGGCGGCGGCGATCGTGTTGCTGCAGAAATAGCCGCAAGTCTTTACCGTTTGGCAACGCTTATGTAGGGCTTTCGCAGTGCCGTTCTATCAAAGACCTCGTGCGGCCGCCGCGTGCACTTGCCGACAGAGGCTCTGGCACCTCAGCATTTTGAAGTTACCTCGCCACCCAGCCGCCGTCGATTGTCATCGGATGGCCGGTCACGAACGAAGCTGAATCGGACAGCAGCCAGACCACGCCCTGCGCAATTTCTTCCGGCTGGCCCATTCGTCCCACCGGCTCGCCAGCGTTAAGCTCCTGTTCGCTGAAACCGCCCGTATCAATGATTCGTTCGACCATCGGCGTGCGTATCACTCCCGGACAGACACAGTTCACGCGAATGTTCTTGCTTGCATATTCGAGTGCCGCCGTGCGCGTTAGGCCGACCACGCCGTGCTTGGACGCGTCATAGGCTGGCAGCCGTTCAAAGCCAACCAGGCCGGCGACAGACGCGGTGTTAACAATCGAGCCACCACCCTGCTTGAGCATCTGCGGAATCTCATACTTTAAGCAGAGCCAGACGCCCTTGAGGTTGATAGCGATCGTGCGGTCGAAGTTTTCTTCGCTGGTGTCAACCGTGGTTGCCATTCGGCCCTCGATTCCGGCGTTGTTGAAGGCGCCGTCGAGCCGGCCGTAGGTCTGCAGCGTTTTGGCAACCATCGCTTCGACCTGACTGGCAACCGACACGTCGGCCTGGACGAAGCTGGCGGTACCGCCATTATCTTTTATTAATTTTACCGTGCGCTCGCCGCCTTCGAGGATGTAGTCGGCGATCATCACGGTCGCCCCTTCCTGCGCCAATTTCAATGCCGTCGCCCGGCCAATACCTGATCCGCCGCCGGTCACCAGCACGATTTTTCCTTGAACTAACCCTGCCATTTTTAAACCGCCTCCCGCCGAGTGGTCGTACGGGTTTTTATGGACCACAGCGACAAGATTTTGCAAACAGCTGCCCGAATCATTTGAGGAAGCGGGCGAAGAAAAAAGCTCGACCCGCCAGCCTTGCGACAGCCCCCGTCATCGCGGCAAGCTCCAAACGGCAGGCAAGGATTTGGCAGGGCGTATATTTGGGGAGGACCCATATGCGCCGCGGAGCTGACAAGGAGCTTAGATTTTAGATTATGGATTCACTGACTACCGATCCGGTCGCAGCCGTTCTTGGAAGGTTGTACCAGGAAGCTGCGCGCGCGGATCGACCGCTCATGGAAAGCTTTCGCAATCGGCAGGTAGCCCTGGAGGAACTGCTCAAAGCAGAAGCGAAAGACTATCGGGCATTGTATCGCACATACGCGGACAACTTCTTGAACGTCTCCGCTGACTTCGGCCGATTCCTCTACATGTGCGCTCGCGCCCGTAAGGCCAAGCGGATCGTAGAATTCGGCACGTCATTCGGGATCTCAACTATTCATCTCGCCTGCGCACTTCGGGACGGCGGCGGTGGCCATTTGATCGGGAGCGAGCTGGAGCCCACCAAAGCGAGGCGCGCTCAAGCAAACCTGAACGACGCCGGGTTGGCAGACCTGGTGGAAATACGCATTGGCGACGCTCTCGAAACGTTGAAAGATAGTATCGACGGAGACGTGGATTTGCTGTTCCTCGACGGTGCGTTCAGCCTCTACCTGCCTGTCCTCAAGCTCCTGGAGCCTCACCTGAGCAATGGCGCAGTTGTAATTGGCGATAATGCCTTGCAGCAATCGGGTGGATATCTCGACTACGTCCGCAACCCGGGGAATGGCTATCTATCGCTACCACTGCCGTTCGCTGCGGGTCGAGGTAATGAATTTACCATAGTGACCCGGTGACTACTTGCAACACCACTACACTGGCCGAATTCACGCAGCTTAACGAGCTGGTTTGGTGCTGCATGCGAGCACTGCGGCGATTTTGCGGAACTCTGCAATGCCCGGCAGCTCAAAACTCTCCGCTACGTTCTTCGACTTTCATGTCGTCGCTGAATCGTGCGATAACCTTCGCCACATCGATGGTTTTTCTACTCAGGGAGGTTCAACGATGAACTTCATCGATCAATTAGACCCCGAGCTGAGACGTGTGATGGAGAAGTTGCCGGCTGATCGTGGGCTCGACCTCAATGATATTCAAGCCGCGCGTCCCAAGATGAAAAGAATGGTGACCGCACTTTTGGCGAACCTGCCCGCGGTAGAAGGCGTAACCAGCCAGGATCAATTTGCCCCCGGTGCGCGGGGCGAACCTGCTGTGCGGGTCCGCGTCTATCAGCCCGACAACCGCCCCAGCAAGCTTCCCGCGCTGTACTGGATTCATGGTGGGGGATATGTGATGGGGGACATCGAGCAAGACGATCGGCTGATGAAACAAATGGTCACGCGAATTGGTTGCGTGGCCGTATCGGTCGATTACCGCCTGGCCCCGGAACATCCATTTCCCACACCAGTCGAGGACTGCTACACGGGGTTAAAGTGGCTGTTCGATCATGCCAGTGCACTAGGTGTTGAACCCTCCCGCATCGCTATCGGCGGTCCCAGCGGAGGGGGTGGCCTCACCGCGGGGTTGGCCTTGCTCGTCCGCGACCGCAAAGAAGTGCCGATCGCTTTTCAGCTTCTTATATACCCGATGATCGATGATCGTAACGTTACACCAGCGAGCTACGCGATCACCGACCCGCGAGTGTGGAATCGCGAGAGCAACCGTTTCGGGTGGAAAGCCTATCTGGGGCGGGATGGTGGCGGGCCCGACGTATCGCCATATGCGGCAGCATCGCGAGCTCCTGATGTGAAAAATCTGCCGCCCACTTATATTTCGGTCGGCGCGCTCGACCTCTTTGTTGACGAGAATATCGAGTATGCACAGCGTCTCATCCAGGCTGGCGTCGCGACCGAGTTGCACGTTTATCCCGGGGCGTTCCATGGATTCGATGTCTTCGCCCCATCTGCAAGGGTCTCGAAGCAATTCAAGACCGACCGTGATAACGCCCTCAAGCGTGCCCTGCACGGCTAATGCTGCGATCCAGCATCACTCGTGAGGTGAGCTGTGGATTTCAACTACCCGCCTGAGGCCGAAGAGTTCCGCAAGGAGATCCGTGCCTGGCTCGAAGTCAACGCGCCCAGGCACAGGCACCCGCCTTACGATACCATCACGGTCGCCAGCGACCGGGAATGGGAAGAGCGCAAGGCTTGGTACCGGAAGCTGCATTCTGGCGGATGGATCGGGATAGCGTGGCCGCGCGAATACGGCGGCCGCGACGCGGACGTGATGCAAGCGGTTGTCTTTCATGAGGAGTTGGCGCGCTTCAGCGCCAACGTGCCGTACATTGGGGCAGGATTGGCCCTGACAGGACCAACTTTAATTCAGTGGGGCACCGAAGCGCAGAAAAAGAGATTCATCCCCAGGATTCTTTCGGGCGAAGAAACCTGGTGTCAGGGCTACTCGGAACCCAACGCCGGTTCAGACCTGACCTCGCTGCGCACGCTGGCGCTCGAAGAAGGCGATTACTTCATTATAAATGGATCAAAGATCTGGACCTCGCAGGCACATCGCACCGATTGGATGTTTCTGCTGTGCCGCACGGATCCAACCCAGCCGGGCAGCCGCGGCTTGTCTTACATCCTGGTTGATATGAAGACATCCGGCATCACTACGCAGCCGATGGTGGAAATCAACGGCCAGGTCAGTTTCAACCAGGTCTTCTTCGAGAATGTCCGGGTGCCGAAGGAAAATTTGGTAGGCAAAAGGAACGACGGCTGGCGCGTCGCGACTACCACACTGGCATTTGAGCGGAATTTCGGTGGCCGCCAGTACCCCAACCTGGTGCGAGATCTGGCGCGGATGGCCCGCGATATCAGTATCAACGGCACTCCGGCCTGGGAGAGCGCGGCCGTACGCCAGCAACTCGCTAGTTTCGCTTGTGAAGCAGAAGCTATCAAGTACAACGCCTTTCGAGGCATAACGCGGCGCCTTAAACGACAGCCGCCAGGGCCCGAAAGCTCCACGCTCAAGCTTTCCGGCACCGAATTGAATCTCCGCATCCAGATGTTCGCGATGGAACTATTGGGGCCGTATGCGCAGTTTGACCGAGGCGAGCCGCTCGCGGTAGACGGCGGTAAATGGCTGGAGCGGACAATAACGGCGCGAGGCGGCACTATCGCGGGCGGTAGCAATGAAATTCAACGCAACATCATCGGCGAACGCGTGCTCAAGCTACCCCGCTGAATCAAGTCCGGCGTAAATCGAGGAGAACCAAATGCCCAGCCTCGAATCGATCCCCTACAAGCTAATCGATGCTTTCCTTCAGGTGCCGCCCCTGGCAAAAAAGCCGATCCGCCAGCTCGATCCGAATATCGACAAATGGTTCAAACCGGGCGATCAGGTCAGGCAAGGATTTACCCCCGAAGACCTGATACGTGATATGGACGCCGCCGGCGTCGAACGTGGCGTCATGACTGCCGGAGTGATGCGTCTGGCACCGAGTCCTTATTCGGTCGGCCAGGGCATCTCGGACGAGACTTACGAAAAAATCTGTGTCCGCGTTGCCCAGATCCTGCGTGAGTATCCGGGCCGCTTTCATGCCTGCTTCGGCCTCGATCCGACCGGCATGATGCGAGCGGTGCGTTGGCTGATGCGAGCGGTGAACGAATTTGGCTTTCGCTCGGCGTGGATAATGCCCTCGTTGGTGGGTCTGCCGCCCAATCACGCTTGTTATTATCCGATCTATGCGAAATGCGTTGAGCTCGGCATTCCCATCAAGATCAACGTTGGCGTGCCCGGGCCGCTGCGCCCCGCGTCGATGCAACATCCGATGGCACTGGATGAAGTCCTGCTGGCGTTTCCAGAGCTGACCGTAGTCGGATGCCATCTGGGACATCCGTGGACCAACGAAATCGTGGCGATGCTGCAAAAGCATCGAAACTTTTACCTGATTACGTCGGCTTGGGCACCCAAGTATATTCCTGCAGAATTGTGGAATGTAGCTAACAAGCGCGGACCTGATCGCCTGATGTGGGCCAGTGATCATCCCCTCATTTCTCTCGAGCGTTGCGCGCGCGAAGGCTGGGAAGTGCCGCTGAACGAGAACGCGCGTCGCTGCTATCTGCGGGAGAACGCACTGAAAGTATTCAAGTTCGACTGATTCATCGTGGAATCAGTGTGGAAGGACCTTCGTACGGCCCACTCGCGATATTCGAATTTTGGCTTCAGTGCGTTTCCTGAGAGTTAGGTTTTGTTCGCCGGCTGGTAGGGCGCGAGAGTGTGCCTGAATTTCGTTAGTACTGCCTTCCTACTCGCGACTCAGTCGTACGGGGTCGTCGCAAGTTTTGATTAGAACGCTTGGGCCAGGGAGATAAACGACAGAAGGAAGAATCGTCATGTCGAACGAAATTCGTTTAGACGAACGCGTCGCAATTGTCACCGGAGCGGGTGCGGGTCTGGGCCGTTCTCACGCCCGCTTGCTGGCGGCGCGTGGCGCCAAGGTAGTGGTTAATGACCTCGGTGGACAGGTTGACGGGAGAGGGGCGAGCCGGGCAGCAGCCGATAACGTTGTGGCAGAAATCAGGGCTGGCGGTGGAGAAGCAGTTCCGAATTATGACACGGTGGCCACACCTGAAGGCGCGCAATCAATCCTCAAAACTGCTCTCGACGCCTATGGCACGGTGGATATCGTAGTCAATAACGCCGGCATCCTGCTCTTCAAGCGCTTGATGGACCATACTCCGGACGACTTCGCAAAGAACCTTGGGGTTCAT
Source organism: Candidatus Binataceae bacterium (assembly GCA_024281015.1). GTDB lineage: Bacteria > Desulfobacterota > Binatia > Binatales > Binataceae > JAMXLL01. Next base: position 6,551 of record JAMXLL010000142.1, read on the forward strand.
TTGAGCGGCTCGTATTATCTCTCGACGGCGGCCTTTCCGGTCATGAAGGAAAAGCGCTACGGTCGTTTCGTCTTTACCTCCTCCTCGGGCGGAATGCGCGGCAGCGCCGATGGTGTGGCTTACGGTGCGGCTAAAGCCGGAGTGGTGGGATTGGCCAATGTTATGGCGCTGGCTGGCGCGCCCTATGGAGTCTACTCCAATGTGATTCTACCCAACGCATACACCCGTATGACGGAGCAGGCGGTCGAGGAGCGCAACCGTGAAAAGCTAAGCGCCGACTTCATCTCTCCGTTGGTGCTCTACTTGTGCTCGGAGCGGTGCCGCCTCAATCACGAGATGTTCGCCGTGGGAGGCGGCACTGTTTCCCGCACAATCCTCGCGCTCGCTCCCGGATGGCGTGCCGACTCGAAGGAGGAATTCACTGCGGAGTCGATTCACGCACACCTCGAAGAAATTATGGACATGACCAACTACTCAAATCCACAGACCACCCAGGAAGAGACACGCCTGGTGGTGGGGCGGCGCCGGAAGTGAACACTCCGTTAATGTCCCAGGTGAACGCGAGGATCGTGAAACCACCAACGTGATTGGATCTGCCTTCGCACAATACGATTGCGCGAATACTTAATGAATGGCGCAGGGTGTGCTCACTGCTGTCATTCAGTTAACCACTCAACGTTACGCCTAAGATAGCTACTGGTGCTGAGCAGTAGCGCTTTGTCTCGTAATCGAAGCAAGTGAAATCAGGTCTTAAAGGTAAGAATCGAGCTTTATAGACGGTTTTACAAGAAAAAAACCAACTAAAGAATAGACTACCATAGCCAAAGCTTGACAACCTTCGGAGAAATGCGAGTTTTAGGTTTAAATTCAATGAAGGGACGTCTAATAATATGAAAGCTCGGCTGTGGTTAACTCTCGTCCTGATCACCATCCCGTCCTTAGCCGCGGCTCAGAGTTGCATTCCTGTTACGAAGTGCGGAACAATTTCCGCGCCTGGAAATTACTGTTTAAGCCCAGGCGGTCAGGCTACGTTTACGTCCAGCGGCGGCGATTGTTTCGCGATAACCGCGCCCAATGTAACACTGGAAAGTGGTGGACAAGAGACAATTCAGGGCGCCGGGACAGGAGCAGGGATCCACGTCTTGTCGGGGGCGACTAACTTTGCCATGGGTTTGTTCTGCCCCATTATCCGTGGCTTCAACGTCGGCATCGAGGACGACGCCAATGGCGCCCGGTTTGGCAATTCCAATGACTGCCCTACCCGTACGAGCAACGTCAACTACGGCATCTATTTCAATAATGTCAGCGGCAGCCAATACGCTGGAGGCAACAGCCTAAATCCTGGTGTCGAAGGCCGAGACGCCGCGGTTTGGATCAACGGCGGAGGCCATAATTACATCACCAGCGATGAACCTATGCTCAACTTCCAGCAACAGTTCTTTGGCGGCGGCGCCATTGGCATTCATATTCAGGGATCAAGCGGAAACGTAGTCTATGGGATCGCGGCAACTAATTCAGGCCAAGGGATTTTTATCGAAGGCGGCAGCGGAAATCTCATCTACAACAACCGGGTAACCAGCAACGGGATCGGCATCCGGGTGAAGGTCAATGCGCCCGGCAACTATATCGTGGGCAACGACGCTACCGGGAACAGCACCGATGACCTGTTCCAGGGCACGAGCTCCACGAGCGTGGGATGCAACGGCGATTTCTGGCTCAATAACACGTTCTCGACTGCCAACCAGAGCTGCATTCAGTGATCATTAGAAACTAAACAACCGGGTGCTCGGATTAGGCGATGATGTGCTCGGTCCCCTATGAGGATGGTGCCGACTTCTGCGCAAACTCTGCCGCATCTCCGCAGAGGGGATCGAGTCCTGGGTTCCCGCCGGCCACAAGATACACCGACGATGCTGGCTGTCGCACATCTTCCGATGGTGCGACGATCCGGCCTTGAGCAACGACGTCCGCAGCGTCACGCCTCACTCCCGAATTAAATGGCGGCCCGGATCGAGCGCGGGGGAGGGAGGAAGAGCTTGATGATGGCCGCCCCCGGCTTCGGCGCGCTGAGCCTCAAGCCAGTAGCAGCCTAGTGCGCGGCCAATCCTCTCCGTTGTGTCTTCGATGCCTTGATTGAGCGGGTTATGCGCACCGATGTTCGGCTCACCCGAGGCTATGCGCAAGAAGGACCAGGGTATTTTGAATTGAGGCCTGCCGGCTTCTTGACCCGGTAGATATTATCGGAAATGGGCCGTTTCCGATAACAACGGCATTGGGGGTCCCGCTTTAACTTTCGGTGGCGAAAATAACGACACAGGCCAGGAAGGCGATAGATGAGCCTGATCGGGCTCACAGTTGTCGCTCCGGACGCTACATCAAGCAGCCCATCGGTTATCGCGCGTTCATCCCGAACCCCTTGCCGCCAGAGCCCCCAATCGCATTGGAGGAAGAAGCCGGCCCATCCGGAAGACGTGGCCGAGGTCCTCAACTACGTGGCTGCAATTCCTACAGCGGTCTTTGGCCTCAGCTTACACTATGGGCTATCGGATACGGTCAAATCGCGGTCCACGGTCTCTCGCCAGGTCGCTCTGCCTTAGCGAATCCAAGTCAGTAGCAATCGCAGAGTATTTCTCATCTTGAATCCTGATTTCTAGTGCGCAAGCCGTATCGGACTTGCTGAAAATTTGTGATGAAGCAGCGCAGTTTCGGACGCTCGCGACCAGTGCGATTCCCCGCATTGCCTTCTTTACCTTCGACTGCGGCCCGCTTCTCTCATCCTTCTACCTTTCTTGACTTCCTGGTTAGACAGAGTCGTTATCCGCGGCAATGTGGACATCGTCATGTTGAAAAGCACCGGCATTGAGTGAATCAAACGATTCTCCTCTTGCGCGGGTTTCAGAATGCAAGGAGTCCGATACTGGTGCCGTTGGCGACAGCAAACTGTATCCGATCTGGCCAGCGACACCGCGGTGCTATGGGCTCGGCTGTCGTCTACGCTATTTCGGTGATACAAAGTGACCGATCGCATCGATTAGAGAAGCAGGCATTGCTTTTGAAGAAATCGTCACCTGCCGTGTCAGGCACTGAGAGGGTTCAGTTCGATGCGAATCCTGTTGGCGGTGGAAGGGCTGCTGCAGAGGATCGGGCGTCGACGCCGTGGGAGATTGCATATGCATAGGGTGATGACAGGGGGGCGTGGCGCACGCGGGCTCGGTCCGCGAGGACCCCGCTGTATAGTCATCGCCGCGGTAGCGGCCATGTTTGGTCTAGCTGCCACCAGCTGTAAAAACCCGCCGGCAGCCTCCAATGCGCCCCCGCCGATTCCGACAGTCATGGTCGCGACGGCCGTCCAGAAGGACGTGCCAATTTATCAGGAAGCGGTCGGCACAACTGTCGGATTCGTCAATGCTGACATTCTGCCGAAGGTTTCAGGCTATCTGCTCAAGCAGGATTACAAGGACGGCTCCCGCGTCCATGCCGGGCAACTGCTGTTTGAAATCGACGATCGCCCATACCAGGCTACCCTCAGTCAGGCGCTCGGCAATCTTGCGCAAGCTCAGGCAGAACTTAAAAAAGACCAACAGGATCTCGCGCGCTATACGAAGCTGTACCAGGAGGCGGTGATTCCGGCGCAGAAATTTGACAACACCACTCAAGCAGCGCAAGCGAGTGCCGCCCAGGTTAAGGCCGATGAAGCGGCGGTGCAAAACGCCAGGCTCAACCTGCAGTGGTGCAGAGTATTTTCACCTATTGAGGGGGTTGCCGGAATCGCGCAGGCCCAGGTCGGCGATCTGGTGAGTACCACCACCCTGCTCACGACCATCTCGAATGTCGATCCGATTAAAGTGTCGTTTCCGATTAGCGAAAAGCTGTACCTTCGTTTCGCCGCTCAGCTCAATGCCCTAGGAGAGGCGCATGCCAAGCCTTCGCCTCGAATTGAACTGATTCTCGACGACGGTTCCCTGTACAGCTATCCGGGCCGGCTTTATGCGGTCAACCGACAGGTGGATATACAGACCGGCACTATAATGATGCAGGCCCTGTTTCCCAATCCAGAAAACGTCCTCCGTCCGGGCATGTACGCCAAGGTCCGCGCACAGACCGAAGTCCAGCACAACGCGCTGCTTGTTCCTCAGACCGCCGTCTCTTCCATCCAAGGGCAATCCGAGGTCGCGGTGGTCGGCACCGACAATAAGGTAACGGTCCGCATGGTGACCGCCGGCATAAAGACCGGCTCCTGGTGGGCGATTGAAGAGGGGCTAAAGCCGGGGGACCACGTCGTCATCGACGGGGCGCAGAAAGTTCAGGAAGGAATGGAAGTGAAGCCGGTGCTGGCCACTGAACAGACGCCGCTCATCTCAGGAACCCCTACGGCCGGCCCACACTCAGTCAGTCAAGAGTAGCCTCATGTCAAGGTTCTTTATTGATCGGCCCACTGTCGCGATCGTAGCCGCGATTTTCTTCGTGATCGCCGGTACCGTAATGGTCGTGCGGCTTCCGATCGCGCAGTTCCCGGACATCGTGCCGCCGAAAATCCAGACTACCGCCACCTATACCGGCGCGGACGCGCTCACGATGGAGCAGTCGGTCGCCACGCCCATCGAGCAGCAAGTCAACGGCGCCAAGAACATGATCTACATGCAGTCGATTAACGGCAACGACGGCACGACGACGCTGCAGGTCAGTTTCGGGGTGGGGACTAATGTCGATCTCGATCAGGTGCAGGTGCAGAACCGGCTGTCGCAGGCGAGTTCCAGCCTCCCGGTTGCGGTCAACAATTACGGCCTTGTCACTCAGCAAACCGTGGGAATTCCGCTGCTCGTCATTGCGATAACGTCGCCGCATGGAACCTGGAGCCAGAACTTTCTCGCCAACTACATCGCGATCAACCTCCAGGACGAACTCGCGCGCATCCCGGGCATTGGCCAGGCGAAGATCATGGGCGCCGGCAATTATGCCATGCGGGTATGGGTGGCGCCCGACAAGCTGGCTAAACTGCAACTGACCGTCACAGACCTGGTAAATGCGCTTTCGGCTCAGAACGTGGTGAATCCTGCGGGAACCATCGGCGGCGAGCCGGCTCCGCCCGGCCAGCAATACACCTACACCGTGCGCGCGCAGGGGCGATTGTTGGATGCCGAGCAATTCGGGAACGTCATCGTCCGCGCCAATGCCGATGGATCCTTCGTGCGGCTCAACGACGTGGCGCGCATCGAATTGGGCACCGAGATTTACACCCAGCAATCCCTTATCAATGGCAAAGCCGCCGCCTTTCTGCTGCTTTATCAGAACCCCGGCTCCAACGCGCTCGAGGCCGCCAAACTGGCCAAAGCGCGGATGGCCGAACTCGCCCACCGGTTTCCGCAGGACATGCAGGAGAAGCTGGTCCTCGACACGACCGTGCCAGTGACCGAAGGAGCCCGGGAAATCATCAAGACTCTGCTGGAAGCGATCGTCCTGGTGGTGCTGGTGGTCTTCATCTTTCTGCAAAGCTGGCGCGCGACCATGATTCCGATCCTGACTATCCCGGTGTCGCTGGTCGGCGCTTTCATGTTCTTCCCTGCCGTTGGCTTCACGATCAATACGCTGTCGCTTTTGGGCCTCGTCCTGGCGGTTGGGCTGGTGGTTGACGACGCCATCGTTGTAGTTGAAGCCATCGAAGCCAAGATTGGACAAGGCCGTTCACCGCGAGATGCGGCGATCGAGGCGATGGACGAAGTCAGCGGCGCCTTGGTGGGCATCGCGTTGGTGTTGTCGGCCGTGTTCATCCCCGCCGGCTTCATGACCGGACTTACCGGGTCGCTGTACCGGCAGTTCGCCCTCACCATCGCTTTTTCGGTACTACTGTCGGCTTTCAATGCGCTAACCCTAAGCCCCGCGCTCGGCGCGATGATGCTGCGGCCCAGAGTGGGAAGGCGACGCGGGCCGTTGGAATTTCTCTTTGGGCTCTTCAATACCGGCTTCGACCACGCGCAGAACGGTTACATTCGAGTCTGCCGCCTGCTTGTCCACAAGCTCGGTCTCGCACTGATCATCATGGCGGGCTTTGTCGTGCTTGCAGGAGGGCTGGGCAGAACGCTTTCGCTCTCGTTCTTGCCGGACGAGGACCAAGGGTGGTTTATGGTTAACGTCCAGTTGCCGGAAGCAGCCTCGCTGCAGCGCACCATGGCGGTGATGAAGAGGATAGACGCGGTTTTGAGGACCGAACCGGCTATTCAATACGTCAGCGGCATGGGCGGTTATAGTATGCTCTCGCAGACGAGCAGTCCCCGTAACGCTTTTTTCTTCTGTAGTTTGAAACCCTATGGCGAGCGCATGACTGCAGGACTGCAGGCTGGACCTATTATCGAGTCCGTAAATCGGAAGCTCTTCGGAATTCCGGGCGCGCTCGCGTTCGCTTTCCCGCCACCGGCCATCCCCGGCATCGGCCAAGCCAGCGGAGTCGATTTCTTCATCCAGGACCGTGCCGGCCATGATGTGGACTATCTCTGGAGTAACACGGGAAAGTTCCTTGCCGCCGCACATAAGCGGCCCGAACTGGCACAAGTGGCGCTCTTGTTCAGCCCCGCCGTTCCGCAGTTCTTCGCCGCCGTGGATAAGGACAAAGCGTTGAAGCTCGGCGTCCCGATCAACGACGTGTATGAAGAACTGCAAACCCTGCTCGGCGGCTACTACGTGAATCAATTCAACCGCTTCGGCCGGGTGTGGAAAGTGTTCGTTGAGGCGGAGCCGCAGTATCGCAACAAAACGACCGACGTGGGTCAGTTTTACGTGCGCAATAACAACGGTTCGATGGTCCCACTCTCGACTCTCGTTACCATGAGGCGCGCCACAGGCCCGGAATACACCACCCGTTTCAACGAATACCGCAGCATCGAGATTTTCGCCGCGCCCGCGCCTGGCTACAGCACCGACGACGCGATGCGGGCGATAGAAGAGGTTTCGGACAGCGTGCTACCGCGCGATATGAGCTACGCGTGGAACGGCATCAGCTATCAACAATCAATTGCCGGCGGGGGCGCTGGCGTCTTCGCGCTCTCGATCGTGCTGGTTTTCCTCATTCTCGCCGCCCTATATCAGAGCTGGTCACTGCCGTTCAGCGTACTGCTGAGCGTACCCGTCGCCGTCTGCGGCGCGTTTTTTGGGCTGTGGTCGCGCCGTTTGGACAACGACATCTACGCGCAAATCGGCCTGATCATGCTTATTGGGCTGTCGGCAAAAAACGCGATCCTGATCGTGGAATTCGCCAAGGCCGAACTCGAAAAAGGCGCATCTATTATCGAGGCGGCGCTGAATGGAGCGCGCTTGCGGCTCCGGCCCATCCTTATGACTTCTTTCGCGTTCATCTTTGGTCTGGCACCACTTTGGTACGCGCTGGGCGCGGGGGCTGTAGCCCGGCGTCTGATTGGCACCGTCACTATAGTCGGTATGGTGTTTTCAAG
>JAMXLL010000143.1 GCA_024281015.1 Candidatus Binataceae bacterium
AGCCGTTTGCTGTTTTTTACTGGCTCACTGTCGCAGGCCGTATCGAAGTGAGCGGTTCGTATCGAGAATGATTCGTCCATCCCAGAAAGATACGCCTGCTCATCGCCGAGGACATACCAAGGGAAAGAGCTGGTCACTCAGCAGTACACCACAAACGAGAACATCGCGGAGTTTTGGCCTGCATCATAGGGCGGCAGTCACCGTATTGACTAGAATTGCATCGCATTAAAGAATGTCATGATTTCTTGACACCAATTAAATGATAAACCCAATCGTTTGCATTATTGGCAAGCAGAAAATACGACATATTTAGCCTAAGGTGAAGATCAGGCTGAATTAGCTTAGGTGACAAACGTAACCATGTGGAAATGCAGTAGTCGGCACCAGTGGGCTGCGGCATTCTCTCACCTGGAAGTCGGTCAGAAGACAGGACAGCTTGACATAGAACTGATCCAAGCTCGGGAGAGGCCGGGCCAATCTGACTGATCTGCAGCCAAAAGGGGGGCGTGTGGATCTTACCACAATTCGCGAAATCATCTTTCCCGACCCGCACAACGGGGGAATCGAATGGCGTGAGGGGGATGCCTGGTTGGCGGGTGGCACTTGGCTTTTCTCAGAGCCACAACCCAATCTGCGGCGCCTGATTGACCTTCGTGCATTCGGGTGGGCGCCTCTCACGATTACCGAGCAAGGTCTTGAGATCGCAGCCACATGTGAGGTCGTAAAGCTCGCCGCACTTAAAACGCCACCGGAATGGAATGCCAGTTCTTTAATTCGCCAGTGCTGCCGTTCCTTACTGGCGTCGTTCAAGATTTGGAACACTGCTACCGTCGGCGGGAATATCTGCATGTCCCTTCCCGCCGGTGCATTGATCTCGTTGGCGACCGCTCTCGAAGGGGTTTGCACGATAATCTCGCGCGACGGCGGTCACCGGCAACTGCCTATCCAAGACTTTGTCACTGGCAACCATCAGAACGTTTTACGAAATGGTGATCTCCTGAGAAAAGTCGATCTGCCTGCGGCTGCTTTGAGAAAGCGCGCGGCCCTTCGGCGATTCTCTTTAACTCACCAGGGCAGGTCTGCTGCGCTACTCATCGGAACGCTGTGTCCACGCGAGGGTATATTTATGCTGACTGTCACCGCGGCAATCTCGCGCCCTCTGCGCTTCAGCTTTCCAGACCTCCCCAGCGTAAACGAGCTGCGAAGCAGACTGGAGCACGAAATCCAGGACTCCCTTTGGTTCGACGACGTTCACGGCTCGTGGGAATACAAAAGGCATCTCACCTTCTACTACGCCGAAGAGATACGCCGCGAGTTGGCTGGCGAGGCACGATCATGAGCTATAAAGTGAACGGCCAAATCTTCTCGGAGCAGCCGCAACCCGGGCAATGTCTGCGGACCTTCCTGCGTGAACTGGGTTGGTTCGGAGTAAAAAAGGGCTGCGATGCAGGTGATTGCGGCGCCTGTACCGTGTGGCTTGAAGGCGAGCCCGTTCATAGCTGTCTGATTCCCGCTTTTCGCGCTGAAGGCCACCAGGTAACCACCATCGAAGGGCTTGCTCAGAACGGCGAGCTTCACCCGGTACAGCAGGCCTTCGTCGACGCCGCGGGTTTCCAGTGCGGCTTCTGCACGGCGGGCGCGATAATGACCGTCGCCAGCCTCAATAAAGAGGATCGTTCAGACCTCTCGCGTGTCATGAAAGGTAATCTTTGCCGCTGCACCGGCTATCGCTCCATCGAAGACGCTATTCGAGGAGTCAAGTTAACCGAAGAAGCGCCAGCGGGTGGCGCGATGGGAACAAACGTTGTGGCGCCTGCCGCTTACGACATTGTAACTGGCAAGACGCGATACACTCTCGATACTCACATCGAGGGTATGCTGCACCTCAAATTACTCAGATCCCCCTATGCCCACGCACGCATCAGAGCAATAGACAAGGCCCCGGCGTTGTCGATTAAGGGAGTTCATGCGGTTTATACCTGGGAAGATGTTCCTCGGAAATTGTATAGCACTGCCACTCATGACGACGATTCAACGGATCCCAAAGACACCTATATGCTGGACAACGTCGTACGCTACGTTGGGCAACGGGTGGCCGCGGTGGTGGCAGAGAGCGAAGCAGCGGCTCTGGAGGCCTGTCAGGCAATTCAGGTCGAGTATGAGATCCTGCCCGCAGTGTTCGACCCACAGCAGGCAACATGTCCGGGGGCGCCCGCCCTGCACCCAGAAAAAACGGGTGGTTTCGGAATTCAATGTCCTGAACGTAATATACTGCTCGAACTCCACGGAAATATAGGAAATGTAGCTGAAGGCTTTGCTCGCGCGGATTTCATTCACGAAGCCACCTATTCGACCCAGCGCGCTCAGCACGCGCACCTCGAAACCCACTGCACAATTTCGTGGATTGACGAGAATGGGCGGCTCAATGTTCGTACCAGCTCGCAAACGCCTTTTCTCACCAAAGCGAAGCTTTGCTACCTGCTAGGGCTGGATCCAGCCAACGTCCGAATTTTTTGCGAACGGGTGGGCGGTGGCTTCGGCGCGAAACAGGAGGTAATAACCGAAGATATCTGTGCATTTGCGACACTTGCCACGGGCAAACCTGTGAAGCTCGAGTTCACCCGCGAAGAGGAGTTCGTCGCTTGCACAACGCGTCATCCAGCAACTCTCCATATTAAAATGGGAGCCACTCGCGACGGCACACTCACCGCTATCGAGCTGCAATACGTCTACAACACTGGCGCGTATGGTTCACATGGAAGTGCTGTGCTCTTTCATTCCACCGGCGAAGCGATCGCAATTTATCGATGCCCCAACAAAAAGATCGACGCGCGATCCGTCTACACCAACACGGTTCCCGCTGGAGCCTTTCGTGGCTATGGACTGTCACAAACCATCTTCGCTATTGAGTCTGCGATCGACGAGGTTGCCCGCGGACTGCAGCTAGATCCCTTCGAGGTCCGCCGACTAAATGTTATACGCCCGCCCGATCCCTTCATTTCTCTGAGAGATGAACCCGAGGATCTGGAATACGGGAGCTATGGTCTGGATCAATGCTTTGATCTGGTGCAGAAGGCTCTGAAACAGGGCAACGGGGTGGGGGCTCCGCAAAGCGAAGACTGGTTGGTTGGCACAGGTGTCGCGATCGGAATGATCGCGTGCGTGCCGCCTACTGAGCATCGGTCCGAAGCCCGCCTGAGTCTCGCGCCGGACGGCCATTATCACCTGTCGATTGGCTCACCTGAGTTTGGCAACGGCTCCACTACGGTCCGCCAACAGATCATTGCTACAGTGCTATCTACGCTGCCATCGCGCATACGCTGCACTCAGGCGGACACCGACCGTACGGGCTATGACACCGGCCCGTTCGGAAGCGCGGGAATGGTGGTTGCCGGAAAGGCGGTGGAATATGCAGCGGGGGCTCTACGTGATCGAATCCTGGATTTCACGGCAGAGCTCCGTGCCACGGACCGGCAGAAGTGCCGGATGACGCTGGATGCAGTTCTTTGCGACGGAACCAGAGTACCGTTGACAGAAATCGTGGCCGCGGCTCGCGAGGCCAAGTTACACCTGGAGGTGGTCCGCAAAGCGTATGGCAGTCCACGTAGCATAGCCTTCAATTGCCACGGATTTCGGATCGCCGTACATCGCATTACCGGGGAAATAAAAATCTTGCAAAGCGTTCACGCGGCAGACGCCGGTGTGGTAGTCAATCCGAACCAGCTTCGTGGACAGATCGAAGGGGCGATCGCGCAGGGACTGGGTTGGGCGCTGTACGAGAATATGGTTTTCGACGACCACGGCGCAATAGTCAATCCTTCATTCCGCAACTACCGAATTCCAGCATTCGCCGACGTCCCGCGCAGCGAGGTCTATTTCGCTAATACTTTTGATGCCTTTGGGCCACTGGGCGCCAAGAGCATGAGTGAAGCTCCCATTAACCCAGTTGCGCCGGCCTTGGCCAACGCGCTCGCCGATGCGACCGGGATTCGGTTCGGTGACTTGCCATTGCGGCCCGATCGTATTTACTCCCGCATCTGTCTTCTGCGTACTAGCAGTTGATTCCGCCGTCATCATTGCCCTGCTGCTGATTACGGTTGAGGCTATTTTGTCCGACAAGGACTAGTGGAAAGGCGTTTCAATATCACGTCAATACTAGTGGATCAGTAGTTGCTCATCGAGTGCACTAGCCTGCGATCTATTGGGGGTAATAATGAGCAAAACTGTAGCGATCCGCGGCACGTTCCTGGACTTTATTGACGATCCTTGGCATCACGTTGGCGCCGAAGAAAAGGCGGCGCGCTTTTTTGCCGACGGCTTGCTGGTAATTGAGGATGGAAGAATCAAGGCTTTCGGCGCATACAAGGACCTGTCCGCCCGTTATGCCGGGGTTGAGACGAGCCATCTGATCCACCGCCTGATTCTGCCAGGCTTTATCGATGGCCATATCCACGTGCCCCAGACGCGTATCCTGGGTGCTTTTGGCCGCCAGCTACTTGGATGGCTCCAGTTTTCGGTCTTTCCGGAAGAATTGAAATACAAAGATCGCTCGTACGCCCAGGAAGGGACAAGGCGGTTTTTTGACAACCTTCTCGCTGCTGGTACGACTACCTGCCAGGCGTTTACCTGTACTTTCCCGGTCGCGACCGACGTATTTTTCGAAGAAGCCAGCCGGCGAAATCTGCGCGTCATCGGTGGCTTAACTGGTATTGACCGCAACGCGCCTCCCGAGTTCATGGATTCGGCGGAAAACTTCTACTGTGATAGTAAACGGCTGATTGGCCAATACCATAAGCAGGGCCGCAATCTTTACGCAATCACGCCGCGGTTCGCGGCTGGTGCTAGCTCTGCGCTTTTGTCTGCCTCAAGCCGGCTCTTGAAAGAGCATCCCGACTGCTGGGTTAACACGCATGTGTCCGAGAATCCTAGCGAGATACGGACCGTCCGGACGGAGTATCCGGAATGCGATGACTACCTCGGTGTCTACGAGAAATATGATCTGGTAGGTCCGCGATTCTCGGGCGGACACGGCATCTGGCTTTCCAATGATGAATTCGCGAGGCTCTCACGGCTCGGCGCGGCAGTAGTTTTCTGTCCGTTATCCAACTTGTTCCTCGGCAGCGGCTTGTTTCGGCTCGGACGCGCTACCGATCCGGCATGCCGGGTCCGCATTGCGTTCGGCACCGACATGGGCGGCGGCAATCGCTTCTCGATGATCAATGTCCTCGACGACGCCTACAAGGTCGGGATGTGCAACAACACCAGGCTCGATGGCAGCGTTGACCCGACCTTTCAAGACACTGCCGAGGCCGAGCGTAACAAATTGTCGCCCTACCGCGCCTTCTGGTCGATTACTTTGGGTGGAGCGGAAGCACTTTACCTCGATGATAACCTCGGCAATTTCGATGAGGGAAAGGAAGCGGACTTCGTGGTGCTCGATTGGAATGGAGGTCCGCCGGCAACCGCTTGGCACCAGTCGCTCGTGGCCGAAAATGGAGGCCCTCAGACGCTTGGCCAAGCTGCCGAGCTCCTGTTCGGCATCATGATGGTTGGTGATGATCGCGCAGTTGCGGAGACCTGGGTGATGGGCCAGCGGCTGTATAAGCGGAATTAACGACGCTTCCGACAGGGCGCTGAACCGTCGTGCTGAGCCAGCGCGCCAAACGAACCATTCAAGGCAGCTCGCGCAGATTCACGCGGGGCAAGTCCCTGGGGGCCAACCATGAGCCCGTTACGATGAAACGCGAAGAGTGAAAAATGAGTGACACGAAAGCGGCAGTTTTGGTCACCACGGTACGGGTGCACCCGGGCAATGAAAAGGCGTTCGCTGAATGGCACGCGAGAGCGACGATTGCCCCCGGCGAGTTTACGGGCTTCATAAGCGCCGAGGTCAAACCACCTGCGAACTCTGACGACAAACTCTGGTCAGTAGTGCAGCGTTTTCGCGGCCTCGAGGAAATGCATGCGTGGCAATCATCTGAGGCGCACCAGCGGTTGTTGTCCGACGCTGCTTCCCTGAATGGCGGCGGCGGTGCCGACGTTAATGAGGCGCAAAATCTTGAAGGCGCCAGTGCCGCCACCGTCACGGAGGTCATCACGACCATCGTCAAGCCCGGATTGGAGCGCTCGTACCGCGAATGGGCAGCCAAAATCCATTCGGCCGAGGCCCAATTCCCGGGGTATCGGGGCGGATTTCTGCAACCGCCGATTTCGACGAAGCAGCCCTATTGGACCACTCTGGTTCATTTCGCGACGCCCTCGCAACTGGATAGTTGGCTGGAGTCGGCTGAAAGGAAAAAACTGCTTGCCGAGCATTCAGCGCTGGTCGAGTCCTGGACCGCCCACCAGCTGCCGAATTCGTTTGCCGGATGGTTTCCCGCCGAATCTTCCGACCGCGAGCCCTCGACCACGTTCAAGCAATCGATGGTGGTATTGCTGATGCTCTTCCCGATCGTGATGGCAGAGGTGCGGTATCTCAGTCCCAGGGTTGCGGGTTGGCCCCCGTCCATTGGTACCTTCTTCGGGAATGCGATCAGTGTTGCTTTGCTCGCCTGGCCTTTCATGCCAATTGCAATCTATTTCCTCAACTGGTGGTTGATGCCCAAAAAGAGCGCCCCGATTTTACTCAGGGCCGGAGGCTATCTTCTGATAGCCGTTTTGTACGCTGTGGAGATAACCGCTCTATGGAACCTTCTCTGAAAAGAATGTCGGATATCAGTTCGTGGCTCGTTATCTGACCATAAATGACCGAACAGATCTGCATCAAATCTTTCATGTATTTCGATCTATTGTAGAGCTAGTCTGCTGCTTAACTCTTCTCTTCGTTGTTTGCTCGGCGGGGTTTGCGGCGGACGACAACACTCTTGGCACTGCGAACCTCTCCTTAGCCAGTCCACCCACGGCGATCGCGCCGTTAAATCCTCCACCAGCATTACTGTCCCGGCTGATGAGCCTGGACTCAGAGCAAGCGCTGAGCGGCAATCCAGCGGCAGTGAACGTCCGGAGCGGTCTGGGATTGTTAACCAGCCTGACCGGTCTGGATAAGCTTGGAGTCTTTGTGGGCGGGGTGTGGGTAGGTAATGGCGACAACATCCTCACTGGCGGCGTCGACCCGCACAGTTGGAATTTTAACAGCCTGTTGGTTCTGGATGGACAACTCGACACGAGCGTGGCCTTAGGTCTGCCTGGCGGAACGTTCGGCGTCTCCTATCTAAAGTTCAACGGTCAGCCGTCGAATGACGCTGCCGGTTCGATCATAGGGTACGACGGGCTGACGCAGACCAAGCCGCTCGAGCGCAACGAACTCTACCAGCTTTGGTGGCGGCAGAGCCTTTTCGACAATAGGTTTATTGTTCGTGTCGGAAAGGTAGTCCCGACGTACGATTTCAATAACGTGATCCAGCCCGTTCCTGTGCAGGTCGAGAGCGCGTCAATCCCGGCGGTGACGGCGATGATCTACTCCCCGATTTTTGCGAACCCGACCATTCTCGGCAATCTGCCCGGTTATTACAATTCTGCCTATGGAGTTACCACTACTTTCGCGCCCACCAGCCAGCTGTATTTTTCTTATGGTGTTTACGACGGCAATCTGGCCCGCGGCGTACAAACCGGACTGAACGTAACGCCGGATTTCAGCGGTTACTATTTTCAAATTGGGCAGGTTGGTTACGATTGGTTGCTCGGACCCGAACAGATGCCAGGAAATATCGGCATTGGCGGGTGGGGGCAGACAGGCAAACTGTCGGCCGGAAGCCGGAGCAGTATCGTCAGTCAGGATGGTGTCGAAGGCTTCTATGCCTTTGGTTCGCAGCGCCTCTGGTTTCGTCATCCTTCCATAGACAACAGCGGCATCTCTGGCTACTGGCAATTTGGCATCAACGACTCATCGACGATGCTAGCTGACAAGTTCTTCGGGTTGGGTATGACCGGCTTCGGCCTGGTCCCCGAACGCCCTGCCGATTCCGTCGGGACCGGCCTCGCATGGTCGTGGCTCATCCGGCCACCCGGTACGGGACGGAGAAGTCAGGAATTGATGCTCGCATTCTATTACCAAGTGCATATAATCAGTGGAATCTTTTTTCAGCCAACCCTGACTTACCTGCCGAATCCGGGCGTGAGCACCAGCACGCCGGGAACAGCCGCACTGACCTTGCAGATAACAGCCTTGTTTTAGACCGGAAGGGATCATAAATGGATACTAGTACTCTTCAACGGAATATCCGCGGTCGTGTATTAAACAGGAGCGACGCCGATTTCCAACTGATACAAAGTGGGCTGCTTTGGAACCAGCTTCAGCCGAGGCGCTATCCCGAGGTAATCGTACAGGTCGACCATGAACAGGATGTAGTCCAGGCGGTGAAGTTCGCAGCCGCTAATGGATTGCGAGTCGTGGCGCGGGGCGGCGGCCATTCCTGGTGCGGCTTGGCGGTGCGCCAGGGTGGAATGCTGATTGATCTGCAACGTCTCAATGGCGTGACTATCGACCCGTCGGCGCGGCGCGCAACTATTCAGCCTTTTATCAGCAATCGCGAGATAATTGCCAACCTGGAGCCGCACGGCCTCGCTTTTCCTACCGGACACTGCCCGGAAGTCAAGGCGAGTGGATATCTGTTGAGCGGCGGGATTGGCTGGAATGCAGGTGCCTGGGGAGCTGCTTGTCATAACGTAGAAGCTATCGACGTTGTCACGGCACAGGGCGAGTTGGTGCGCGCCGATGCCAGCAGCAATGCCGAGCTATTCTGGACAGCGCGTGGCGGTGGGGCAGGCTTTCCCGGTATCGCGGTACGTTATCATCTTGCGCTCCATCCGATGCCAAAAGCGATGTATGCGAGCACTTACTATTTTTCACTGGAACACATCAAAGAAGTGGGCGATTGGGTATTTGAGGTAGCCGACCAACTGCCGAAATGGATCGAGTTTACTATTTTCATGCTTACCGCCCCGCCCGCTCTGGCATCTCGATGTGC
The DNA here is from genome assembly GCA_024281015.1 of Candidatus Binataceae bacterium. Classification (GTDB taxonomy): domain Bacteria; phylum Desulfobacterota; class Binatia; order Binatales; family Binataceae; genus JAMXLL01. Next base: position 8,967 of record JAMXLL010000143.1, read on the forward strand.
GGCGATGAGCGGTAAGGTCTGCATGATCACGGCCACCGCATTCGCCGATGACGCAGAAGATGCACGAGAGGGGCTGGCGCTGCTTGAAAACGGGCCGGTGAGTGATCAGTGTCTGACCAGAAGCAGCAACCAGCCAACAAACTTTACCGAACAGTTCAACCTGTCAGGCAATATGTGGCCGCCGAACTTGCGCGCCCGCGTCGAAACTCTTTGGTCGAGCAGTTCGACCGGCGATATCCTGCTAGCCACCCGCGATCATTTTCTCAAGAGCCCCTCGCCGGCGACCGTGATGCTTTTTGCTCTCTACCCCGGCTGGGCATCTGGTGTACCGGGCAAGTTGCAGTCAGCCTTCTCGATGTGCGCCAAAGTCTACGGGGGACCCTGGACCATGTGGCGCCGGGAAAACGACGACGAGATTAACAATCAGTGGCATGCTCACAACATCTCGATCCTCAGGCCGTTTACCGTCGGCCATTATCTGGGCGAGACGGATATCGTTGAAGAGCCAATCCGTGCGAGAGGAGCTTACTCGCGAGCGAATTGGGAGCGGCTGCAAGAATTACGGCACAAGCTTGATCCGCACGGACTGTTTCAGGGCTTCGACGGGGGCCTTGGGACTGATAATCAGACCGTAAAGGAATAAGCAGGTCCTTCAGGTCAACTTATCGCGATCTCGCCAAGTGCCCGGACTTTCCCTCATGGTTAAGGAACGACTGCCCTGCTCGCGCTGACCCATTATTTTTAGCAGACCCCGGGGAATAGAGTTACTGCACCTGGAACCGGAAAGTCCTGATCGACAAAGATGCCCGCGGCTTCACGAATGCAGGATTGCCACCAATTGTTCCGATTCCGAGCGACGCAAATCGCGATATACTGGCGGGTCTCATTCGCTTGTTCTGCGGCCTTGAATAATCTACAAAGTTCAACGAAGTAGAATTGTGAAGTTCGACAGGAGGATTCATGTCTGCTGCAATTTACGATATCCCGCTGCACCGGATCGACGGCTCCCCGGCATCGCTGGCCGACCATGAAGGTAATGTGTTGCTGGTTGTGAACGTCGCATCAAAGTGCGGACTAACGCCTCAGTACGCTGAACTGGAAGAAATTTACGAAACCTACCGCGACCGCGGATTTGAGGTAATCGGCTTTCCCGCCAACGAATTTGCCGGCCAGGAACCCGGAACCAATGCCGAGATCCAGCAATTCTGCCAGAGCAAATTCGGCGTGAAATTCCCGATGTTCGAAAAGCTGGTAGTCAAGGGTGAGGACCAGCATCCACTCTATCGCGAGTTAATCGCGCAATGCCCGGCCGCCCAGCAAAAGCCCAACGGCACTTTGCGCAAAACGCTCGATCAGCACGGACTCGGACCCCAAAACGACACAGACATCATGTGGAACTTTGAGAAATTTCTGCTCAATCGCCGTGGTCAGGTGGTAGGCCGCTTCGCACCTGATATCGCGCCGAAGGACCCGGCAATAACAACCGCAATCGAATCGGAATTAAGCAAACCGAAGTAAAGCTGGCGGAACCAAAGAAACCACGCGCCGCTCCGCGGGTGGCGCATCCAAAAACATAATTAACGCGAGCGAGCTGCGGGAGCCGGGATTGGCGCCCGCCGCACGCCGCCGATATGATCCGTCTAGTTAATTAGGTACCGCAGGAGCGGAGCGCGTCGATTCCCGCCACGTCACAATCACGATTTTACCAGCCTGCCGACTCGATCCTCGTCCGTCTCAGCGAGGGGCAACCTGAAGGTGGTGTCGACGAGATGTTAACGCCGTATCATTGCTGCGTTGAAGTCTGATAATGATCAAGATGCTCACGCTTGACGAGGAGCCCACCGAGTTCGAGGAGGATCCGGATGCGCTTTTCGATCCTGACGCTAGGCGATAATTACGCCGAACTCCGCTCACATGAACGCTTCTATCATGAGGTAATCGAAGAGGCTGAGTACGCCGAGCAGCTTGGTTACTCCGGTTTCTGGGTGGGTGAACATCATTTTCAGCCCAGTTATCGGGTGTTCCCGTCGCCACAGATGGTGCTGGCGGCGATTTCACAATGCACCAGGAAAATTCGTCTCGGCACCGGGGTAAATGTGCTGCCGCTAAACGACCCGATTCGTCTGGCCGAAGACCTGGCGGAGCTGGATCTCCTCAGCCACGGGCGCGTTTGTCTGGGCGCCGGTCGAGGTTACCAGCCCCACGAGTTTGCCGGTTTTCACATCCCAATGGAGTCGGCGCGCGAGCGCTTCTGGGAATGCCTGGAGATAATTCGCTGCGCGTGGTCCGAGGAACAATTCTCATACCGCGGTAGATATTATCAGTACGAGGATGTCGCGCTGTTGCCTCGGCCGGTGCAGATGCCGACGCCGCCGATCTTCGTGGCGGCGGCCTCGCAAGGTTCAGCCGAAGAGGCCGGGCGTCGGGGTTACCCATTCGCATGCGCGCAATTTTCTGCAGCCCCGACACCGGAGCAGGTAGCCGCACAGATAGCGCGCTTCAGTGAGAGCTATCAGGCAGCGGGCCACGGCCAGCCACCCGACGACTTGCCACACGTCTTCTGGACCCACGTGGCTGACAGCACGACCCAGGCCTTGCACGAGGCCGACGCCGGCATGAAACGCAAGTTGGGTAGCTCCACTCGTCAATGGGTCAAACCGGGCGTTGCCGGTTACGAGGCCTTCGCAAAGCTTGGGCAATTCCTCGCCACTGCAACTATCGAGCAACTCGACGCGCTATCAATTTTTGGTGATCCACCACGATGTGTTGAAAAGATCCGCAAGTACTCAGCGGTGGGACTCAAGCATTTGATGGTGATGTTCGACTGGGGCGGAATGCCGCAGAGGACGATCTTCCATTCGATGGAGTTGTTCGCGAAGTACGTAATGCCGTATTTCACGGACGCCGAAGAGGTGGAGGGCGTCTCGGCGCAAGCGAAATAACTCGGCGTCGCAACTATTTTCCCAGCCGCGGGGCGGCGGGGACAGTCGCGACTTGCAGCGGTTCGGTGCACTTGAAGGGCAAGCGAATTGTCCGAGCGCAGGCGCCTGGCTCGTTGACGATAATGCCCAGGCCTTGCACTTGCGGATGATTCGCCACCTGCTCCAGGTCAAGCGCCGGTAGAATCGTCCCCCCGTGCTTGCGCACAATCGGTTCCAACTGGGCCAGCGACCACGCTTCCAATGTTGGATTCAGTAGTGCCGGCAGATGCCGCTTATGATTGCGGACAAGCTCGACGGTATTGAAGCGTGGATCGGCGAGCAGGTCGGGCCGATCGATCTCAGCGAAAAATAAGCTCCAGCCTTCCTCGTGCCCGAGGAAATCTATCAGGCAGCTGCCATCGGCACAGCGAAAGCCGCGGTCTGGCGGCCATTCATAGGATTGCAATTGGATGCCGGGCGATGGCCTGCTTTGGTCGACCGTTTCAGATTCGGCGACGATGTCCCATTGATTAATCGCCAACGCACTCGCCAGCATCGAAACTTCAACCCGTTGTCCCTCCCCCGAGCGCAGGCGCCAGTATAACGCTGCCAGTATCGCCTGCGTCGCCGCAATGCCAGTAGCAACTGATGCCATGTCGAAACCCTGCCGCACGGGAGGACCCTCTTTCACCCCGAGATGGCGTATCAAACCGGCCATTGCCTGTACGGCCAATTCCGTAGCCGGCATTTCTGCCATAGGTCCCTGGCTGCCCCAGCCGGTTATCTGACAGTAAATCAGGCTTGGATTGTGGCGCTTCAAGTCATCGTATGAAATTCCCAGGCGCGTGAGTTTGCCTGGACGATAGCCCGCGATCACCGCATCCGCCGCAGCCGCCAGTCGTGCAAGCTGCTCGCGTCCCTGCACTGTCCGCAGATCGACAACTGTGCTTCGCTTGCCGGGATTAAGCTGTAAGAAGAGCGAACTCGTCCCCTCCACCCTGGGAGGTATATTGCGTAGCCAGTCCCCTTGGGGTGGCTCGATCTTATTAACCTCCGCTCCGAAACGTCTCAGCATCATTCCGCTAAGCGGTCCGGGTACCCCTTCGGCTATTTCCAGCACGCGCAGACCATCAAGCACTCTGGTGCGTTTATCGTCTCGCATTTTCCCCTCCAGAGGCGAAGGGCTGGGGCGGCTGGTTCCCAACTCAGCAAATACTCGCGCCGTATCCTGGCCCAGGAGGGGACATCCGCGCCTAATCGCCGCCGGAGTTTTTTCGAATTTCCAATGCGGCGCCTGCGAGCGGATTTCGCCATGCGGCGTCTCGACCTGTTGCAACATCCCGTTATTTTGCACTTGCGCATGCGCCAACAAAAAGTCAGTTTGGCGCCGGTTCATTTCGTGAACTCCACAAGGTACCCCGGCCTTGCCCAAACGCTCCAGCCAGTAGGCCGAGCTACGGCCCTTAAAGTTGTTATTTAGAATTGCAACCAGTTCTTCACGATGTGCGATCCTCGAATCATTGTTGGCAAACCGCGTAGTTGCGAGCGCTGCATCATCCAATGCCTCACGTAGCCTTGGCCAAAATTTGTCGCTCGGCACGCACACGTTGATGTAACCGTCTGCTGTCCGGAAAGCCTGGTCGGGGACAATATTGGGCCGTGCCGACCCCATCGGCCGGGGTGCGCGTCCCGATGCGAATAGCTCCGCGAATCGGGTAATGCCGGCGAAAATCGACGACCCGAGCTGGGCCGTCTCGATCATCATTCCGCGGCCGGTTTGCTCGCGCCAAAGCAGACCGGCTAGCACCATCACCAGGTTCATCATGGCGCCATTCCAGTCCTGGTTGGCAGTTGCACGCGACCATTCAGGCACTCCCGCCTGGTCGCCAGTCAAGCTGACAAAACCGCTGACGGTCTGCGCTACCCATTCATGACTGAACATGCCAACCCAGGGACCCTCGCGTCCAAACGCAGATGCCTGGACGTAGATCATGCGCGGATTCAGCGCAGCTATCACTTCGTAGCCCAGCCCCAGGCGCTCCATAATTGCAGGGCTCCGGAAGTTTTCGATCAGTACGTCGGCATTAACAATGAGCTGGCGCGCGCCTTCAAGCCCTTCAGCAGTCTTGAGATCCAGCACTACTCCGAGCTTGGTCAAATTGTTACCGATGAAGGTAGTGCCCATACCACCAATCAACGGCGTGGCCCAGCGGACGAAATCTCCCTTGGGCGACTCTACCTTAATGACGGTCGCACCCAGCATTCCCAGCCATTCGGCGGCAATCGGGCCGACCGCGGCCTGGCCAAAGTCGAGGACCAGTAGACCGTTTAGCGGACCTGGCGAAGCATCCAGCAATTCCTTGACCGACATGTGAGTACTCCTCGCTTTCGGCACGTGGAGGTTGGGGCCTATTGCAATCTATCCTGAGCGAGCCTTATGGCAAAATGGTCATCGCGTGATAGTCTCGGCGGGTCTATTGAGAGCAATACGGTCGGTGAAAGACATGGCAGAACTATTTCATGTCGGACTTACGGTCAAAGATCTTCAACGCTCGCTTGAATTCTATCGTGACGTCGCCGGAATGACCGCGGGCGAAGTCTTCGATGGTCAAAGCGAGGAATTCGACACGCTGACCAATAATCCTGGCGCTCGTTTACGAGGTGTGCATCTTAAGGCTGGGCCCTTTATGCTCCAGCTCCTCGAATACAAAGCCGGCGGCGGGGGGATGCTTGATTTGCACCATAACAAAACCGGTAGTCCGCATTTGTCGTTTTACGTGCCCGACGTAGAGGCCAAGTACACTGAACTGAAGCAGCGAGGAGACGTGACGATAACTTCGGGGCTGGTGCAGATTGCCCGCAATATGTGGAGCTTCTATACCGAAGATCCCGACGGTGTGCCGGTCGAATTCCTTCAAACTACCAGGTGAAGTTGCCGTGGCATTGTCCTGAGCGAAAGTCCGGGCAGCAAAGTCATACAACTGAGATGAGGATGCAGCTATGAACCCTGAGCTTGCGGGCAAGGTTGCGATAGTGACGGGCGGCGCTTCCGGAATCGGGCGCGCCACTGTTGCAGGCCTTTTGCGCCATGGAGCCGCCGTCGCGGTGCTCGATCGCGATGAGACCGGCGCCAAGTCAGCGGCTGACGAGGGACGCAAAACCGGTGGCAACGCCCTCGCTTATACAATCGACCTGGTCGACACCAAGCTCATCGCCACTACTGTTGAGCGCGTCATTCAGCAGTTCGGACGGATTGACATCCTGGTTAATGCGGCGGGAGTGGCGGGGCGCTTCCAGACCCTGGTCGAGCAGGAAGAAAGCGAATGGGACTTCATCCACACCATCAATCTGAAGGCCTCGATGCTGATGATGAAATATGTCGCGCGGCACATGATCGACCGCGGTGGCGGCGGCCGCATCGTCAATATCAGCTCGAGTTCCGCCTTTCGCGCGCGGCAATCGCCAATCGCCTACGCCAGCTCCAAGGCCGCAATCGTGCAGCTCACCCGGAGTGCAGCCGCCGAATTGGGTAAGCACGACATCAACGTCAACGCAATTGCTCCCGGGATTACCGCCACTGGAATGACCCGCGTACTTGGCGATAACGAGGCCTTACAGCGCGTCGCCTCGGCGGGTCCGCTCGAGAATCTGTTTCACCGGGTATCGCTGCCGGAGGACGTAGCAGCCGTAATCGTCTTTCTATGCCTGCCGGGCAGCCGCCAAATAACCGGCCAGACTCTCCATACCAGTGCGGGCGCGGTTATTTAGGAACGTTCTTAGGGAAGCGTCGCTGCCCGCTTCGGCTCGTAAAGCCGAGAGGCGCGCCGCGCGCGGCAGGTTACGTTCGACCGAACGGATTAGCCCGCCGGCGGCATCTTGGGAAATTTCGGCAGGGCCGGATTCATGTGGTCCCATGGTTGGGCGCTGGAGGTGTAGATATCCATCCCCGGCTTGAAGATACTCGGATCATCCAGGGTCGGCGCCATAATCACCATCAAATCGGGTGCGAAGGGGGGAAAGCTGAACAGACGGGAGCCACAGTTCGGGCAAAATCCGCGCTTGGCCATTTCTCCGCTGTCGGCCTTTGATTCGTAGTACTTGACGTCCCCCGTAATCTTGACTGCGCTGCGGGGCACGCCAATAGCCGGAGCGTAGGCGCCGCCGCTGGCGCGCTGGCAGTCGCGGCAATGACAATTGCCCATAAAGAGCGGATCTGCACCGCATTCGTACTGCACTGCTCCGCACATGCAGCCACCTTTGGCAGCAGCCATGATTCGTGCCTCCTTGCGTGCTCTTTGATGCAGGGCTCAGGCCTGAGCTCGCACGCTAACTCAAGCTAACGGGATGCTTGCCGAACCTGAATTACTGGGATCGAACCCGATTCACGTCTTCCAGGCCCAGGGCGTTGACCGACAGCGAGAAGCGATCCTGCATTTTGCCGTCGTTGTCATTGAATTCGCGGGTAATGCAGCAGTATTCGAGTTGCAACCCGTTCGGATCCTTG
>JAMXLL010000144.1 GCA_024281015.1 Candidatus Binataceae bacterium
CTGCCGCCGCGCCCTTGCGCGCGGCTTCGCCGTTGTCGTTGTGCGCGACTTCACCGTCCCCGTCGCCATCCCGGCAGCGATCTCCTGCACCCGCGCAAGAATCCTGCAGCCCACCGCGCGGTAGCCATGACCCAACCTTATATCACGCCTGCCCCGCGCGGCGATCGCATTCGCCCGCGCCGGATCGGCTAGCACGCCTTCCAGCAGTTCGACTGCGTGGTCGACGTCCGGCTCCGCCCAAACCTGGCCCTCGCCGTGCGGATACTCGTCCGCGCCGACCGGAATGAGATCGTACCGCGTCAGCAGCGAATTCTCCTCCGTCATGTAGTCAAGATTCCCCGACCAACCGGTGGCCAGCGCGAGACGGCCCAGGAACATCGCCTCGCCCGTACCGCGACCGAACCCCTCTGACCGGTGCAGCGAAATGAAGCAGTCACCCGCGTTGACCAGGCTGCGGGTCTCCAGCGCAGTCATCGGCTGCGGGAGGCACACCGCCTCCGGCAGGCGTTCGCGAATCGGACGCAACCATTCCTCACCGTCCGTCTCCGCGTGCTTCACCTTCAGCACCAGCTGGATGTCGGCAAACGGACGCCGCCGGCGCAGCATCTCAAACATCTCCAGCACGGCATCGGGGTTTTTCCGCGTCGCATAAGAGGTCAGATCGAAGAAGTGCAGCAGGGTGAACGCCGACTCGCGGATGCCGAAATATTTGCGCGGCAGCAGCGGTCCAAGAGGCACCTCGACAGCCTGGCCGATATGCGTGCTGCGGATTCCGGCGGCGACAAGCGCGTTCGCGATGAAACGCGACAGCGCCCATACCTCGTCGAACTTACGAAGCTGCCTCGCCCAGACCGCCGGATAGCGCGGCAGCTCCCACGCCGGAACCACAATGTTGTAGCCGTCCGCGAAATCACCCCCGCGTTCCGCGAACGCCTTCTGCACGTGTTCGACCTCGTCTCCGTTGACGTGGAAGATCCGGATCCCGCCAGGCGGAACCTCGACCTCGTTCCCACCGACCAATTCCACGTGGTCCGCATCCTTTGTTTTGGCATAGCGGAAGATGTCCATGATGGAATGCGGCAGGTGCACCGCGCCGCACGCCGCGATGTGGGATCGCAACTGCTCGCCCATGCCGACTGTTGCGAACGGATGGCCGACCAGCGTCACCGACACCTCTGACGTCGTCATGGCGCATGCCCACTCATGCCAGGCACTTCACCATCCGCGCGTTGCGTATTGCTTCCAGCCAGCGATGGCCGAACTTCTGATCGGGCTCCAGATGGGTGCCTTCCGCCCACTCGTTCCACGCATTCACGAACAGAAGACGTTCCTCTCCCACGAGGAACTGACGGGCATATTCCAACTTGGCCTCAATGTAGACCTGAAACGCCTCTGGCGTCGCGCGAACGAAACTATCGCCTCGCTGTGGCTGCCGAGGCGTGTTGTCCCAGCTTGGGAACACGGTGGGATAGCGGGTGTATGCGGGCAAAGCGCGCCCGACCTCTTCCAGCACCGTGGCTTCGTAATCGTAGCGGGTGCCGACGAAGTCATCGCGGATGATGCTGACCGAGTCCTCCGCCTTCACTGCACGCCCATGCGGCGGGAACTCGACACAGGCATCGAAGCCGAGATCCCCAGGCGGCAAAGCCCTGGCGGCAGTCTCCATACTTTCAACATAGACGAGGTGGACGCCTTCGTGGCCCGCCGCACGAAATGCGTCGCGCGCGAGCGCAGCGAAGGCCTGCGGATCGGGAATCAGCAGGGGGCGATACACCAGAAACAGAGGCTTGCGGTTGACCCGTATATAGCGAGAATCTGCGGCATACCGCACCGCATCGCGCACGATACTCAGCAAGGCGTCGTCGTCGTAGCGCTGCTCGAAGATGATCTCACGGCTGCCACCGTCCCAGTGGCGTGTCCAGTTCTCGTTGGCCCAGCAGATGCAGTAGCGAAATGGGATCGTCCGATCGGCAACAATCGCTTCGAATGCCTGATCGAGCGCACGCCGCTCGCCGAAATTGTAGTAGTAGACACAGAACCCGTCGATGCCGTAGCGGCGCGCAAGCGCGGTCTGCCGCTCTATCGTCTGCCGGACCCGCAGGTCATAGAATCCCAGATCGGCCGGAAGGTGCGGCTGGTAGTGACCGGCGTACCCGGGCGTCGCCTTCGCGACGTTCGTCCATTCGGTAAACCCCTGGCCCCAGTGGAAGTCGTTCTCCGGCGTGGCGTGGAACTGCGGCAGGTAGAATGCGATCACCCGCGCCGTATTGAGCCCTTCCAATAGACCCGACCATTTTTCTGCGAGCTTCTGCTGATTTCGGGTTACGGTCTGGAGCCGTCGGATTACCGACTGGCGGTTTGTCGAGACGCTCAGGTGATGCACCACCACCGCCTGGGGGCAGTACAGGACGCGACGGCCGCGCGAGAGCAGATTCAGGCATAGATCGGCATCCTCACAATATGCGGGCTTGAACCTGTCATCGAACAGCACGTCGCCGACCTCGGCCGATCGGACCATGAGCGCGGCGCCGGAGCAGTAGTGGACGTCTCTGACGTAGTTGAATTCCGGCCGATTAGGGTCGGCGAACAGACCGACCATCGTGCTGATGCCGTCCCGGTCAAGGGTGCATCCTGCTTCCTGCAGCCGCCCGTCGGGATAGAGGATCTTGGGCCCGACCGCCGCCGCATCGGGATTGCGTTCCAGCACATCCAACAGCGCATCCACGCAGCCCGGCATCAATTGCGCATCGTTGTTCAGTAGGAGCAGGAATTCCCCTTGGCAAGCCCGCCAGGCCCGGTTGCAGTTCTCCAGAAACCCTACGTTGATTTGCTGCCGAACTATTTTGAGGTTCCTGATCTTCGACAGGAGACCGATTGACTGATCCGTAGAGGCATCGTCTGCCACCACGACCTCGAAGCGGGCCTTGGGCCTGGAGGCTATGATGGCGGCGAGACATTCGATCGTATAGGCTACTTCATTGAAGATCGGCACCAGGATTGATACTTTCGGCTGTCGTGCAATCGGCAGCGCCAGCCGCGAAAGCTTTCCCTTGAGATCTTCGAATCGCATAAGTTCCAGCGTCGTGACGGAAGCGGCGTCCTGCACCTCCTGTTGGGCGTTGCCGATGCGCCATCGCAGGGCACCGTAAGACGCGACCAATTCAGCCCCATCGATCGCCGTCGCTGATGCCTCCAGCAGCCCCTTGATCCGCGATCCCAATTGCGCGGTTTCATCCTGCTCCGGCAGGCGGGCACGCCCCTCGGCCTCCCCCCGGGTCAGATAGTGAGCCAGTGCGGGGAACCGGGCATCCGCGACATCCTTATACCGCCCAAGATATCTCGCCCCGCTGAATGCAGGGCAGGGGGCAAATCCTTCTAGGTCACCTTTAACGACGAAATGACGCACTGCCGCCAGCGGGTCGGTGGTCGACCCGCTCAGATGATGAGCGGCATACCAACCCGGGTCGAAGAGGGGGTTGGGCTTGAAGCCCTTTCCAATGCCCTGCATCAGGAAGTGGGCCAACAGTCCTTCTGGCGCATCTTCGATCGGAGACAGGTAGGTTCGGTAATAGTCTAGCAAAAAATATGGACTTGGATTTGCCAGATTATAGACAAGTACCTCATGCAGATTCTGGATCCCATACCCGTCGGGCAGAACGTGCCTGTCTATGCTTCTGATGTGCCCAGGATCGACGAGCGGATGAGGCGACCGCCCTTCGGCGCAGCCAGACGCAAAAAAATGGGGCAGCGGATCGATCGCAGCCGATTCGATATCTGGGTATCTTTCGCAATAATACAGCCGATCGAAGAAAATCGAGACATCTGGCCGGAGCCGTACTGGAAGCTCCAGGTACCTACGCGCCGCTTCCGTGCTGAACTTAGTCTCGCCGAGCCTGTCTCGGCACAGCAAATCGCTCACCAAATCCGAAGAGAATATTTTGTCGATCAACTCGTCAGGAGTCAAAGCTTGTTATCTCCCGCACGCGGCGAAGTTGGCCACATGTGTGGCAGGCCCGGTTATGGTGTCACACCAGCCCGAGAAGCTCAGACCACCGCTTGTTCGTCTCCGCTGCCGATGCATTGGCATGGCGCCCCTCAAATGCACCCGCACGGATGTAATGTTCCAATGCCGATCTCACCTCGCCTTTAGTAATCGCCACCGCCACGTCGGGATAGGTCGTCTTGTAGAAATCCTCATCAAAATCCGGCAGAGCGCCCATCCGGCCCTCGAGATAGCCAACTTCGATAAAATGCGTCTTCAGATTCACTATCTTGCCGGCTTCGTAAGCCTTGCGGATATCGGGATAAGTGGAAAGATAGAACTCCTGGTCGAACGCGAGGCTGGAAGCGGCCGCACACAAAATGGCCCTGATCACAGCCAACGGCACAGCCGCCTTGGAACCAGCCTGTAAACGCTCCAAGCTGAACCCCATTCCCTGTAACAGAATTCGACCGTTGGGAAGTTGCGCTTGAAAAGTCATACTCGACTCGGCTCCCCCGCATGGGTTTCTTAGCGGTTGCGATCCGTCGCGTGCAATGGCTTATAAATCCGCGTCGCATGCGGGTGGCGTTAATTTAGCATTATATGGGCATTGTGCCCAGTCACCCTCCAGAAATGCTACGTGCTCCTGCAAGAGCGCTTCAGCCCTTGTCCTCATTTAGATAACTCGAAGTAGGGATGGTTGCTGCGGCAGGGCCTGGACCGTCCACACGCGCAATCTAGCGTTAGGACCTATTAATGGCACCGATTGAGGCCGTGACGACGTTTGCTGACACTGATGCGACCTTCGCATCCCGTACGCCAACGCTGGCCGGTGCGAAACCATCGCTTCTTCTGCTCGCGCCGGCGGTCAGCCTTTTGGTGGAACGATTGGGTATGCACACCCGCTTCACGCCTTTGGCTTTCGCCGCGGTCTCGTTCTTGCTGGAATAGAACCCGGCATCGGCGGCCAGCAAACGCGGCACACGTCCCAGCTTGGCCTCCTGCGCCTCGAGAGCTGGAATCAGGAGCTCCGTGTCACTCGGGCGCTGGGCGTAGACTTCGTAGTCCACGATAATTTGATTATCGGTCTCCTGCAGCTTGACCAGCTTGCCGAACTCGGTGGGCTTACCGGCCTTCCCCTTGCGGATCACCTCGGTCGTTGGCTCGAAGACGCTGACGATCTTGCCTTCGGTGCGAGTGTCACCACGAAAAATCCGCCTCTGGTCTGGCGCATCACCTGCCGAACCAGCGGTAGCATCTCATCCAGAATCTGGCGCGGCCTTCGAGGGCCAACTGTTCGGCCGCTGCCGTGCACCGCTTTACACCCAGCTTCCGGGACGGAAATTGCGCAAGCCATTGAATTGCTTTTGTGATTGATCGAGCGGAGCTGGCGCTACTGGCTACAACTGAGCCCGAGCAGCTGGAATGCCTTTGGCTGGGTGGGGGTCACCTGGTGACCATGGTGAGAGGATAGTTCGGGGTTATCGCTGTGACGATGGTGTTTTGAGCGATGGTTGCGAGATCTGCGAGCAGAGTCTGGAAGCTATGCACCGGTAGACCATCAGGGCTCGATTTC
>JAMXLL010000145.1 GCA_024281015.1 Candidatus Binataceae bacterium
CAGCCGGGCGAGCGCCGCCTCCCGCTGCGGACCGCTTCCGGCGAGCGCACCGAGCCATTCGGCTGACTCAGGATCAACCGGTTCAGCCGCGCCGGGGGTCTCGTCAACCACGTGATTCACCGTCGCCATAGTACCCAGGACCCATTTCCGGTGCCCGGCGGCAGGTATCGAGTGTGGTACCGTAGCGCCGGTCTTAGCGGTCGCGGTCGCTTATAGTCGCAGCTTCCCGCTGTCGGGGTGCGCCCAGTAGCGGCCGAAATGGGTCTGGTCGGGAGCGGTACGCGGTGTTGTTCCGCATCACCGGGTAATCCGGCCGCAGCTGCGAAGCGTCTGTAGGGCAGCCGGAGCTAAGGAAATACGGACAAGCCGTCTGCCCCACGAGGAGCTGCCCGTGAACGATGATCAGGTACGGCAGGCGTGGTTCTGGCCGCCCAACACCAAGTGTCGGGTTACGAGGCGCGGACGTCGACGATCTGGTTAACCGCGTCGCAGCGGAACTCGACGCCCGACCGGCCCGCCAGACCACTGGTCGGGAAGGCGGCATTCCGGAGGCGGGGAGGGGGACGGCGATACGACATCGACGCCGTCGACTGGCTCTGGGCCAGTTCGTGCGTCCGCCCAGGCTCGGGAGTGCCTGCCCAGTTCTCCATCAATTCACATTTAAAACTGACTACGATGGGAGCCATACGCTGTAGGCGACCATAGTATCGGTCAGCTCACAATCAGCGATATGGCCGCCTATCATTCCAACTTCACAAAGAAATTGTGTTTCGCGGCTTCGGTCAAGGGTCAAATCAAACTTCTCTCTGAATTGACGCATGTTTCTTGTTAGTAGTTCTTGACGGAGCCGAAAGGCTTCTTCGAACCGCGCCTGAAGCTGAGACTGATCCTCTTGCTCCGCTGCTTCGACAAACACATCAAGAATCTGCCTAAAAGCGCGGATATCCTCTATGAGGAACTTACGGTTATGCCAAAGCATATCGGTGGTCCGCTCCGGGAGAGTGCTCGCGACGCGAGTGCCATCTCGAAAACTTCCAGCAGCAAGACTCAGTATTGAGTGCTTCAACGGTGACCGAGAAACGGATTTGGCGAGACTGCCTGCTAGGATATGAGGTAGATGGGATGATAGCGCGACAGTTTCATCGTGACGACGTGCTGCTAGAGGAACTAGGCGGACGCCAAAACCGCTAAGGAGATTTGCTAGAGTCCTGAAACTGCCCAGCTCCTCCTCTTTTTCTAGTGCAAGGACCCATGCTGCGCCTCTAAACAGATCAGGATTAGCAGCCTTTATACCAGAGGCTTCCGTCCCTGCCATTGGGTGGCCGCCGATGAATCGGTTTACACAACCAAGCTTCCTAGCCGCGGCCACGATGTCTGTTTTGGTGCTCCCGACGTCGGTGATAATGCAATCTGGCTGAGAGATGGGAACTACTTCTGCTAGAAGAGCAGGTAGGGCCGACAATGGGCCAGCGAGGAAAACAATATTGCTGTTGGCTGCAGCCTCGTCGAGTTTATCCTCGCAGTTAAGGCCCATCGCGCGTGCCTCAGCGCATACAAGGTTGTCCGGATCCCAGCCAACTACGTTGATGCCGAGCTCGGCCAAGCGGAGCATGATCGATCCTCCAATTTGGCCTATACCGAGTACACTCACACGCTGTACCCGGAAGTTGGTCTTGGACACCATAACCTCTCCTACTTGGGCCTGTACATGTCTAGGATACCACGATTGGGTTGGGCACCTTGAATGTCACTAGTCCAATACCCTTTCATCTCGGTATCAGACAATGGCTTCAGTATCAGCATGCCGGCTCTCTTAGGGTAGGTCTCCTCAGAGTGCAGGATTTTATATATCAATTCGACCTGTCTACCTCTATACGCTACCGCACCCGAGAAGCATGTCGCAAAGCACTTAGATGCGAAACCAGGCTCACCCTTTATCGCACTGTTTAGGTCATCCTCCGTGCGATAAAGCTGCACTTCATACTGAAGCTCGCCCCTATAGAAGGTAATTTCGGCGAGACCATAATTCCCCGAAGAGGACTTATAGGCCCATTTGCCTAGAATTGAATATGCCCATGATCGCAGGAATATCTTTTGTACTGCGCTGACTAGCAATGTCAGAGTCACGGATGTCACCGCTAGCGCCACTATAGCTTGCCAAGCCCCGTTAAGGCGTATAATATCCAGTAGTGCAATATTAAGACCGCTAAATACGAGCGCGCCAATAGCCAAGGCTATCTCACGCACACCACCTATCTCCTGCTCTGCCAGCGAACGGCGAAGAAACTGCATAAAGTCGCCTTAGTCGTCTTCGGGCGGCAACGTTAGACCTGGAAAGGTGGATACGATGCGATCATACGATGTCGACGTACTTAGGCTTCCCGATGGTGCATCGAAAGGCCTCTTCATAGCAAGCTCTTTTGGAATAGAATCAGACGGGTAGCTCCCAAGGTGCTTTAGATGGTTACCTGTTTGCATGAGGTCAAGAGCGGCGAAACCAAGGCTAGGTGAATCGCCAGCGGTAGCAAGTGTTACTACAAAAGCATACGCTCCAGGATGGTCCGCGAGAGGTCGGGAGTTCACTGAAAGCACATTAATTCCTCTGTCGGAGAAGCAACTGAATATGTGAGTCAGCACTCCGGCTGCCGACATAGGAGGCGTTATTACCAAGGTGGTTTTCCACGATCGACTAGTACCATCTCCACCTTCTGTGCTAATTTGGTAACGAGGAGCTGCCGCCAGTTGAAAGTGTACGAACCGCGTAACGGCGTTATAATCCTGCACTCCTTGCTTTATAACCTTCACAGAATAGTCTTCCGAAAGACCAGGAGCGCCGAGTGCTATCAAGTCGACTCGATGCTCCGCGGCCTTCACGGCTGCCGCAGTGGAGGGAAAAGACTCCACTGGCAATCTAAGCTCCTGGACGTAACGCTTACACTGGGCCAGGGCGTGAGGGTGACTGCCTATGGTTCGCGCCTCGGACTCCGCTCCGATGGCCCGATATGCATCGAAATTAATTTGAACAGCTATCTCTTCTACGATTGTAAGATCGTTAGGGCGAAATACTAGTTGGTCGAGGCTCGCATTCACAACTCCTTCGACACTATTCTCAATCGCTATCACACCTGATCCGGCTTCACCATTTACGACGGCTTCCACTACATCCGGAACCGATGGCTTGGCGATTACTGGCGCATTGGAATACTTAGCTGCTCGCTTAGCAGCGATATGGGTGAAGGTGCCCTCAGGTCCTAGGTAAGCGACTGGTGCTACCATTACTAAATTCCCCCCTGCTTACTCATAGAGTTGATTACTTATAGGACAGACCTAGGTGGTGACTAACCCACTTCGATGTGAAAAGTAGTGGACGACAAGACATCGTGGGATAGTGAGAAACTACGATGTCAGTCGGCATGTGTGTGACTAGCGTTACAGGATAGCGCGCCATGCTGCGCGTCGCCAGCTCCCATCCAAGAGATCAGCCAGTTCGGTCTGTCAGCAACGAGCACCATGCGTCCAGCCGTCGATGACATCTACCAGACCCGAGGCCACCTATTCCGTCTCTATTCCGGCAGATGCTGATCAATAGTGGCAAACAACGCGAACCGACAGCAGTGAAAGTCCCGCCTGGACGGCGCCATTGCCCCGGCGGGGGAATCATCAGCGCCGAGGGCGAGCCCCGGATCACTGCCCACCACCCTGACCCTCAATAACAGCCAGGGTGAACAACAACCGAGCGGGCGGCAGCGGCGGCGGCATCGCCATCGGCCTGCCGATGGCGATGCCCGGGGGAGCCCTGACCTTGAATCACAGCACGGTGACCGGCAACACCGCAGCCCACGGCGGAGGCATCTTCAACAACGGCGGAA
>JAMXLL010000146.1 GCA_024281015.1 Candidatus Binataceae bacterium
CCGGCGTCGTCGTTCCATGGCCGAGGGAAACGATAGATCGCAAGGCTAATTTAATCAATTATCAGCGAGACCAATTAAGATGCGAACAAGAGCAGGGGGGAGGTCGGTGCAGTGGGTCAGGCGCGCAGCCCTGGCGGTTGTCATAGTATTTCTCTTCGGCTCGGCCGGTTTCTTGCACGCGCAAGGACTAGGCGGCTTGTCGCAGTTGTTCACTGGTTCTGGATCCCAACAAGGCCAGGGATTGGGGGGTCTGTCGCAATTGTTGCGCGGTCGCGGCCTGGAAGAGTCGCAGGGCCGAGGTCAATCCGGGAATGGAGTGACCGTTGAACGCGGCGCAACGCCTTATACCGGCGAGTTTACTGCGGAAGAAGCTAGCGGTGCCCGAGCTCCAGGTTTTAGCAGTCGGTTTGTGTGTTACCCGGCTCGCGATCCTATTTTCGTTCAAACTGAAACTTTTGTTTGCTATGCCGCCCAGAGTCCAAGACGACGAAGATCGGAAGATCACGGAATGAATTGGCAGCAAGGAGAAATGACTGGTGACCAGCGTTAGTTTGTGCTTGCGCGCCGAATTCCCTGTGTGCCTATTTACCGCTCAACGACTCGGGTTGTGGCGCCGATAAATACCGAATGCCTACAGCCGAAACCTGATTTCGTATTTCACGTCTATATAGGCGAGTCTAGAAAGGAGGCGGTATGGCACAATTTATAAGAGGCATTAGCATGAAGAAGGCATCGATCTTTCCTGTCACCGCGCTACTCATTCTCAGCGGCGGGCTGTTAACCGGTAATGCTTACGCATTTGGGCCCGGTGGGCACCATCGGGGAATGTCGGCGATCGGACCTTGCGTGGCTGTTATGTCCTCGTCGCAAAGAGCTACTCTCAGGCAGACCCTTGGCACCCAGAGACAGACTTTGGAAAACGACCATCAGAATGTTTCTTCAGCAAAACAGGCGCTCGTTTCAGCTATTCTTTCGGGTAGCAAAGACGTAAGTTCGCAGGAGGCCACCTTAGCCAGTGCTCAGCAGCAACTTCAAAAAGACGAGGATTCAACGGCTGAGCAGGTGTGCAGTCAGCTGAATGGTACGCAATTGAGTGCTGCTCAGACGCTGTTCAATAACCTGACAACGCTTCACGCGAACACGCGTGCGCAGGCCAAGACCTATTTTCAGCAGGCCCAGGCAGCTGCCGGTAATAGCCAGAGTCAACCCAGCGATAGCCAGAGCCAGCCCATCGAATGAGTCATCGTAGATGACCATCGCATCCAGCGCAGGACAGGCCAACGTGGCCTGTCCTGCGGATTCCCTGCGCAGTCCGGCGCTTGCGCTTGGGTCGTCCGTGTCGAAATGGCAAGTGCAGCGGTGATTTCTCGTTGCCTGTCCGGATCGCCTGAGTTTATCATGACCCCGCTGCGTAACGGCCCGTTGACATGAAGACGATTGCCGCCAGTCGGCCGCTACAGCTTCGATCCTGATTGCACCACGCTCATCCTTATCGATATACAGTGCGACTTCATTGCGCCGCACCGCTTGGCCCGGCACTCGAGAACGACGTGACACCCTCAAGCGGATCGTGCCTGAAGATCGCCGAAGCTCATGGGCGAGTAGTCCAATCTATGAGTGTTATTCAGGCGATCCGCCCCGCCCGGACCCCCGGCGCTTATTAGCCGCCGCGAGCAGTCCGGATCTGTGCTTTCTGTTTTAACAAGATCGCGTTGTGGGGCTGCCAGTTAGTCCAGTCCAGGACGGCGAGACAGCCGCGATCGCCGAGTCTGAAACGATTACCTCATCGCCGCACATTGCAGTAGAATCCGTCCCGACCCGTAGATCGGCCAGACCCGCGAGGCGTGGACGTTGACATACTAGGCAGCCGGAATCCTGTGGCCGGCCGTTTCACGCCGACCCGCCGCAACAAATAAGGAAGGGCTTTCGAATGAGCGAGACTCGCAAGACGAACTCGAGGGGCAAGCAGGTTGCAGTGGTGATCGGCGCCACCTCGAAGTGGCAATCAGACGGCCGCAACACGTTGCTCGTTCACGGCAAAACGCTGGACGACAGTGCACTGCCGGTCGCGGTGCGCTGGGGAGTCGGAGGTGCTATCGCGCAGAAGTTCGCCCAGGAGGGATTCTTCGTCGTGCTGACAACCCGCAACCAGACGAATGCGTCGGCGCTGGCTGAAGCGATCAGGGAGCAGGGCGGCGAATGCATGATCGTCGAGCTGGATCTCGTCTCGCAAGACTCGATCGCGAGGGCATTCGTAACCATCCGCAGCGAAGCCGGGGACCCCGAGGCAGTGATCTATAACGCCGGTTATATGGAAGGGCGCGAGCTTCCTCCTGACAAAGAATTGCTCGAATACATACCGGTGGAGATGTTTGATATTGCGCAGCACATTTCCAGCCGAGGACCTTTTCTCGTGGCAAAGGAGGTATTACCGGCGATGCGGAGGCAGGGTCGTGGGTCATTTTTCTTCAGCAACAATGCAAACTCGTTGCGGGGGCGCAAGCGAATGACCGGCCAGTCGCTCTACTATCCACGGGTCATGATGCGTACGTTGGCGCAAGTACTTACCGAGGAGTACTCCGAGCACGGAGTGCACGTCGCGAATGTGGTGATCGACGGCTTGATCGATTCACCCGGCACGCGAGCGTTGCCGATGGCCCAGAAACGGCCTGAGATAGTCATGAATCCTGTCAAGATCGCCGAGGCGTTCTACTATCTGCATACCCAGGATCGGTCGTGTTGGACCCACGAGCTTCAGCTCACGCCGTTTCCGACGAAGCCCAGCTACTAATCCAGGGCGCCAGACAAATTCATGTAATTTGCACGTTAAGCGCTCTCTACCACGCGGCGGTGCTTTACGATAATCATCACCGGGAGGCTTGAAAGATCGTTCGGCGACCAACGCCGATGTGCGCAAGTTTGCACTATGACTTCCGGGGACTAAATGATGCAAATCAACCTGACTCTGAACGGTGAGCACCACGTGGATATCGTCGAGCCCCGGATGTTGCTCGTGCATTACATACGAGAGGTGGCAGGACTGACCGGTACTCACGTCGGATGCGAAAGCACTCTCTGTGGGGCGTGTACAGTACTGATGGACGGTAAGGCGGTGAAGTCCTGCACCTTATTAGCCGTGCAGGCCGACGGCTCCTCGCTAATCACCATCGAAGGGCTGGCCAGCGAGGGCCGTTACCATCCGCTCCAGGAGGGTTTCTGGGAAGAGCACGGTCTGCAGTGCGGCTACTGTACACCGGGGATGATAATGGCAGCGGCCGACCTGCTCAGTCGCAACACCGATCCCTCCGAGGCAGAAATCCGGCATGCGATCGAGGGTAACCTTTGCCGCTGCACCGGTTATCAACACATTATCCGTGCTATCCAGTACGCTGCGCGCAAGATGCGCTCCTAGCTCATAGGCGTCACCCAGCAGGTCTTCGAACATGTAACCGGGAGGGGAAGCATGGCGGTCGTTCCCAAATTTGTTGGCGAGCGGATCAAGCGGCGCGAGGATCCTCGCCTTATTACCGGTACCGCAACTTACGTTGACGATCTCCGATTACCCGGAATGCTGCACGCAGTAATCCTGCGCAGCCCCCACGCTCACGCCAGAATAAATGCGATTGATACAAGCGCCGCCAGCAAGGCACCCGGGGTTATCACCGTACTTACTGCTGCGGAGCTGAAGGACAAAATTGGCTCGCTGCCATGCGTCGCGATTGCCGACAATAAACCGTTTCATCCGGTGCTCGCGATAGACAAGGTTCGATATGTGGGCGAACCGATTGTGGTCGTGGTCGCGACTGATCCCTACAAAGCGCAGGACGGGCTCGACCTGGTTGAAGTTGACTATGATCCGCTCGAAGCGGTTGTCGATCCCGAGGCGGCCCTTGAGCCTGCCGCTCCGCTAATCCACGAAGAGTTCGGCAGCAATCTCGTGCACAGGGCCGACGTGTCGAGTCCAGGGGTTGAGGGCGCGATGCACAGGGCCGATCGGATAATTAAGTTCCGCATCGTAAACCAGCGCCTTGCGCCAATCCCAATCGAGCCGCGCGGCGCAGTGGCGCAATGGCACCAGGCTTCGCAGCAACTGACGCTGTGGTCGTCTACGCAGATCCCGCATCTGCTGCGCAGCGCCATTGCCGGGATGCTTAAGCTGGCGGAGAACCGCACTCGGGTTATCGCTCCTGAAGTGGGCGGCGGCTTCGGATGCAAACTTAACGTCTACCGGGAAGAAGCACTGACGGCTTTTCTGGCAATGACCCTCAAGAGGCCTGTGAAATGGATCGAGCGCCGACGCGAGAATTTCGCGGGCACTACGCATGGCCGAGACCAGATCGCCTATGTTGAGCTGGCGGTGAGGAATGATGGCACTGTGCTCGCGATGAAGGCCAGGTTCGTCTGCGACATGGGTGCCTATCTGCACTTGTTTACGCCGCTGATCCCGGGGTTTGCCGGCCTGATGATGACGGGATGCTACAAAATCCCGGCGGTTGCCTTTGAACAGGTAATGGTCTTCACGAACAAGATGGCGACCGATGCCTATCGCGGCGCAGGGCGTCCGGAAGCGGCTTTCATCGCGGAGCGTGCGATGGACCTGGTGGCAGCCGAGCTCGGGCTCGACCCGGTCGAGGTGCGACTGAAGAATTTTGTGCCCCGAGGAGAGTTTCCGTACACGACCGCAACCGGCCTGGTGTACGATTCGGGCGATTATCGTGCTTCGCTGGAGAAGGCGCTCGCCAACGTCGACTATCAACAGGTCCGCGATGAGCAGGCTGAGGCGCGGAAAAATGACCGTCTGGTCGGGGTGGGGATTGCTTCATACGTCGAGATTTGCGGCTTAGGTCCCTCCTCAATGCTGCCTCCAGGCGCACAGGGGTGGGAAAGCTCCACGGTCCGTATAGAGCCGGACGGCAAAGTGAGCGTTCTTACTGGCATCTCACCGCATGGCCAAGGCCAGGAAACAACCTTTGCACAGATGGCGGCCGATGCTTTCGGGATCGACATTGACGATATCACCGTAATTCACGGTGATACGGCCATTGTTCCCTATGGTGTCGGCACCTTCGGCAGCCGCGGTCTCACTTTGGGTGGTACCGCGATGATGATGTCAATCGGGAAACTTCAGGACAAACTGAAGAAAATCGCGTCGGTCATGATGGAGATGCCGCCGGAGCAGCTCACCTTCCATAATCGCACGATTGCGCCAAGCGCTGATTTGGCAAAATCCGTCCCGCTGCAGCGAGTGATCGCGGCCGCCTACGACTACAAGAATCCAATTCCGGGAATGGAACCTGGCCTCGACGCCACCAGCTTTTTTGAACCGACGGGATGTACTTTTCCATTCGGTACTCATATCGCTGTCGTCGAAATCGATCGTGAAACCGGTACCCTGAAGTTTCTTCGTTACGTCGCCATAGACGATTGTGGGCGAGTAATCAGTCCGATGCTGGCTGAGGGTCAGGTACATGGCGGCATTGCACAGGGAATTGCGCAAGCACTTTACGAGCAGGTTGTTTACGACGAAGGTGGACAATTGCTGACGGCCACTTTGATGGACTATGCCGTCCCGCGCGCGGGCATGTTGCCAGAATACGAACTCGACCGAACTGTCACTCCTTCGCCACTCAATCCCATGGGTGTGAAGGGTGTGGGTGAAGCCGGAACCATCGGTTCCACACCTTGCATCGTCAACGCGGTGATGGACGCGTTGGCCCCGCTCGGCATCCGCCATCTCGACATGCCACTGTCTCCCGAGAAAATATGGCGGTCGATTAGGGATTCTCGGGCAGCCTGAGGAAGAACTTATGTTTCCGGCACAATTCGAGTACCATCGCGCCGCCTCTGTGAAAGACGCGATCGCCTTACTCAAGCAGTTCGGTGACGATGCTCGTATTTTGGCCGGCGGACACACCCTGCTTCCCATGATGAAACTGCGGCTCGCTCAACCCGCCCATCTTGTTGACATTGGAAAAATCGCGGAACTACGCAGTATCTCGGAGGAGCGGGGTAAGCTGACGATTGGGGCGACGGTCACACATGATCAGATCGCCAACGATGCGCTGGTCCGGGCGAGGTTTGGCTTGCTGGCGGAATGCGCTGCGGCTATCGGCGATGTCCAGGTGCGCAATCGCGGAACTATCGGCGGCAGCCTCTCGCATTCCGATCCTGCGGCGGATTATCCGGCGGCAGTGCTGGCACTCGAGGCCGAGTTAAAGCTGGAAAGCGCGTCGGGAACGCGCATGGTCAAGGCTGTCGACTTCTTCCTCGATTTGATGACCACTGCCGCGCGACCCGGCGAGGTTCTCACCCAGATCACTTTCTCCACCATCGCGGGGAACAACGGCTACGCCTATCTCAAGCACCGCCATCCCGCGTCGGGCTTCGCGATTGTCGGAGTGGCGGTAATGCTAGCGCTAGACGGGTCGGGGAACTGTCAACGTGTTCGTGTTGGTGTGACCGGTCTTGCGCCAAAGGCCTTTCGTGCCCATTCGGTCGAGGCTGCTATGAACGGCAAGGCTGCTGACGCTTCGACCATCGCTTCGGCTGCATCGAGCGCGGCCGATGGAGTCGATGCCTTGTCAGACATTCACGTATCAGGGGAATTCCGGGCGGAACTCGCGCGGGTTCTCACGCGCCGCGCGCTTTCTATCGCCGCGGCACGGGCGCAACAGTGATCCCGAGCCTTCTGCCATGAAGATCTCTGGTGAACAGAGGTTACCGGCACCACGTGAGCGCGTTTGGGAATTGTTTAATGATCCAGGTCGGCTCACCCGCCTCATCCCGGGATGCGAAAAGCTGGATCGGTTAGCGCCAGACGAATTTGCCGGCACCATCAATGTAGGTATTGCAGCAATCAAAGGCGCGTACTCCGGCAAGCTCAAACTCGATGAGATTCGCTCGCCTGAACATTACAAGATAATCGTAGATGGCAAAGGCAAGCAGGGTTTTATGCGCGGTTCCGGAACTCTCGACCTTGCCGCGGACGGCCCACGCGAGGAAACGATTGTCAAATATTCAGGCGACGTCCAGGTTGGAGGCCCACTTGTGCAAGTCGGCCAGCGAGTAATCGACAGCGCGGCCAAGATGCTGCTCGGTCAGTTTTTCGCGGCGGCCGCCGCGGAACTGAAGGCAGAAGAAGAGGGCACAATCGCGCGTCAAGGCTTCTTCATTAATCTCTGGCGCTATGTCGTTCAGTTGCTGCGGTCCTTCTTCAGCCGTCCCGGTTGATGCAGCGTCTTCGCTTGCAAAACCGCAGCATTAACGATTTGTTATCGACTGCCAGCGACTCGGGCTTTGGTGTATCTAGTGGTGAATGGGTATTCTTCACCTGTCCGGTCGGCGCTGAAGGCCGGTTCAAGTGGGTTCGTCGGACGTGTCTATGCTGTGCTCGAATTGCAAAATCGATAATCCCGCAGGCTCGCGATTTTGCAACCAGTGCGGAGCGCAGCTCAGCAGGAGCTGTCCACAATGCACTGCTGAAAATAGTGCTGGGGCAAGGTTCTGT
>JAMXLL010000147.1 GCA_024281015.1 Candidatus Binataceae bacterium
AGAGCCGGTCGGAGATGTCATAGTCAGTAGAGACGGTTTCCGGGTTGCAGTTGACCATGACAGTCTCGAACCCGTCTTCTTTCAGCGCAAGGCTGGCGTGCACGCAGCAGTAATCGAATTCGATTCCCTGGCCGATGCGATTAGGGCCACCACCCAGAATCATGATTTTTCGGCGCGTGCTCGGATCGGATTCGTCTTCGCCTTCGTAGGTCGAATAGAGATAGGGTGTAAAAGCCTGGAACTCGGCGCCGCAGGTGTCGACTGTCTTGAAGACCGGCATGATACCAAATTCGCGTCGCCGATGGGCAATTGCCTGCTCCGAACTACCCTTTAATTCTGCAATACGGCGGTCCGAGAAACCCATTGCTTTGATCGTTGCCAGCCACTCCGGTGAGAGCGGTTCAAGAGCAATCCTGCTCTCGGCTGCGACAATTTCCGCAACCGCGTCGAGAAACCAGTTATCTATTTTCGTGAGCCGATAGATTTCAGAAACCGGTATGCCGAGGCGTAACGCATCAGCCACATAGAAAAGGCGTGCGCTGTTGGGCTGAGCGAGATGGTCGCTGACATCTTTCAGCGCGGTCTCGCGCGTCACTCCCTGGACACGGCTCTCGAATCCGTAGGAACCAATTTCGAGCGATCGCAAGGCCTTCTGCAGGGATTCCTTGAAAGTCCGGCCAATAGCCATTACTTCGCCGACCGACTTCATCTGGGGACCGAGTTCGTCGGCCGCACCGCGGAACTTTTCGAATGTGAAGCGTGGTATTTTGGTTACCACGTAATCGATGGTCGGTTCAAAACACGCCGGCGTCATCTTGGTGATATCATTGGGAATCTCGTCGAGCCGGTAACCAATAGCCAGTCGCGCGGCGATCTTGGCGATCGGGAAGCCGGTCGCCTTCGAGGCCAACGCGGAGCTGCGCGAGACCCGCGGGTTCATCTCAATTACCACCATACGGCCCGTGCCGGGATCGATCGCGAACTGAATGTTCGACCCGCCGGTATCCACCCCGATTTCGCGGATAATCCTGAGCGCCGCATCGCGCATTAACTGGTATTCCTTGTCGGTCAAAGTTTGCGCGGGCGCGACGGTGATTGAATCGCCAGTATGCACTCCCATCGGGTCGAGGTTCTCGATGGAGCAGATGATGACCACGTTGTCGGCGCAGTCGCGCATCACCTCCAGCTCGAATTCCTTCCAGCCTTCGACCGATTGCTCGATGAGAATTTCGTCGCTGGGCGACATTTCGAGGCCCCATCGCACTTTGACGCGAAAATCCTCGGCGGTGCGCGCCATCGATCCGCCGGTGCCGCCCAGGGTCCGTGAGGGGCGGATGATTGCCGGCAACCCGATCCGCGACAGCACCCGCTCAGATTGCTCAAGCGAATGAGCAATTTCTGAAGCCGGGACTTCGAGCCCAATTCCTATCATCGCCTGCTTGAACAGGTCGCGGTCCTCGGCCTTTTTGATGGCGGGCAGTTTGGCGCCGATTAACTCCACGCCGAAGCGATCAAGAACGCCCGCTTCAGCAAGATCGATAGCCAGATTCAGAGCGGTCTGACCGCCCACCGTGGGCAGCAGAGCGTCCGGGCGCTCCTGCTCGATAATCCTGCTTACTACCGACACTGTCATCGGCTCGATGTAGGTCCGATCGGCAAGCTCCGGATCGGTCATGATGGTAGCCGGATTCGAATTGATCAGGATTAGCCGCAGTCCCTCCTCACGGAGAGCCTTAATTGCCTGAGTGCCTGAATAGTCGAATTCGCACGCCTGGCCGATAACGATCGGCCCCGAACCGATAAGGAGGACTGACTTGAGATCTTTCCGGCGGGGCACTTTAGCGAATTCCGTTAGTCCTGGGTCGTCTGCCCGGCAGCGCCACCGGCGGCGGGCCCGGTATTTTCGATTTCATCCAGCGCCGCCAATCCATAGCGCGGGAAGGCTTCGACGAGTTCACGGAAACGGGTGAAGAGATAACCTGCGTCATGCGGTCCGGGAGAGGCTTCGGGGTGATACTGGACCGAGAAAAATGGCACACCCTGGCCACGCATTCCCTCAACTGTCTTGTCGTTCAGGTTTAAGTGCGAAAGTACGACTTTGCCCTGCAAAGAATCGGGGTCAACGGCGAAGCCGTGGTTCTGTGAGGTTATTTCGACACGTCCGCTTCGCAGGTCAACTACGGGATGATTTGCGCCGTGATGGCCAAAGGTCAGCTTGTAGGTAGTCCCGCCCAACGCCAACCCCAGGATCTGATGACCCAGGCAGATGCCAAAGATCGGCTTGCGGCCGAGCAGGCCGCGCACTGTCTCATGCGCGTAAAGAACCGCGGCGGGATCGGCGGGGCCGTTGGACAGAAACACGCCGTCGGGATTAAGCGCCAGTACTTCCTCGGCAGTCGAGCTGGCTGGTAGCACCTTGACGCGAAAACCCGTTCCAGCCAGCCGCCGCAGGATGTTGCGTTTGATGCCATAATCCAGGGCCACGACCAGGGGAGCGTCGCGTAGTTCTGCAGGCGAGACCTGCCGGTAAGCGTTTCCGATCTCCCACTCCGCTATCTCCCAGTCATAAGCTTGCTGGCAGGTAACTTCCTTGACCAAATCGCGCCCGGTCAGGCCGGGCGATGCCTGGGCTTTGGCCACGAGTTCGTCGGCGTCGATGCTTATGCTGGAGAGCACCGCCTGCTGAGCACCCCGGGTGCGGAGATGCCGCACCAGCGCGCGGGTATCGATAAGCTCGATGCCGGGCACGCCGGCTCGCTCCAGATATTCACCCAGGGCCATTTCAGAGCGCCAGTTCGACGGCCGCGGCACATATTCCCTGACGATAAATCCCTCGACATGAATGCGACCGGCTTCTTCATCGTCACGGTTAATGCCCACGTTGCCGATTTCCGGGTAGGTCATACAGACGAGTTGACCCTTGTACGAAGGGTCAGTCAGAACTTCCTGGTAGCCGGTCATCGCGGTGTTGAAGACGACCTCGCCGCTCACTTCACCGACAGCGCCGAATGCGCGGCCCCGAAAGACCCGGCCGTCGGCCAAGGCAAGCATTGCCTCACGAGACATTAATGGACCACCTCCCGCCGATCGAATACGACTTGGCCACCAATAATCGTCACGATAGGCCGGCCAGTTAATCTCATTCCAGTAAACGGTGTGTTGCGGCTTTTGGACCAAAACGTTTCGGGTTCCACTGTCCACTCCAGCGCGGGGTCAATAACGGTAATATCGGCGGGTGCGCCAACCGCCAGGCAGCCATGCGCGTCAAGGCGCAACAGCCGGGCAGGGTTCGCCGCCATCATTTCGACCATTCTAACGACACTAATGATTCTGCGCTGTACCAGTGACAGAGCCAGCCCCACTGCAGTCTCGAGTCCAACCACGCCATTGGCGGCACGGGCCAACTTTGCGGCCGCTTGCGCAGAAAGGCAGGTTCCCGGATTTCGACCGAATAAGGGCGCCAGCTCGGGCAAGCATTTTGACCGGCTATCATGTGGCGCATGGTCGGTCGCGATCATGTCGATGGTGCCGTCCGCCATCGCCTCCAGTATGGCTTCGACATCCGCGGGGCTTCTGAGCGGCGGCGCCATGCGCGCGTTGGGTCCCCATGTCAGCACCGCGCGGTCATCGAGCATGAAATGATGGGGAGTGACTTCGCAGGTTATGTTAGCGCCGCGTTTTTTCGCAGCGCGGACCAGTTCCACCGATTCGGCGGTGGAGACGTGTGCAACATGAACTGGTGCCTGGGAGCCAATCGCGAGCGCAAGATCGCGGCGCACCCGTGAACTTTCTGCCGTTACCGGGATGCCGGCCACGCCGAGGCATTTGGCGGTTTCGCCCGCGTTCATTGCACCGCCGGCCGTGAGTGCCCGATCCTCCTCATGCAACGAAATGGCGAACCCGGTTCGTGATGCTTGATCAAAGCCGCGTAGTAATAGTTCAGCATCATCAATCGGGAGGCCATCGTCTGAAAACATCCGCGCCCCGGCCTGGATCATCGTATCGAAATCGACAAGCTCCCGTCCGTGTAGGCCCCTGGTTACCGCCGAAATGGGGACGAGACGGGCAGCGTGAGCCTCATGCGCCCGCTCCAGCATGTAATGGGTAATCTCCGCCGAATCGTTGACCGGCGAAGTATTCGCCATCGCGGCGACCGTTGTAAAACCGCCCGCCACGGCCGCATGCAGGCCGCTTGCAATCGTTTCTTTTTCAGGAAAGCCAGGGTCGCGCAGATGCACGTGCGGGTCGATGAGGCCGGGCACTATCCACATCCGGGCGCAATCCAATACCTCCCCGCCTCCTGGCACCGGCACCGAACCCGCGGGCTCCAGTGTCTCGATTTCGCCATCAACCACGGTCAGATCGTACGATCCATCGATACCTGATACGGGATCGATGATGCGCCCGCCTGTCAGTATCAAACTGTTCACGGCGTAGTCTCGACCGGTTTATTCGATTCCAGCATCGAATATAGCACCACCCGGTCGGCCGTTTTGCGCCTGACGTCGGGAGCAGTAATCCGGACTTGCACCCGGTCTGTGCGCGCCGTAGGAATGCTTTTGCCAATATAGTTCGGTCGAATTGGCAATGTGCGATGGCCGCGATCAATCAGCACGGCCAACTTCACGCCGGCCGGACGGCCTCGCTGCCACAGCATCGTCATAGCGCGCTGCACCGTCCAACCGCTATTGATGACATCGTCGACCAGCACGATAAGACGCCCGTCAACGTCGAAGTTGCCCGTATCGTCCCCAGTGTGGAGCGCAGTTTCACGGTAAACATCCAGCGCGGCACATGGCGGACGGACACCACAGTGCCTGGCCACCAGTTCGCGCAGGCGGATTGCCAGAGAGGCTCCGCGGCTTACCACCCCTACAATGGCAAGGGCGGTTGGATCAGCCGCATCGGCGACGATCTGGGCCGCCATGGCCTCGCAGGCGCGATCTATTTCATCACTGTTCATGATCTCGCGCTGGGGACCACGCCGGTAGGGTTCGTAACCGCGCTCCTCGGCTTCCTTGACGCTGTCAAAAACCGCTAGTGTGCCCTCTTCTATCCATTGGCGGACATAGCCGTGCAGGGTTTCGTCGAAATGGTAATAGCGGCGGGAACTGGTATGGCCGACGTAATCCACTCGCAAGTTGCGCTCGCAGAAGTCACACCTGAGGCAGAGTGTGGCGCGATTAGCGGTGGCTAAAAGGCGGAACCTCGGCCGCAAATACGAACTCTCGTGGCGGGTAATGCAGCTTGGATTTGCGCATCGGGGCGCCAGCCCCCCTTTAAACGAGATCGGCGGCGGGCAAAGCGTAGCCGCCTTTGCCGGACGCTGCCTATCTTCCAGGAGCGCGGCAATCAAGGCCATACGTACCGGCACTCCCGCCGCAGCCTGCTCGAAATAAACTGCTCGTGGATCGCTGTCGAGCTCGTAAGCGAGTTCGTCGGTGCGTGGCAGCGGATGCATTACTACCGCGTCATGGGTGCGGCTACTACGCAATGCTCGAGCGTCGAAAGGCACATACCCGCCCGGCAGCGTATCACTGGCGGCAATCCGTTCGCGTTGTAGACGGGTGAGATAAAAGGCATCGAGCGATGCCGGCGGGCGCGACGCCGGCATATTCTCCAGCGGATTTGCGCCAGTAAAGAGCGCCATTTGATGCGGCGCACTGGGCGTTAGATACAGCGCATCGAAACCGGCATCCTGGGACTTGAGCTCATCGAGCGACACCGTCGAAAACCGGTAATTGCGCTCTGCTGCCACGCGGTCAAGTACGTATTTGGGTACCTCCATCCCGGCGAAGGGCGCCGCTACGATGTTGGCGCCGAAGCGAGCCAGCGCATAGATGAGTGAATGGACAGTACGGCCGAATTTGAGATCGCCGCAAATGGCGACGGTCAGTCCTTTAAGACGCCCCTTCTTGCGCCGCAGGATATACAGGTCACATAGCGTCTGTGTCGGATGCTCGCGGCTGCCGTCACCGGCGTTAATCACTGGCACCGCAGCATACTCGGCGGCGACTTGAGCCGCCCCGTCAGACGGGTGGCGCAGCACGATGAGGTCGGCGTAAGCCGATACCACTCGGGCGGTATCTGCAAGACTCTCACCTTTGGCAGCCGAAGATGCATGCATGTCGGGGGAACTGATGACCGATCCGCCCAGGCGGTGCATCGCGGATTCAAAACTCAGCCTGGTTCGCGTCGACGGTTCATAAAAGAGCGTCGCCATGATCAGGCCATCAGCGATACGTTTCGTCTCGCCGCCCGCC
>JAMXLL010000148.1 GCA_024281015.1 Candidatus Binataceae bacterium
TCGATCCAAGCTACTGACGCTGGCGGCCTGATGGCCTATGAACCAGATATTGCTGATCTCTACGGGCGCGCCGCCACCTACGTCGACCGTATCTTAAAGGGTGCCAAGCCTTCCGATCTTCCGGTCCAACAGCCGACCAAGTTCGAGTTCGTCATCAACCTCAAGACCGCGAAGGCGCTCGGCCTCACTATCCCACAAGACCTGCAAGCCATCGCCGATCAGGTGATCGAGTAATCGCCGTTTTGCCCTCACGTGTTGCAACTGCTCAGGTCTCCTAATGGCGCTTCCCGGTCAAGCGGACATTGAACGGAGGGCGCCGAAACGCCGCGTTTGACCCAACTGCGACATCAGCGCGCATTTTTTGCCAGATGCATAATGCTGTAGCAGTTAAGCTAATGCGACGGCGGGAACTCATCGGCTTTCTTGGTAGTGCGACGGCTTTGTGGCCGTTAGCCATCCACGCGCAACAGTTAGCAAAACCTCATCGCATCGGCTATTTGCATGCTAGTACGGAGGCAGCTACTCGTGGCAATGTCGACGAGTTTAAAGCCGGAATGCGCGATTTGGGCCATGTCGAGGGCCAAGATTATGTGTTTGATTACCGTTTCGCCGAGGGACATTTCGAACGACTTCCGTTGCTCGCCAAAGAATTGGTTGCGCTAAATCCAGACGTCCTCCTCGTGGGTACGACGCCAGGCAATCTGGCAGCAAGATCGGTGACGTCGACTGTCCCTATCGTTATGGTGGGAGTCGCTGACCCAGTAGGCGCTGGGTTGATCGCAAATCTTGCCCGGCCGGGCGGTAATATCACCGGGGTAACCAATGTCATAGCCGAGCTGACCGGCAAACGATTGGAGATTCTAAAGGAGCTTGTTCCTACTGCCTCCAAGATCGCAATCATAGTAAATCCCGACGACCCCAATATGCCCTTGCAGATGCGCAACGCCGAACCAGCCGCCCGATCGTTGCATGTTCAATTAGAGCCCATAGTTCCGGTCCGGGGCGCGGGCGATCTGCCAAGCGCTTTTGAAACTGCCAAACGCGCCCATGCGGATGCTGCGCTCCGAATGGTCGATCCATTGGTGGGTGCGTTGCGAAAGCAGACCGTGGCGCTGGCTGCCGAATATCAGTTACCGATTATCTATCCATTCCGAGAGTCCGCCGAACTTGGCGGCCTAGCCTCATACGGAACGAATCTGCGCAGTCAGTACCGACAGGCGGCCACTTTCGTGCATAAGATACTCACTGGCACCAATCCCGCTGAATTGCCCGTACAAGAGCCAACTAAATTTGAGCTTGTAATCAATCGCAGGGCAGCGACGGCCCTGGGTCTTACAGTCCCGCCGTCCCTACTAGCCACTGCCGACGAGGTGATCGATTAGCCATCATTTTTGCTGCACCGGCTCACGCCCGCTTATGGCACGACTCGGAAGTTCCGGGATGTCCGCGCAATGGTCGCTATCGGGGGTAAAGCGGACATATGCCGAGACGTCCCGAATCGACGCGAATGACCCTTTTCGACAATTTCGGGCCTGCAATTGCTACGGCGCAATGACCACTGAACCCCCATTTCAATGCGCGCTGATCCCTGATGTAATCCCGCCATCGCAAGTTATAGCCGGCAATCACAATACGAGACAGAAAAAGCTGCAGTTGGGACGCCATCATGGACGTTGGGGAATGGCTGCGGAGCTTGGGCCTCGGACAGTACGAGGGGGCATTTCGCGACAACGAGATTGACGAGGCGGTTCTTCCGAAATTGACGCAGGAGAACTTAAGGGAGCTCGGCGTAACTGCTTTAGGCCACCGCCTCAAACTCTTGGATGCTATCAGTGCGTTGCATACTCAAACGCGCGTCATGCCGTCCCGCAATGACGCGTCGGCCGTATCCGCTGCGCCCAACCTGTCTACCGGAGACCAGGCCGAACGCCGTCAAGTTACAGTGATGTTTTCCGACCTCGTTGGCTCGACCGCCCTCTCGGCCAACATGGACCCAGAAGATTTACGCGAAGTGATTTCAACCTACCACAAATGCGTCACCGAAACTGTGCGCCGCTTTGATGGTTTTGTGGCGAAATACATGGGCGACGGCGTGCTTGTTTATTTCGGCTATCCCCAGGCCCATGAGGACGATAGCGAGCGAGCGGTGTGCACAGGGCTGGAACTGATAGCCGCTGTGGCGGAACTGAAGACACACGCTGTGCTGCAAACGCGCGTCGGCATCGCGACCGGGTTGGTCGTGGTCGGCGATCTTATAGGAGCAGGCGAGGCGCAGGAGCGCGGCATCGTCGGCGCGACGCCGAACCTGGCGGCTCGGCTGCAAGCCATCGCTGAGCCGGACACGGTGGTGGTCGAATCGCAGACTCGTTCGCTGCTCGCCAATCTATTTGCGCTGCGCGCGCTCTGCGGGCAGAACCTCAAGGGCTTCGCGGAGCCGGTGCAGGCGTGGCAGGTGCTGGGACCAGGCGGGACGGCGAGCCGTTTCGAAGCGCTACGTCCCGGCGCGCTCATGCCGCTGATCGGCCGCGAGGCGGAAATCGACCTGCTGCTGCAGCAGTGGGAACAGGCCAAGCTCGGCAAAGGCGCCGTTGTGCTGCTCTCGGGCGAGGCCGGCATCGGCAAATCACGACTCACCGCGGCGCTCTCGGCGCGGATCGCGAGCGAGCCCCACATCCGCCTGCGGTATTTCTGCTCGCCGTACCGCACCGACAGCATGCTGTATCCGATCATCGGCCAGATCGAGCGGGCGGCCGACTTCGCTCCGAATGACAACCCCTCCGCGAAGCTCGCGAAGCTCGATGCCCTGCTAGCGATCAGCTCGACCTCCCCGCAGGATGCCGCACTGCTGGCCGAATTGCTCTCGCTGCCCAACGACGGCCGCTACCCGCGTCTCGATCTGACACCGCAGCAGCAACGGGCGAAGATCTTCGAAATGCTCATCGCGCAGCTCGTCGGTCTCGCGGCACAACGGCCGCTGCTGATGATTTTCGAGGATGCACATTGGATCGACCCGACGAGCTTGGAGTTACTCGGCCGAACGATCGATCGGATTCCAACGCTGCCGATTATGCTGATCGTGACGGCTCGATCAGAGTTCCGACCGCCGTGGACGGGACAAGAGCACCTCACCACGCTGGCGCTCAACAGGCTCGGACCGGGCGACGTCGGGACCATGGTCCACCACATCACCGGCGGTAGCGGCCTGCCCCCGCAGATCATCGGCGAAATCATCGAACGAACCGACGGCATCCCGCTTTTCATCGAAGAGATGACGCAGGCGATGCTGGAATCAGGGGGCAGCGGCAAAGCATTGACCGGCCCCGCTTCCGCCATTCCCGCCGCGACTCTGGCGGTGCCCGCGACGCTGCACGCCTCGCTGATAGCGCGCCTCGATCGCGTCGGCGACGCCAAGGAAATCGCGCAAATCGGCGCCGCCATCGGCCGCGAGTTTTCATATCCGTTGATTGCGGCGGTGGCGCGCTTGGACGACAGGAATCTGCGGGAGGGGCTCAATCGACTCAACGAAACCGGGCTCGTGATTCGAGACGGAACGCCGCACGAAAACTTCCGCTTCAAGCACGCGCTGGTGCAGGATGTGGCGTACAGCACGCTGCTGCGCGAGCGGCGCCGGGACCTCCATGCGCGGATCGCAACCGCTTTGGTCCGGCTATTTCCCGACGCCTCGAACTCGCAACCGGAGATTCTCGCTCGCCACTACACGGAAGCCGGCCTGATGGAGCAGGCGGCTAGTCTGTGGGGCAAAGCCGGGCAGAAATCCATAGCCCGTTCCGCGCTGAACGAAGGCATCGCCCAGCTGACGAAAGCGCTCGATCAGATGGCAACCCTGCCGGGGACGCCCGCGCTGCGCGCCGAGCAGATAAAGCTGCAGCTTGCGTTGGCGGCACCACTGATTCATGCCAAGGGCTATTCCTCGCCCGACGTGATTTCGGCGTTCGAGCGCGCCCGCTTGATGATTGAGCAGGCGGAAGCCCTGGGCGAAAAACAGGACCTGCTGCAGCGCTTCGCGACCCTGCATGGCCCGTGGGCAGTGAAATTCGTCGCCTTTGATGGCGACACGGTGCTGGCGCGCGCCAGCGAAATGCTGTCGCTGGCCGAGAAGGACGGTTCCACCGCAGCGCTGCTTCTCGCCAATCGGGCGCTGGGCCAGACCATGGTGGGGTTGGGGCAGTTCGAGGCGGGCCGCGCCCATCTCGACCGCGCGCTCGCGCTCTATTCGCCCGATGAGCATGGCTCCCTGGCCGCTCGCTTCGTCGGCCAGGACCTCGCCGTCGCTGCACACAGCTATCGCTCTTGGGCGCTGTGGCAGCTCGGCTATCCGCAGACGGCATTACGAGACGGCAACCTGGGTCTAGGCAAGGCGCGCCAAATCGGCCAGGCCGGCTCCCTGCTGTATGCGCTGTTCTATCACAGCGTCGTGGAAATCCTCTGCGGCCGGATCGACGTGGGTGCGGCGCTTGCCGCGGAGATGAGCTCGTTGGCGGAAGAAAAGGGCGCCTCGTTCTGGTCCGGACCGGCTGCGATCGCCCGAGGCTGGGCCGCCTCGCTCGGCGGTGCAAAGGACGTGGCGGAAAGCATCGACGCCGGCCTTCGCGCCTATGCGACCACCGGAAGCAGGGTGTGCACGGCGCTGTTCCTGACCGTGCTTGCTCGCGCTCACGCGAATGCCGGCCGCATCGATCAGACCCGAGAGTGCATCGCGAAGGCGCTCGCGACGATGCAGGAGACCAAGGAAGGCTGCTTCGAGGCCGAGGTGCATCGGACCGCCGGGGAGCTCAATCTCGCATCGGCCGATCCGAACCCGGAAGAGGCGGAACGGCATTTCCAGTGCAGCCTGTCGATCGCTCGAGAGCAAAACGCCAAATCGTCGGAGCTGCGCGCCGCTACCGATCTCTCGAGACTGTGGGCCCGTCAGGGTAAACGCGCCGAAGCCCGCAACTTGCTTGCGCCCGTGCACGGCTGGTTTATGGAGGGCCTCGACATGGCTGACGTCAAGAACGCCGGACTGCTGCTCGCGCAGCTGGGCTGGTGCGGCCGCTCCAGCCAATCATCATAACTGCGCGTTTCGTCAGCTAAGCATTCCGGCAGCTCATGCGAAGACGACAAAGAACTCATTTGTGTTCCGAACTCGACAAGGGTTCGATCCCGCTATTCGCGTCGTAGAGGGAGCCCCCACCGTGCCGGAGAGTGAATTATATGAACTTAGACCCTCGGTACCGATAATCAGGGTCTTCAGGGCCCGCGCAAAGCGGGGATGCGAAAAAGCTTTGGCTGACAAGTTGGCCACGTCATCCGTTGAAGTAGTGCAAGGTCAACCGGGTTTTCTCGGTCACCTGGTTGCCGGCCCGGCCAGCGAAGGTCGGCACGAATTCATTTTCGCCTCGATCTGGGCGGACTCGGACGCAGTTAAAGCGCGG
>JAMXLL010000149.1 GCA_024281015.1 Candidatus Binataceae bacterium
GTTCTATGCGTATCTGAACTCGACGCCCGATCTCGACGTCACGGCGCTGTATCTCTCGGATTGCTCAATTCGCGGTGGCAAGGATGCTGAATTCGGTCGAGATGTAAAATGGGACATCGACTTGTTAGCTGGATACCGTTCAGTGTTTCTCGGTAAAGCCGCGCGAACCCGCGAGCTGGGCGGGTTTTGGTCCCTCATCGCGCCGCAGGTTTGGAGCGAGCTTCATTCGGGCCGCTATGATGTGCTTTGGCTGCATGGACATCATTATGCCGCTAACCTTATTGCATTGATGGCCGCCAAAACGGCCGGCCTGCCTGTGATGATGCGGGGCGACACCCAATTGGGGATGCCGCGCCGCGGCATCAAATCAATACTGCGCCGGCCCTTAATGGGAATTCTTTATCGTGCATGCGACAGGCTATTGGCGGTTGGCTCGGCGAACGCGGCTTATTACCGGGCAATGGGTATATCCGACAAAAAGATATTTCTCGTGCCTTATACCGTGGACAACGACCGTTTTGTTCAAGCTGTAAACCTGACCCCAGATCAGAAAGCGGAAGTACGCAGGCGGTACAATATACCGGTCGACAGACCGTCGTTGCTCTATGCGGCAAAGTTTATCCGGCGCAAGCGACCTGGTGATCTGCTGGAAGCCGTGCGACGGCTAAAGACAGAGACCGACCGCCCATTTACCGTGCTCATGGCTGGTTCCGGCGAGCTTGAACAAGAACTACGCGCTTTTTGCACGAGGCATGTCCTCAGCAATGTCGTGTTCACTGGCTTTGTCAACCAATCGGAGCTGCCCGCGCTTTATGCCGTTTCGGACGCATTCGTGCTGCCATCGGAAAACGAACCTTGGGGGCTTGCTGTCAACGAAGCCATGTGTGCCCGTCTTCCGGTAGTGGTTTCGCGCGAGGTGGGATGCGTGCCCGACCTGGTTCGTGAGGGGGTGAATGGCTACACGCCGAACGCGGGGGACATCGAGGCGCTCGCACGCGCTCTCCGCCGGCTGATCGAAGACGAGGCCCTACGGCAGCGACAAGGTCAAGCCAGCCTGGCGCGTATACTGCAGTGGGGCTACCGGCAATCCCTGGATGGAA
Organism: Candidatus Binataceae bacterium; assembly: GCA_024281015.1. Classification (GTDB taxonomy): domain Bacteria; phylum Desulfobacterota; class Binatia; order Binatales; family Binataceae; genus JAMXLL01. The sequence continues at coordinate 1,101 of JAMXLL010000149.1, forward strand.
TTCGCGCCGCGGTGGCCGGTTTCCTACATCGCGCCTACGAAGCCGAGCCGTTACGGATAGACGCCATCTGATGAACACAATCTGATCGACCGGTCATGTGTGGCATCGCAGGTATCTACGCATTTCATTACGCCGCCAACCCGGTTGATCGCAACGAGCTCCGGCGCATCCGTGATCATATGGCGGCGCGCGGACCAGATGGTGTTGGCGAGTGGTATTCGCAAGACGGCCGCGTGGGTTTCGGGCATCGCCGGCTGACGATCATCGACCTGTCCGAACGGGGCGCGCAGCCTATGGTCAGCGCGGATGGCAAGCTAGTCGTCACCTTTAATGGGGAAATCTACAATTACCGACAACTGCGGACGTCGCTCGAGGCAAAGGGATGTCGATTTCTCACTCAATCTGATACCGAGGTCCTGCTGCATCTTTACGCGGACAAAGGGGAAGCAATGGTCCACGATCTGCGCGGAATGTTTGCTTTCGGCCTATGGGACGCCGAGAAGAGTGCGCTTCTGCTCGCACGGGACCCTTACGGCATCAAGCCGTTGTATTACGCCGATGATGGCTGGACGCTCCGATTTGCCTCACAGGTCAAGGCGCTGTTAGCGGGTGGAAAAGTCTCTCGAGATCCAGAACCCGCCGGTTGGGTTGGATACTGCCTTTTTGGCAGCGTTCCCGAACCCTTTACCACCTATCAGGAAATCCGTGCCTTGCCAGCAGGTTCGACGGTTTGGGTGGATCGCATCGGCGCTCACCAGACAAAGCAGTATTTTTCCATCGCCGAGACGTACTGCCGCGCCGAGGCTACGCGTTCGCACGCAAACGAGCAGGATCAGGAGCTTGACGTGCGCCAGGCGGTTGTCGATAGCGTGCGTCACCATCTGGTGGCCGATGTCCCGGTTGGCGCATTCCTCTCCAGCGGAATCGACTCCGGCGCTTTAGTCGGTTTGATGCGCGATGCCGGACAGCAGGAGATCCAGACGGTTACGGTGGCGTTTGAAGAATTTCAGGGAAAGAGTGAGGATGAGGCCCCGCTCGCCGCCGAGATCGCGTCACGATATGCAACACGACACACGACGCGGATCGTCACCGAGCAGGAGTTCCGCAATGATTTGCCGAAAATTCTCGAAGCGATGGATCAGCCGACGATCGATGGTCTCAACACCTGGTTCGTCAGCAAAGCAGCACGGGAACTTGGATTGAAAGTCGCGATTTCTGGCCTCGGGGGGGATGAGCTTTTTGGCGGCTATTCATCGTTTCGCGATGTGCCTCTTTGCGTACGTGCTATGGCGATTCCTGGGCGCATTCCAGGACTAGGCGATCTTGCCCGCGTGCTCATAAGTCGTGGTTTCGCGCTCAATCCAAAAGCTGCGGGTGTGCTGAAATATGGCGGAAGTTATGCCGGAGCATACTTCTTGTGTCGGGGGCTGTTCATGCCCTGGGAGCTTAAAGCCCTGATCGACGCAGATACCGCGCAGCTGGGATTGCGCCGTCTCAAGCCAGTTCAGCACATTGAAGCTTTGTTAAAGCCCAAGCCGGCGAGCAGCTTTGCGCGGATCGGCGTGCTGGAATCTTCGCTGTATATGCGCAACCAACTGCTGCGCGATACGGATTGGGCCGGCATGGCGCATTCCCTCGAAGTGCGCGTTCCATTAGTCGACAGTACACTGTTGAACCAATTTGCCCGGATCACCGCCAGGAATGGATCGCAATCCAAGCGGCTGCTGGCAGCCAGTCCACGCGTACCACTTCCTTCGAAAGTGATCGAACGTCCAAAGACTGGGTTTACAACCCCGATCCAATCGTGGCTGCAGGGCGACAATCGGATCCAGGAGTGGCGGCGAGTTCCTGCGCTCGCTGTCTCTAAGTGCGCGTGGGCGAGGCGGTGGGCTTTCCAGGTATCGACGGTTAGGGCAGCAGCGTAGTGAAAACACCTGGGTTGCGAGTTCTCGCACTGGTGACGGAAGCCTTCGGGGGGCGTGGCGGGATCGCGCAATATAACCGTGATTTCCTGGGCGCGCTGGCAAGATGTGATGGAGTCGGGGATGTAACCGTCTTGCCGCGCTTTAGCGCAAGGTTGGTAAGTGCGTTGCCTCCGGGCATGCGGCAACTTCGTCCCGTGGAAAGCAAGGTCGGATATGCACTTTCCGCGCTCTGGACGGCTTTAACGATGGAACCGATCGACGTCGTTTTCTGTGGCCATTTGTTGATGGCGCCCCTAGCGGCCGGTATCTGCAAGGTTTTGAATGTTCCGTTATGGCTCCAAGTGCATGGGGCAGAAGTCTTCTGGCACCAACCCTCGACGCTAGAGCGTCGGTCAGTGGAAACCGCGTTAATGGTTACCGCGGTCAGCCGCTATACGAGACGTCACCTCCTGCAGCGGGTTGGAATAGAGCCAGCCCGAGTCAAGGTCCTTTCAAACACAGTCGATTCGCAATACCGACCGGGGCCAAAGCCTAATTATCTATTCGACCGTCATGCTGCGAGCGGAAAAAAGGTGATAATGACGGTGTCCCGCTTGTCGCAGTTTGATTCCTACAAGGGTCATGATCGCGTTATCCGCATTCTGCCGCGGCTTTTGGAGCAGCACCCTGAGACCATCTACCTTATTGTGGGAGATGGCGAGGATCGTTCGCGCCTGGAGAAGTTGGCGCTGGAGTACGGGGTTGCGAAAAAGGTGCAGTTTCCGGGTCTGATACCACCGGACGAGTTACCTGATTATTTCCGACTTGCGGACGTGTTCGTGATGCCGAGCACGGGTGAAGGTTTTGGGATTGTCTTTCTCGAGGCGATGGCTGCCGGCGTCCACGTGATTGGTGGAAATCGGGACGGTAGCGCAGATGCCCTGGCGGACGGGGAACTAGGCTGGGCAGTCGATCCGGACGATGAGCATGAGCTAACATCAGCAATTTCCGCCGCTTTGAGCGCTCCAGCGAACTTCGATCCAGCAAAAGTCAATCGCGCCGGTAGATTCAGTTATCAAGCTTTTGCCAAACATCTACAAACTCTTGTTGAGTCGAATTTTACTGCGCGTCATTGAAAGGCGCTTCTCAGCGGTGCTGGACAGCAGCTGTGGCTTGGCTCGTATTATGGAACACGGAGGGTACCCGACCCACTCCGAGAGATAGTGCTTAGGGAATGGTGAGTGCGGAAGGCGTGAATAGCCCAAAAAGATCATTACGGTTTAACGGCTCTGCTGAAACAAAAAGAAGCAGAGCGGACCGGCGAACAATTACGCCCGCTATTGTTCAAATCGTCCCACGACGGGTAGGCCAACCGGAAGGAATAGGTGACTATGCCACGCGGCTAGCTAATGCCTTGTTTGAGCGATCCGGCTGTCGATCAGCGTTCATCATTGGCACTTCAGTTGATATTGAACCGCCGGTTAAAGACGCGTGGCTTAATTCACCCGTGACTGTTCGCACAGGCAGTACATTTGCGAAACAACTCACGGATGTTTGCCGAGACACCGAGGCCAAGGCGGTTGTTCTGCACGTCGCGGGATACGGCTATCAAAAGCGGGGGCTCCCTCTTTGGCTCCTGAACGGCATGCAAAAATGGCGGCGGATGCAACCGGGGGTGTGCTTGATTGGAATTTTTCATGAACTTTTTGCTTTCAACCGGGTATGGAACAGTTCTTTTTGGTTGTCACCAGCACAACGCTATATCGCGCGTGAGCTGTGGCGTCTTTGCGATTACGGCCTGACTACCAACGATGCATATGCCGGCCATCTAGCGGTTTGGCGTCCGATCACGCAGAAACAGCTGAGAGTATTGCCGGTGTTCTCTAATGTTGGAGAGCCTGATACCGTTCTCCCGCTTTTACAGAGGCCCGCTCAGATGGCGGTCTTCGGCGCGGCAGGTGTTGAACGGGCACTATATAGCAAGCCAATATCGGAACAATCCGCAGCAGTAGCTAACGCCCTCAGTATTCGAAACGTTGTTGATATCGGTGCTAGGGTCATGAGTGTTCCGCCCCGTCTTGGGCACGCCGTTGTAACCTCGACGGGTCCGCTTTCCGGGTGCTTAGTGAGTCGGCATCTCCTTGCTTGTCGCTATGGGTTGCTGAATTATGATGTTGGGCGCTTAGGAAAATCGGGTGTGTTCGCTGCCTATGCTTCGCATGGCGTGATTCCGATTTGCATTGGCTCGCGTGCTGTACCAACGGACGGATTGGAGGAAGGTCGGCATTTTTTGCGCTGGCCGTTTGAACAAACCCCGCCTAGTTTGTCGGAGATGCCGACGAATCTGATACGTTGGTACCAAAACCATTCGGTAGCTAAGCATGCAGATGTGCTGGCGTTGTGGGCGACTGAAAAAAGAGAATTGTAGTTCAAGTCTTCGAGAGGGCTGTTGAGCGCATCGTTAAGAAGCCTGAATGGCAGGGCGAGCGTTCCGGGCAATGTGGCGCATGCACGAGGTTGGAAGTTGGAAGACGAAAGCAGAAAGGGTTCCTCTGGTTTCTGTCGTAATCGATACCTACAACCACGAGGCGTTTATAAGAGAAGCGGTCACCAGCGTTCTCCAGCAGGAATATCGACTCGGTCCTGTAGAAGTTCTTGTGATCGACGACGGCTCACGAGACGATACCACGAAGCAGCTGTCAGTTTTTGCGGATCGGCTGCGGATCGTTCAAAAAGAGAATGGCGGACAGGCCTCCGCGCTGAACCTTGGTGTCTCCCTGGCAAAGGGGGACATCATAGCGTTCTTGGATGGAGATGACTGGTGGCATCCGCGGAAGTTGCAGGCCGTCGTCGAGTACCTGTTGCGAAACCCCGGTGTTGGTATGGCAGGACACGGGATTGTCGAAGTCGCGACGGACGGTAGCCAGCGTGCGCTGCGACCCGGCGAGCTCATCCGCTTTGATCTGAAGTCTGAAAGTGGGCCTACGACGTTCAATCGGGTAACCTGTTTCCTCGGAACGAGCCGTCTGACGTGTCGCCGCGCCGTGCTCGATCAATTGCTGCCCATCCCTGAGGCCTTGGTGATAGAGGCAGATGAGTATCTCTTCACGTTGGGCGGCGCGGTTGCGGAAGTCGCGGTACTTGATGAGACGCTGTGCTACTATCGTCTTCACGGGCAGAACCTATACCAATTCGGCGATTACGATCCGGCGCGGCTGAAACGAAAACACTCAGTTGTGGCTAAGTTAGCCGAGACACTCCCGAAGAGGCTCACGGCTCTGGGAGTATCTGACGCAAACGCATACAAGGTGGTTGAGAATACTGCACACGATGCCCGACGGCTTGGCTTGGCGGCCCACGGGGGCCACATCGGCACGGCGTTCCCGGTCGAGTGGGCTGTAATGCGGGCGGACCCAGAACGGTGGTCCTGGGCGTGGTGGCCGGTCAAAGCGCTGATGCTTCTGTTGGCGCTTATTCTTCCCCCCAAGCTCTTCTATCGAATCCGCCATCGGTATTCCATGCTGATGACAGCGTGCGCGCCTCGCGCGTAATCGCAGGAGAAGGATGTTGGCCTCGTGAATGAACTTAGTGAAGTCCTGAATTGGTCTGGCCAACGTTTCGAGAAGGCGAATCGTGCTAACTCAGTTTAGCTCTTCAATACATAATGGTCACTTTCTGGTGTCGAGTGGACCCTCACCCACTGAAATCATGAATGTGCGTGGTCGCCGATTTGTCCACCTCGATATGCTGCGTGGCTTGGCTGCAGTTGGAGTCCTGGTTGGGCATACTCGAGGTTTTTTGATTAATGGCTACGCTGCCACAGCCCCACACTCGCTAATTGATCAACTATTCTACTTTGTCACCGGGCTTGGCCATCAATCGGTCATAGCTTTTTTTGCATTGAGCGGGTTTTTGGTCGGAGGCCCGGCGCTGCGGGATATAATAGCTGGCCGCTGGAACTGGGGACCGTACGTGCTACGGCGACTTACTCGGCTGTGGACCGTATTAATTCCTGCTCTGTTGCTTACCTGGATTCTCGATACGACGGGCTCTGCTCTGGGCGGCCACGCCGGGTACGAAGGGGTCTTTTACGGCGAGAGTTTCAGTGGTCCGAGCCCTGCCGATCCCGCGGACTTGTCGCTACCTACGTTTCTCGCGAATATTCTTTTTCTTCAAACAATTCTCACACCCGTGTTCGGTTCGAACGGACCGTTGTGGAGTCTGGCAAATGAGTTTTGGTATTACATCACCTTTCCCTTCTTGTTTTCAGCGCTGATTGGAGCGGGGGGAGTGTTGAGTCGACTCTGCAATGCCCTGATCGGGATTGCGCTCGTGCTGTTTTTGCCAATCGAGATGACGCTGCTTGGCGCAATTTGGATCAGCGGCGCTATCGTGCACCATGTCGTTTCACAACAGTATCGCTGCAAGATGATTGATCATCCTGCATGGACACCAATTATCATAATAGCTGTGATCACTTCGCTGAGCTTTGATAAACTCAGTCCCGGACTGTTATGGGACCTTATGCTTGGAGCAGCCTTTGCGGGCCTGTTGTCGACCTTGACCTTCCTACCGACTCTCGGTGAAAGCTATCGAAACATTGCGAGCGCGCTATCAAACATATCATACACTCTCTATGCGACGCATTTTCCGCTGCTGGCATTTGTTTGGTTTGTTTTCTTCGCACCAACGAAATTGCCTTTAGGGCCATTCGCGACCGTTCTTATGACCGGTCTCGGCGCGACTGCCTTAGTCAGCGGTGCTGTTATGTGGTGGGCTTTCGAGCGAAACACAAACCGCATTCGTAAGACAATTGAACAATGGGCCATGTCAATCCACCATTCCAAGCGACCAACTCTGGACAACGACCCAGTTAAGTAGCTCGTGATGGCATGCGAGGCGAATTTTAGACGACGTCCTCACTTTGGTCGACGTTCGTCCAACGAGAGTATCGGACGGACAGTTCTCTCGCTGGCCGCCCGCCCATACCGGAGGTGAGGGGCGCCCCGACGGGACTTGTTGTTTCCTCTGCACCAGAATGGATTTGCTGATCCCGGCCGACGCGATGTTGTTGCGCTAAAGCGAGAGATAAACGTGGCACGGTCGACCCCGCTCTGGCAAAGGCTCATATGGGCCGTGATGTTTCTAGTCGTTTGCGAAGGAGTTATCCGGAAATTGGTTCCCAGTCTCCAAGCGGAAATCTATCTATTGAAGGACGGGATGCTTCTTGCGGCCTATATCGGATTTATCAGCTCTCGATGCCCAACCGGCATCCATTTAAAGACTATGGCAGGACTAAGCACGTTATTAGTACTATCTTTAGCATACTTCGGAATCCAATTATTTAATCCAAACAGTCCATCAATTCTACTTAGTATTGTTGGATTCAAAAATTATTTGTTGTATCCCCCACTCGCATTTATTGTGCCGCACATGCTCTCATCGTCGCAAGACCTCGAACGTAAACTGAGGAAGTACGCCATCATCATGATTCCATTCGCTGGTCTTGGATTACTGCAGTTTACTCTTGGTGCTGATCATTGGCTCAATGGTTATGTGAGCTATGATGCGGAAAATGTAAGATATATAGCGATGTTTGGTGTTGGGGATGAAAGGGTGCGGGCCACAGGCACGTTTTCGTACCCTGGAGGGTATACGACATTTCTAACCGTCATGCTCTACCTCGGAGTAGGTCTAGCAGCAAGCAAGAATTGGCGATTTTCAGGAAACCTTTGGCCTTGGACTCTTGTAGTCGTTACTGTTGCAGCGATCTTCACTACCGGCTCAAGGGCACCGATTTACGCGCCGGTGATAACCGCGCCCGTCGTGCTGTACATCTGGAGTTCCCGAGGGATTATGTCGAGCGGAAACGTTGTGAAGGTGGGGATTGCATGTATATGTATATCCATCGTAGTGGCATTGACCGTTCCCGAGGCGATCGAGGCATATCAATACCGTGCCGGGCATTCGGGGGACGACCCGATAGATCGGATGTTGTCGCCGCTGATCGAGGCTTATTCCGCGCTGACGGAATCGCCTATCATTGGAGCTGGACTGGCGTCCACGCATGGATCCGCAGTTACGATTATGGGAACGACGGACTACTGGTGGCTGGATGGAAAATTCTTTGAACAAGAGGGGGCACGTGTTCTGCAGGAAACGGGCGTTATCGGTTTCATCCTGGTGTATGCCGCTCGTATATGGTTATTGGTGAAAGCGATCAGTTTAGGTGTTCGGTTCCGGACACCCTTGTACGCAGCGATGGCCGGTGTAATCGCGGGGTTCTTTGCCCAATACCTGTTTTTGATTGTCATTAATAACCCGACCGGGGGTATCTACTACTGGTTTGCAGCTGGGCTACTATTCGCTATGTACCGGCTGGAACGGCAGAAGGCAACCGCACCG
>JAMXLL010000150.1 GCA_024281015.1 Candidatus Binataceae bacterium
CACTGGCGGTGGCGTGCGACCAAAGACCCCGGCGCCGGGATTATAGAGACCCATGCGATGCTGGCACATCGGTTCTTGCAGCACGCACATATCAAACATACCGAGCCCACCGCCGCCATATTGTTGAGGCGAACCCATGCACCACATGCCGGCGGCCCGGGTTTTTCGGGCAATCGCCCAGTAATCACTGTCGAGAATTTCCGCCGCATCGGGATCAACCCGGCTCTCGGCGGGAATTACCTCATCCAGAATGATGCGGCGCACCTGTTCACGCAGCGAGACTAATTCCTCTGGCAACCGGTAACCAACGGACTGGGCGTCCTGCATCGGCGTGTCTCCTAGGCTTTATTGTAGTGCAGCTTGATGGAATTCGTCGAAGCGCAGAGGCACCGCTCCCGCGTACAGAGAAAGCACAAGCAGCACGGACAACCGCCGTGCCAGCCGGCCCGCGCAACATTGTTGACGCAGCTCGATTACATCAGCAGGCTGAAGCAGGTGGGACTATTCGCGCATGAGTCAGCGCGTGTTTGAAGCTGTAATGTAGCACGAGCCTCAGCTTGGAGATCCACGACAACGCGAGCGACCGGATCCTGACGGATCATGATGCAAGCAACATTGGCAGGCGAGCCTGCGCGAGTGACGGTTGAACGCCAAGCTGCCGACGCGGTCTTACGCTGACACGCACCGATTGAGTCTTTTTAGTTAACTTCGTTTAGCTTTCCTATTGTCACTATCGTACGCTCGCATCTTCCTCCCTCCGACGATTCAAATGCGCTTCGAATCATGCGATAAACGGCGCAACCTATAAAAGCGACTAATGGAGACAAGCGATGAACTTCGTCGAGCAATTGGACCCCGAGCTGAAACCCGTAATGGAGCGTATGCCGACTGATCGCACCCTCGATCTCACTAAGATTTCAGCGGCCCGGGCTAGGATGAAAAAGCTGGTGCTTGAAATGTTGGCCACCTTCCCAGAGGTCGAGGGGGTGAGCCAGGAGGATCATTTTGCGCCCGGGACGCAGAGCGGCCCTCCCGTGCGGGTCCGCACGTATCGGGCAGATGACCAGTCCAGCAAGCTTCCGGCATTGTACTGGATCCACGGTGGCGGATATGTGATGGGCGACATCGACATGGATGACAGGCTAATGAAGCAAATGGTCAAGCGAATCGGCTGCGTGGCGGCGTCAGTCGATTACCGTTTGGCTCCGGAGCATCCGTTCCCCACGCCGGTTGAGGATTGCTATACCGGGTTGAAGTGGCTGTTCGCCCACGCCGATGAACTAGGGGTGGAGCCAACCCGCATCGCGATTGGCGGCCCCAGCGGTGGTGGGGGCCTGACAGCGGGATTGGGCCTGCTCGCCCGCGACCGCAAAGAGGTGCAGGTCGCCTACCAACTCCTCATCTACCCGATGATCGACGATCGGAACGCAACCGCCGCGGCGCATGCGATTACCGACCCACGCGTATGGAATCGTGAGAGCAACCGACTGGGTTGGAAAGCCTACCTGGGCCGAGATGGCGGTGGCGCCGAGGTATCACCGTATGCGGCCGCGACGAGAGCGACCGATTTGAGCAATCTGCCCCCAACTTACATTTCCGTCGGCACGCTTGATTTGTTCGTCGACGAAAATATCGATTACGCCCAGCGTCTTATTCAGGCCGGTGTGCCCACCGAACTGCACGTTTACCCTGGAGCATTTCATGGCTTTGATATGTTCGCTCCGTCGGCCAGGGTGTCGAAACAATTCAAGGCCGACCGCGACAACGCCCTCAAGCGCGCATTACACGGTTAAGCGTCAAGCCAGAAAACCCGAACACGGCAATCCTCGGCAATTTTGCCCTCCCCCGTGGAATGATAACATTGGTCGAGACGGTTGGCGCATTGAGATTCCCCTCGCCAGCCACACTTACTTGCATGCCGACCCCCCAGGAAATTCTTGAAGAGCTCAAAAAGGTCCGCTATCCGGGCTTTACTCGCGACATTGTCTCGTTCGGGATAATCAAGGATATCGAAATCGCACAATCCGGCGTGACCGTTATCGTAAACGCCACTCCCAACACCAAGCCGGAAATTCTCGACCAGATCGCTGCCGAAATAGAAGGCAAGATTGCGGCGATGACTGGTGTGCCCGGGATCAAGGTGCAATTCGAGCAAGCCCCGGCCGCACGCGGCGGCCCGGCGGCAATGCCTGCCAGACGCACTATCCCTGGTGTCGAGCACGTGCTCGCAGTGGCCAGCGGGAAGGGCGGTGTAGGTAAATCGACGGTCGCCGTCAACCTGGCACTTGCGATTGGCGCTTTGGGAATGCGGGTGGGCCTTATGGACGCCGACGTCTACGGTCCCAGCGTCGCAATGATGCTGGGCGCCGGGCGGCAGGTCCGCGTCACACCCCAGCGGCGCATCGTTCCGCTCGAACGGTTCGGCATCCGCTACATCTCAATGGCCTTGTTCGTTGGCGATGAAACCGCAGTCATCTGGCGCGGCCCGATGGTGACGAAACTCGAGAGCGAGTTCCTGTTTAACGTTGAATGGGGCAACCTCGATTATCTAATTCTCGACCTGCCTCCCGGCACCGGTGATGCACAATTGACTATCACTCAGCGAGTCGTGCTCGACGGCGGCGTGGTTGTCACCACACCGCAAGAGATCGCACTGCTGGACGTCAAACGCGGGGTGGCCATGTTTCAGCAGGTTCACGTGCCGGTACTGGGGGTGATTGAGAACATGAGCTATTACCTGTGCGCCAAGTGTGGCCACCGCCATGAGCTTTTTGCCCACGGCGGGGGTAAACGCTTCGCCAGTCTGCTCGACGTGCCATTCCTGGGAGAGGTTCCCATCGTGCGACAGATTCGCGAGGGCGGCGACAGCGCCAATCCTATCGTCGCCACCAACCCTGGACATCCGGTGAGCGCAACCTTCAAATCGATTGCGGCGAATATAATTTCGCGCCTGGCGGTGTCGAACGCTCGTCCGCCGGCATGATGGGTATGGAGTTCGCCATTCTCGATATCGAGACGCGCATCGACAAGGACTTGTTGAACCGGGTCTTTTTTGCCGGCGAGGGCCTCAGCGAGCAGGAGTCCTATGAGCGATTTCGCGAAGAATTGCGCGAGCGGGGTGGCGATTTTTTCCCGTTGACGCTGCATTTGCCCGTTTCGCTGGCCATCGGGCATGTCGGCCCTGACCATATTCTCCGGCGCATGGAGACGCTCGAGGTGCCACGCGACCCGGAAGAGCAGCTCGTCGGCAAGTTTTGGGCTTTTCTCGAGAATTTCTCCGGCTGCGTCGTGACCTTCAACGGGCGCCGCTTCGATCTGCCAGTGCTGGAACTTGCGGCGATCCGCTGGAGAATTGCGGCGCCCCGCTATTTTGACCAAAGCGATTCGGCTCGCTCGCCCCACTCGCCGGAGCGTCATCTCGATTTATGTGAGTACCTAACCAATTATGGCCAAGTCGGATTGAGGGGCGGCATGGATCTGCTGGCCAAGATGGTGGGATTACCGGGAAAGCAGGCAATGAACGGCAGCATGGTGCAGGAGTGCTTCGACGCGGGCCGGTTCGACGAGATTCACCGCTATTGCAGGACCGACGTGATCCAGACCTATTTTCTGTTCCTCCGCGTCGAACTGATGCGCGGGCGGCTTAGTCACGCATCCTATGACGCAGCTTACTCCGCGTCGTCGGCATTTCTCGAAGAACTCCATACCCAATGCGGGACAGTCAAATGACAATGGGCACGGCCAGTTCTGCCGCGTTACCTTCGGTTTCGCTCATTGTTATCACTCGCGACGAAGAAGCGATGATCGGCCAATGCCTGGCAAGCGCAAAGCCGTTTTGCCAAGAATTGGTGGTCGTTGATTCGGGTTCGACTGATCACACAGTCGAGATCGCAGCCGGGATGGGCGCGCAGGTTATCTCCCACAACTTCACCAATTATGTCAGGCAAAAGCAGATCGCGCTTGACCATGCGAGTTCCGAGTGGGTGCTGCTGCTCGATGCCGACGAGCAGGCGACTTACGAGTTACGGCGCGAGATCGAAGGTGTGATTGGGGCGCCAAATGCCGCTGATGGTTATCGGATTCAGAGGGTCCTGTTTCATCTGCGCCATTACTACACGCGCTCAATATATCGTGATCGACCGGTGCGCCTGTTTCGGCGCACCGCCGGGTATATTGGCGGGACGGATCCGCACGACAAGGTCATCGTCAGGGGGCGCATTGAACGGCTGAAGGGGCCCATCCTTCATTTCAGCTACCGCGATATCGCCGATCATATCGACACGATGAACCGGTTCAGCACCCGCAGCGCAGCGCAACTCCCGCCGTCACCGCTGGCGGCGGTACGAATGTTTACTCATCCGCTATGGTATTTCTTCAACTTCTACGTGCTTCGAGGTGGCTTTCTTGAAGGTGGTCCTGGGCTCTATGCGGCGATGACCGCCGCATTCCATGCGTTTTTGAAATACGCCAAGGTCTACGAGCGCCGCCTCGCCACGATGCGTCCGCGCTGATGCCCGATAGCGCTGCGATTAACTGAAGAGAGAGCGGTTGAGACCTGCGCGCGTGGGGACGATGTTCTACGTTTTGCTGCACCGGCATAACTGGTAACGTGTTGATGTTGAGTGGAAAGCAAACCAGTGCTCGAGTGCGATAATTACCAACCTGCATCAAACGCCGCCCCGGTAATCGTTCAGCTCTGCTCAGGGAAACCCCCGCGGCCCGAAATAGGCAGCCGAAAGACTCAATGAGGCGCCTTTCCGCTTATGTCCGCCGCTACTGGACCAGGTACGCGCTAGGGATCGTCTGCACACTCACCTTCGCGGTTTTACAAATGATCCTGCCGGTGTTGATGCGCGATGCGGTTAACGCGGTCCAGCGGGGTTATCTGCACCGCCTGGTGCATTATGCCGGGCTGATGATCGGCCTGGCCGCGATGATGGGTGTCGCGCGAGCGGTTTCGCGTGCCATCATCTTCAACACCGGGCGCGATGTTGAGTACGATCTGCGAAACGACCTCTTTGCGCACCTGACTACGCTTGGTCCGGGCTTCTACGAGCGCCTGAAGACCGGCGATCTGATGTCGCGCATGATCAATGATCTCAACGCGGTGCGGATGATGGTTGGGATGGGAGTGCTGAGCTTCACCAATACGCCGGTAACCTATGTCTTTGCGTTGGCCTTCATGCTCTCGTTGAGCGTGCGTTTGACGCTCGCCACCATCACACCGTATTTCGTACTTTTCATAGTCATCCGTTTTCTGACCCGTTCGCTAATGGAGCGCAGCCTCACGGTGCAGCAGGGGCTCGGTGTGTTAGGGGCAAAAGTTCAGGAAAGCCTTTCAGGCATTCACGTTGTCAAGGCGTACACGCTCGAAGAGCGCGAAGCGGAGCGCTTTCGCGGGCTCAATCACACTTACAACGACCAGGCACTTGCCCTGGCGCGGGTGCGCGGAGCGATGACCCCGCTCATTCGGGCGACCATCGCCAGTTCGATGATGATTCTGCTGACGTACGGCGGCGTGCTGATCCAGGCCCGAAGTATTTCCATCGGCGACCTCACAGCTTTCATGCTTTATCTTCAACTACTCGGATGGCCGACGGTCTCGATCGGCTGGATGATTGCCATTTATCAGCGCGCACGTGCTGCGATGAAAAGGCTCGAGGATATTTTTCAGACAGCGGCGCCGGTGAGCCTGGACGGCGCCGAGGCGCGCCTTGAAATTAACGGGGCAGTAGAATGGGAGCACGTTTCGTTCAGCTATTTCGTCGACGAGCTATCGGGAGTTGACGGGGCAAAACTGCCGCTAGCCTTGCGCGATATCAACGTCAAGATACCAGCCGGTGGCAAATTGGCGATCGTCGGCCGCACTGGTGCCGGCAAGTCGACCATGGTCAAGCTGCTGGTCCGGCTAATCGAACCTACGCGCGGACGAGTGCTGGTGGACGGTCGCGACATTCGCGAGCTGCCGCTCGGATCGTTGCGCAAGACCATCGGGCTCGTTGCGCAAGAGCCGATCCTGTTTTCGGACACCATAGGGCGCAACATTGCGTTTGGCCGCCCGGACGCCTCACCCGCCGAAATCGAGGTGGCCTCACAGGTCGCTGGCCTGGAAGGCGACATCGCGGTGATGCCTCATGGATTCGCAACGATGGTAGGCGAGCGCGGGATGTCGCTGTCCGGCGGACAAAAACAACGGGTCACGATTGCGCGGCTGCTCATCTACAACCCCGCAGTCGTGGTGCTTGATGATGCGCTATCCAGTGTAGATACCGAAACTGAACGCGCCGTGCTTCACAGCCTCGAAGAGAGTGTGAAAGGACGGACTTCGATAGTAGTTGCGCACCGCGCTTCAACCGTGCGCGATGCCGACGAGATCATTGTGCTCGACGATGGCTCAATAGCCGAACGAGGCACGCATGAACAGTTAATGGCGCAGCGTGGAATTTACGCCGAGCTGTTCCGCCGTCAATTGCTCGAAGAGGAGCTGTCGCGCTACTGAATCGATGGAGCCGTTTGCCGACGAAGAATTAGGCCGTGCCTATGATTGGCGGCTGGTCAAATGGGTGTGGAGCTACGTGCGCCCCTACCGCGGGCTCTTTTTGCTGTCCATCATCTTGATGCCGCTTAATTCCGCCTTCGCCTTGGCACAACCATATGTTTTCAAACTCACCATCGACATTTTCCTTGCCAAAGTAAGGACTGCCGGGCCTCGCTGGTCCATGACAATTATCAGCGTGTCACGGGGGCACGGCCTACTGGCGATGGGTTTGATATACCTGCTCCTGTTGGTGGGAGAGGTCCTGAGTTTCTACGGCCAGTTCTATTTGACGATGATGGTGGCGCAGTACAGCTTGTCCGATCTGCGCCTGGCGCTGTTCCGCCACGTCGAGCGATTGCCAATGGCATTTTTCGACCGTACGCCGGTTGGACGGTTGGTCAGCCGAATGACTACCGATATCGATGCGATCAACGAAATGTTCAGCGCGGGCTCGCTTACGCTGTTCATCGATTTCCTTACGCTCGCCGGTATCGTCGTGATCATGTTCACGTTCAATGTGCGGCTGGCCGTCTGGTCGTTGTGCGCGGTACCGCCATTGTTGGCGGTCATTAACTTCTTTCGCGTCAGGATGCGGATCGTATTTCGTGAAATCCGCGATCGTCTTGCCGCACTAAACGCCTATCTGTCAGAGGCGCTGAGCGGAATGGCGGTGGTGCAGCTCTTCGCCCACGAGCGTGAAAGCCGCCGTGAATTCGGGGTGCTCAACCAGGACAATCGTCAGGTCCAGCGTACCTCCAACATCTACGATGCATGCCTCTATTCGAGCGTGGAGGCGCTTAGCTCAATTACCGTAGCGGTGGTCCTCTGGATCGGTGGGGGTGAAGTGCTGCATAAGCAGCTCAGCCTGGGCACGCTGGTCGCTTTCATTTTCTACGCGCAGCTCTTCTTCAATCCGTTGCGCGAGGTCTCGTCCAAGTACACCACTCTGCAATCGGCTCTCGCAGCCATCGAACGGATCGAAGCGCTGATGGCAACGCCGATTGCCATCACCAGCCCCCTCCAACCCAAGCGTACGCGCCATGGCGCCGGCTCGATTGTCTTCGAGCATGTTTCATTTGAATATCGGCGCGGCGAGCCCGTCCTGCGCGACCTCAGCTTCAGGGTCACGGCCGGCCAGAAAGTCGCGATTGTCGGCCCTACCGGCTCAGGCAAGAGTACAATCATCAAACTCCTCAACCGCTTTTATGACGTTACTGCCGGACGCATCCTGGTAGATGGCGTCGATGTGCGGGAATGGGAATTGAAGAAATTACGCCGCACCATCGGCCTTGTGCTCCAGGACGTGTTTCTGTTTGCGGACAACGTTTTCGAAAATGTCCGCTTATCACGCGTTGACCTCGATGAAGCCGATATCCTGGACTCGCTCGCGCGGGCTCAGGCACTGCGCTTTGTCAGACAATTGCCGGACGGGCTGCGCCAGGAAATCCATGAACGCGGCGCCAATCTATCGGCCGGTCAGCGCCAATTGCTGTCATTCGCACGCGCACTTGCTTATGACCCTCGAATCCTCGTGATGGACGAAGCGACCTCGAGTGTCGATAGCGAAACCGAGCGTCTGATCCAGTTAGCGCTGAATGAACTACTTACGGACCGCACCGCCTTGGTCATAGCTCACCGCCTCTCGACCATCGAACGGGCTGATCGCATCCTCGTGCTCAGTAACGGAGTACTGCGGGAGAGCGGTACACACGAGGAATTGCTCCGGCGTCCGGGGCTCTACCGGCGGCTTTTTGAACTTCAATACGCGCCCGCGGAAAGTGCTCGTGAGGCGGTCGGCTGAACAAAATAAACCTGCCGGGGCTGACGGATTCGGGCTTTGGCGGAAGTGGTCATTATTTCAGGCGCACGGTCCAAGCGCGCGTCGGCGCTCTGTCCTGAAGCTTGCCCTGGCTCCAGCCCTGATAATAGCCATTCTGCTGGCGGGGTGTGATCTGCCTTACTTCGCGCATGCCGCTTACGAAGAAGGCCATCTCCTGTGGAACCGCAGACCGATCATCCAGGTGCTGCAGAGTCCTAGCCTGGCTCAGGCCACGCGCCAACGTCTGGAAACAGTGCTCGAGGTCCGCCGTTTCGCTACCGACCTGGGGCTCCAAGTGGGCGGGGCGTATCAGACCGTGACCACCGTTGACCAGAACGCGGTCGTGTGGGTGTTAATGGCGGCGCCGCGCGATTCGTTATCGCCATACCTCTGGTGGTTTCCGATTGTCGGCTACGTACCCTATCGAGGTTATTTCAGGAGAGCGCGTGCCGACGCGGAGGCCCGCGCGATGGAACGCAAGGGTTACGATACGTTTGTCCGGCCGGCGATCGCTTTCTCCAGTCTCGGTTTCTTTAACGATCCGGTAATGTCAAATCTGCTGGAGCTAAGTCGCGTCGAACTCGCCGGCGTTCTTATCCATGAGCTGTTTCACCGCACTTTCTTTCTTAAGAGCGATGTCATGTTCGACGAGTCCTCTGCCAACTGGATAGGTAACCGAGGAGCTGTCGAATTCTTCGCTCAAACTGAGGGCGCCGATTCTCAGGATGCGGCAGCTGCGAAGGGCATTTACGAGAGTGACATGAAGTTTGCAGCCTTCCTCTTACAGAAAGAAGGCCGCCTGCTTAAGCTCTATCAAAGCGGCTTGCCGCGCGACGAGATACTAAAACGCCGGGTCGCGGTGTTTACCGAAATCAAGGCTGACTATGCGCGGCTGAAGCCGCTCCTGTCGGGACTGGAACGGTTCGACCTGGACCAACAGCAGCTCAACAATGCAGTGCTGGTGAACTACCTGATATACTTCCACAATCTGGACCATTTCGCCGCGCTCGATCGGATGCATCACGGCGACCTTCGGGCGACGATAGCCTCGATTATTAAGCTTGCTCAGAGCGAGCCGAATGATCCCTTCCACGCAGTATGGAAAGCGACATTAAACGCGCCGAGAGCAACTGATGTCGCGGCGACATCAATCGGCAGACCGATTGGCGATCTTAGCTTCACTCTCACAAATCCAAGGCCATAGCGAACGCCCGGATAATTGTTGCGAGTCAAATAGCGCGTAGCATCAGCTCCAGAGCCGCGCTCAACTCCGCTTCGTACCCGCCGAAAAAATGGTCAGCGCCCTCGATGATCCTTAACTGTGCGCGGGCTCCGAGACCGTCATGCAACGCCTTGATTTGTGCAGCCGGGCAGTAAGCGTCGCGATCTCCTGCCGCCAGCACAACAGGCAAGTTCAACTCTTTGAGCGAATCGGCAGCGTCCATTCGAAGCGGAGGTGCAATCAGCGCCAGCATGCCTAAACCAGGCAGGCCGGATGCTGCATTCATCGCTGCCATCGCTCCGAACGAATATCCGGCGAGGACGGTCTGCTCTATGCCCACTGCCAATTCTGCGGCCATCCAGCGTACCGCGGCGGCTGCGTCGTCGGCTTCTCCGCTACCGTTGCTGTATGCGCCTTCACTTAGTCCTACACCACGAAAATTAAAGCGCAGAGTCGCCCAGCCTAGCCGCCACATCGCTTCGATCGCGGCCTCGACTACGTTGTTGTACATCGAACCGCCATAGAGCGGGTGTGGATGGCATACCACCGCGCCCCGTTCCACAGTCGAGGTCGGTTTGGCGACGAGTCCCTCAAGCGTCAGAGCACCGCAGACAAAAGTAATTTGCTCTTCCTTCATGGCCGTCCTCACAGCATAAAACCCTGAAGTGCCTTCGTGGGTTGGCTTGATATACTACACTAGACTTGAGTGCCCCTTGAACTTTCGTGCGCATTGAACTTTCGGATCTCATATACCAGGCGTGAAGCGATGCAGGATGCGAATCGAATTACGGAGCAGGCACCCAAATTCGCGGCCGACCGGATGCTCGTCCGACTCGCGCGATGGCTGCGTCTGATGGGCGCCGACGTGGTCTGCGACCCGGCACTCTCCGGCGCGGCGCTTCTCCGTCTTGCACGGCAGGAGGGGCGACCGCTGCTGACGCGTGACAAACGTCTGCGCACAGCGCCGGACGTTTTCTATATCGAACCCCATCTTTTCCGCGATCAGATTCGCGAGGTGATGGCATACTATCCTTTTGATCCCTACCGGTTCGCTTTCACCCGATGCTCGATCTGCAACCATCTGCTCAAGCAGGTTCCTCGCTCTGCGGTCGCGCGGAGCATCCCTCCGTTCGTCTATGCAGCGCACCAGAATTTCGCACTGTGCGAGCAGTGCAACCGGATTCACTGGAGCGCAAGCCATGTCGAGCGAGCGATGCGGGAAATCGAGGCTCTTAGACCTGATCGGCCGTAAGAGTAGGCCCGCCTGGGACGATTGCTGTCGCGGAAGCCATCGCGCCGCGGCTGCCGAATGGCAGGTGACGCAGGCCGGAGCAGATTTCGTCTCAATTGTGGTTGTGATTCAGGCCGAGCCGCGCGACCCGCATAACGCCGTCAATTCCTGCAATGGTGTGCATCAGGTTATTGAGCTGGGTGGCGCTGCTGACCTTCAGTTCAAAGTGCGATAAGGCGCGACCGTCCTGGCCGGTAGTTTTGACCTCGGCGGTAGTGATATTAACGCCTGCGGAGGCTATCGCTTTGGTCATAGCAGCCAGCAATCCCGGCTGATCGACACAGAGCACCTCGAGCTCAATGGGGCGCAACGTTTCTTCGCCTGCCTTCCACGCGACAGGAACCCGCCGTTGCGGATCGGTTGCGAGTGCTATCGGGCATCCTGCGAGATGAACCGTTACCCCGTGGCCGCGCGTGATAAACCCGGTAATCGCCTCTCCCGGCAAAGGATTACAGCAGCGAGCAAACCTGACCAGCATATCGCCAATGCCCGAGACAATTACCGCGTTGCTGCCGCCGGAACGGCCGTCGCGGCTTGTTCGTTCCTTCTCTCCCTGGGCAGGCGCCGGTGCCTTCTCCGCCCGGTAAAGCTTTAACTCCTCAGGTGTAAGAGCTTTTGCCAGCAGTTGCGTCGGCGTGACTATGCCGTAGCCGACCGCAGCTAACAGACCGTCAGTGTCCCGCTGGGAAAACTCCTTGAGGGCGGGCTCAAAGCGGTTTTTGGTCTTCATTTGCGCCACAGTCAGACCGAGCGGCCCCAGCTCTCTATCCAATAACGCGATCCCCATTTCGCGCGAACGCTCGGCTTGCTGCTGCCGTAGCCATTGCCGGATTCGGCTTTTAGCACGCGCGGTAACGACATAGTTAGCCCAGTCCTTGCCGGGAGTCTGCCGCTCAGCGGTAATTACCTCAACCGTATCGCCCGATTTAAGCTGGTAGCGCAGCGGCACCATCCGCCCATTCACGCGCGCGCCGGCAAGATGCTGTCCCACCTGAGAATGGATGCGGTAGGCGAAATCAATCACCGTGGCCCCCTGGGGGAAATCGAGTAGGTCGCCTTTGGGGGTGAAGACGAAGACCTCCTCCGGAAAGAGGTCGTCCTTGACTGTCGACAGGAACTCCTGCGGGTCTTTGAGGTTTTGCTGCCATTCGATCAGCCGCCGCAACCAGGCGAATCGCTGGGTATCGCGAATTTCGGCGCCGCCCTCCTTATAGCTCCAATGTGCGGCGATGCCCTGTTCGGCAACCTCGTGCATTTCCCGGGTCCGAATCTGAACCTCCATCCGCTGCCCGCGAGGCCCAATCATCGTGGTGTGCAGGGATTGGTACATGTTGGCCTTGGGCAGGGCGATATAATCCTTGAAGCGGCCCGGAATCGGTTTCCAGTTGGCGTGCACGACGCCCAAGGCCTCATAGCATTCCCGGACGGTCCCGACGATTATGCGGAAGGCGACGAGGTCATAAATCTCGTCAAAATTGAGCCGCTCCTGCTGCATCTTGGTATGGATCGAATAGAAATGCTTGGGTCGCCCGGTGATCTCGGCTTTCACCCCGGCTTCGGCCAGCCGGCGCGAAAGAATATCGATGACCGTGCGAATGTAGCTCTCGCGCTCGGCGCGCGTCTTGGCGACATACGCTTTGAGCGTCGCGTAGGCGGCCGAATTGAGATAACGGAAAGCGGCGTCTTCGAGTTCAGACTTTAGCCAGTAAATTCCCAGCCGATGGGCGATCGGGGCATAGATGTCGAGTGTCTCCCGCGCAATTTCCTCCTGGCGATCATGCGGGAGATGATTGAGGGTGCGCATGTTATGCAGCCGATCGGCCAACTTGATCAAAACGACGCGAATATCGTGCGCCATCGCGATGATCATCTTGCGAAAATTCTCTGCCTGCTTTTCCTCGCGGCTCAGCAAGGTGATTTTGGACACCTTGGTCACGCCGTCGACCAGGCGCGCCACCTCCGGACCGAACTCGCTCTGCACTTCTGGCAGTGAGGCGTGAGTATCCTCGACCACGTCGTGGAGCAGGCCGGTGATGACCGAAGGCAGATCGAGCTTGAAATCGGCAATTATGAGGGCGACGTTGAGCGGGTGAGTGACAAACGGTTCGCCCGACCTGCGCTTTTGCCCACCGTGCATCCGGGCTGAGTAGTCATAGGCCCGACGAATCAGAGTCGCATCCGCTTGCGGATTATAGACCCTGATCTTCTCGATCAGTTGGTCGAGCAGGTCAGTTGAGACGATGGCTACTTGTTCCACGCCGCGAACCCCGAGAGCAGGCGTGCAACCCTAAGCCTTTCCGCTCTCACCACCGCCTGGAGTTGTATCAGCGATTCCTTCAGATCCGAATTTATAATCAGGTAGTCATACTCGGGAAAGGCCGATGCTTCGTCGCGTGCACGCATTAAACGGCGCTCGATAGCAGCTTCCTGCTCGGTGGCGCGCCGGCGCAAACGTTCCTCCAATTCGGCAAAACTAGGCGGTAAAACAAAGATAGTAACGGTATCGTCGGGATAGTTTCCGCGAATCTGACGGGCCCCTTGAATGTCGATGTCGAGCAGCATGTCGCTGCCCGACGCGACCGCGTGCTCAAGCGGCTCGCGGGGCGTACCGTAATGGGCGTCGAACACTTGCGCCCATTCGGCCATTTCGCCTGCGGCTATCTTGCGTCTAAATTCCTCGTCGGTCACGAAGCTGTAATCAACCCCCTCGCACTCGCCTGCGCGCGGTGTCCGGGTAGTCAGCGAAACGGATGGCTGCAGTCCCAGGTCCATGCCCAGCGCACCGCGCGAGAGCGTAGTCTTCCCTGCGCCGGAAGGGGCCGACAGGATAAATATGATACCCCGCCGAGTGGGCCGATGCGACGACACGCTCAAAAGTAGCCAAGGGCGCAAAGATTTGCAAATTATACAAAGCGTATTCCCGAATTTTGCTTGTTCGAAAAACAACCACCTACGCCTAAAAGGACTAAGCCGATGACGACGAGGTAACCGGGAGCAAGCATTAGCTTGCCAATTGTCCCTCGGCTCTGGAGCTCAGCATCGGCTCCGGTCCAGTGACAACGATGGCTGCAGGCCTGCAAATCCTCAAGCGGTAGGCGAAGAATGGCCCTACATTTTGGGCCGAGGCTTGCGGGCGTAAACTGTCGGGTCGCCGATTGCGGCCTCAGCAAATCCTTCCACGCGTTCAGCGCACTTTGTACAGGCGCCGCAGTGAATGATACCGCTGGGGCGGGCACAGGAGACCGTCAGCTCTAGGTGCAGCCCGGCGCCGCGCCTGACTACGTCAGCCTTGGTCAGGCCAGCGAAAGGCGTGCTGATTCTCAGCTTGATGCCGACTCCAAGTTCTACCGCTCGTGCAAAAGCGCGGAAGAACTCCGGCCGCGCATCGGGAAATGGATTGCTCTCCAGCGGCGCCATCGCGATCTCGCCTATTCGAGCACTCGCGCAAAAGATCGCTGTCTTCGACAAGAGGCTGAGGTTTCTTCCCGGAATATAGTTGGAGGCCAGCGTGGCTTTGTAGCCAGGCACATTGCGCCCCGTCATTGACCAATGATCGCCTGAGACGTCGCTCATCGGCAGTTTAAGGACTGTGAGCGGCTCGATATTTGTCATTCGGAGGGAACGCAGGAAGCGCTTGAGGGTGGCAAGTTCACTCCGCTCCCAACTAAGCCCGGCTTGTACATAGACTGGATACACAGACCGGCCGCTTCGCGCAGATGCCGCCAGCATGACTGAACTATCAAGTCCGCCGCTGGCCAGGATCGCAACTCGATCCGAAATTGGCTCGATCCGATAATCATCACGCGCCGGCTTTTCCGCAGCCATGGCACGGCGTCTTTTAATTGAGTAATCGGCCACCATCCAGCATCAACGTCGAACCAGTCGCGAAATCAGTCCCCTCACAAAGAAACAGCACTGCACGGGCAACATCGGCAGGGGAACCCATGGTCTTGGTGAGGGTGGCGAGGCGCAGCCGTTCGACTTGTTCCGGGGCATATTCGTCGGGCGGCATTACGGGCCCAAGAGCCACGCAATTGACTTGCACCTCGGGTGCAAGAGCCTTGGCCAAGGCGCGGGTCAGTCCGATGAGACCGGCTTTCGAGACCGTGTAGGGCAGATAGTTGTTGTAGGGTCTGATAGCGGCCCAATCGCCGATATTGACGATCTTGCCTGCGCCTTGTTTGCGCATTCCGGCGCCGGCAAATTTTGAGAGAAAAAAAGGCGCCTTCAGGTTGGTATTGAGATTAAGATCCCAATCACGCTCTGTCAGTCCTTCGAGCGGCTTACGGTAGAATACCGACGCCGAGTTGACCAATACGTCCAGGCGTCCAAATGCCTCGTTGACGCTCGCCACCATCCGCTCTATCTGCTCAACGCTTTCCAGCTCCGCGCTAAAAATTTGGGCTCGTCCGCGCTGCTCGATAATGCGGGCAGCCGTCTCTTCAGCACCTGCCCGGGAAGTTCGATAGTGAACAGCCAGCGAGGCACCATGTTCCGCAAGAGCGAGGGCGATCGCCTGCCCTACCCGTCTTCCAGCTCCAGTGACTAGCGCGACTTTGCCTTGCAAATTCATGGACGGAGTATCGGCTTCTGCCAGCTACAGCTACTGCAGGGCAGCGATCGCGCGGAGCAGGGCGAGGTTATCCGAATGACCGGTTTTCACCGCAGTCACGTGGCCAACAACCGGTCGCCCAAGCAGGTACAGATCGCCGATGAGGTCCAGGACTTTGTGGCGGGCGCATTCATCCTCGAACCGCAGGGTCGTGTTCACGATTTTTTCTTCGTCGATCAGAATACAGTTATCGAGCCGGCCGCCCCTGGCCAGACCGAGTTCGGACATCTTACGGAAGTCGCGAACCAGCCCGAAGGTCCGCGCGGGAGCTATCTCTCTAAGATAAACCTCGGGCGAGCTAAGTTCCAAGTGGACCTGTTGCAAACCAAGTGGAGGTGGATAGTCCAAGGTATAATCAATTATAAGAAGTTCGGCCGGCTCGATCCGAATTGATTCGGCCCGCTCGCCCACCTGGATCGTTCGCACCGGAGCGATGGGTTCAATCCAATCGTCCTGTTCTTCTATACCGGCAGCCAGCAAATGCCGGCAAAATTCCAACGCCGAACCATCGAGGGCTGGCACTTCGTCACCCGCCTGGACCCGCAAGTTCGTAATCCCCAATCCGTGCAGCGCTGAAAGCAGGTGTTCAACAGTTCGCACTGAATGGCCTTTGCCGCTGAGGGTGGTGTTGTAACCGGTCTCTGTCACGCTCTCCAGACGCGCCGGAATCGCAGATCGCCCAGCCAGCGACGAAAAGGTTATCCCACTGCCTGCCGGCGCGGGATGCAGAATTACTCCAGTTTTAAGCCCCGAATGCAGCCCTTGACCACCAAGCACAAGCGAACGCGCGATGGTTCGCTGCGTAACGGCCCCGGACGGAGCACAGCGCGAATTCCGACCTGCGGTTTGCTTACCCGGCGGAACTTGTGACACGACGCGTGAGCTACCATGGTCGCTACCCAGTACATGGCCCAGCGACGTTAGCAGACCGTCAACTGAAAAGGGCTTTTCGATAAAATCAGCGGCGCCCAGCCGGGTCGCAGCAACAGCGTTCTGTATATTTGCGTGACCGGAAATCATAATCACGTGAGTATGAGGATCGTGTTGCTTGATGCGGCGCAGTAGTTCGATACCATCCAACTCCGGCATCCAGACATCGAGCAGCACTACCGCCGGCTTCTCCCGCGCGATTAAATCCAGCACGCGCAATGCATCGCCGGTAGCTACAACGCGAAAGCCTTCATCACTGAGAATACCGCAGAGCGAAGACCGAATCCGTTCCTCATCATCTACCACCAATACAGTAGCATTCACCGCTTATCCGTGCCTTGAATCCCGCCAGGTTTTACAAAGCGGTTCGGGCCGCTCGCCAGCCCGGTCGAACGAGAGCGGGCCAGCCTGTCCACTTCAGGCGGAAACCGTCCTAAATTCCTCACTTTTTATAGGAAACTCCAGCTGGAATCTACTTCCGCGCGGCGTATTGTCCCGTACCCGGACGAATCCATGATGGTCGGTAACGATGGTCGCCACGATAGCCAGTCCGAGCCCGGTACCGCCCTGGCGGGTCGAAAAGTAGGGCTCGAAAATGCGAGGACGGATACGCGCGTCAATACCCATGCCATTATCAGCAACTTCAAGCACCGCCACACCTGCCGAATCGAGGCCGGTACGCACCACAATTCGCGCTTCATTACCGATGTCGGTATTGGGCCTGGTAGCGGCGACAGCGTTATCAAGTAGATTAATCAGGGCGCGTTTCAACGCTTCGCGATCGATTTCAATGAGGGGCAAGGCGCGTTCCAGTACCAGCTCGAAGCGTACCTCCGGGTGGGCCTCGCGAAAATTCGCGACGGTTTCTTCCGCCACTGCATTCAAGTTACCGGGAGCAAGATTCAACTGCGGCATTCGCGCAAATGCCGAGAACTCATCGACAAGCCGCTTGAGATCATCCACCTCGCCGATAATCGTGCGCGTGCATTCGTCGACCAGCTCGGAGTATGCGTTTCCCGATGCTTCAAGCCTGCCGGCCCGCGAGCCTGGCCCGAGGCCAGCATCGCGTTTGAAGAATTGGCGCCGCAAGCGCTCGGCGGAGAGCTGAATGGGCGTCAACGGGTTCTTTATCTCATGTGCAATCCTGCGGGCTACCTCGCGCCATGCTTCCATCCGTTCGATCTTGGCTATCTGGCTCACATCCTCAAAGAATAACACGGTGCCAAGGTCGGGCCGGCCGTCGCCGGCTTCATCCTCATCGAGGCGGCTCGCAGTGAGCATTAACTCGGTTTCGGCCCCGCCAATTTCGAGCTTCAGGGCGCGGCGGACTTCGCGCGGGCGCACCGCCCCGGCGAAAATCTCGTCAAGCGACCGCCGCAGCTGCGGATCGAAACACTTGTCATACTCGCGGCCAAGGACCTCGGCGGCATGCAAACCTAACATTCGCTCGGCACACGGGTTTATAGCGCTAATGCGTCCGTGGGGGTCGAGCCCCACGACACCGGCCGAGACATTGAGCAGCAACGTTTCCGTATATCTTCGCCGTCGCTCCAGCTCCGCCCGCGACGCACGCAAATCCGAAGTCATGCGGTTGAAGGATTGGACCAGATGAGCGATTTCGTCGTCGCCGACCGGGGGAATCTCGTAATTCAGGTTACCCGCGGCGAGCGCCTGGGTGCCTTCGGCCAACAATTTGATTGGCCCGGTCAGCTCCCGTGCCAGGTAGATGCCAAACCAACTCGCCAGCAGCACCACCGCAAGTCCGATCAGCACGAGCGCCAGAATATAACTATGCATAACGGGCTGATGCAGGATGCGGAGCTGGAAATATGCCTGCACCGCCTGCGAGACTACTGCGGCACGTGCGGCCAGGCTTTTCGGCAGGTAATAGTCCACCACAATGGCGCCGGCAACGTCGTCAGAATCATTCGCGAAAAAAATCGGTGCGCTCCCGCGGATGACGTCCGACTTACGAAAGCGATCGGCGCGCGTAAGAGCGTGGCCCTTAAGTGTCTCCCGCAACAAGACTGAATCGGGCGAGACGCCGATACCGGTCGGCGCGCTCGGACTCAACTGGAACATCAACAACTTGCGATCAGCCGAGAACACCTCGACGGTGCCGAGGTCGTATTCCTGCTGCGCCTGTTCGATAAGGGTACGAAGCCGTGCATGGTTAGCGGGTGCCAGCAGATGAGCGTTGGTAATTCGGCCTGACAGAATGCGCGCGAAGTGAGCCGCATTATTAGCGGAATTCAGATAGTAGACTTTTGTTATTTCGAAGGAATCATCGAGCAGACGCTCATATTCGGGATCGAACCAGCTATTGATGTCGGCACGCAGAAAAGAACCGGCCACGTACAGCAGAAAGGCACTGGGCACGATGGCAACGGCAATAAAGCCGAACACCAGCCGCGCCTGGAGCTTCGAGCCAATCAACCCCCGCCGGCGTTCGAAAATGGCCTTGGCCAGATTGCGCCCGACCAGCACCAGCATCAGACCGAGCAGCAGAAAGCTCAAGTCAAAGAGTAAAATGACTACGAGGTTTGAGATGAGTGAAGTATGCGAACTGAGCGGAGGCAGCTCAGTCTGCATCAGCACGAAGGCGACGAGGGTGGCTGCGGCAATCCCGACCGCGATCAGTTCTCGCCGGCGGCGCTTGCTCTCTGTGCGTTCCAGTGCACCGCTTTTTTCGCTCACCAGCGCCTCAGCAACCCGATCACGAGCGAAACAACAACACTCAGAACGATGCAACTGGTAATGGGCAGGTACAAGGCAAAATTGTCGTGCCGAATGTAGATATCACCCGGCAAACGGCCCAGGCGATTTACCAAAGGGATCGAGGCTCCGCCCCAGACCAACAATCCCACCAGCGCGACCAGCAGGCCGATTATAACCAGCGCTTTTCCTAAAGGCGCCACTTTACCGGGCGTCCATATGGCCTCGCCTGCCGGCCAAGTCCAGAGCGGCAAAGGTGGCTTCTCTCATGCCTGGGCACGCTGGCCAGCTGCTTCCTTGGCTCGTTTTGACTCGGCGATCACTTTCTCGGCGAGCGGCGCCGGCACCTCATCGTAGTGAGAGAAACGGGCTTCGAAAGAACCGCGTCCCGAGGTTATCGAGCGCAGATCAGGGGCATACTTGAGAACGTCGGCCATCGGCACCAATGCCTTGATCACCTGACCCGCACCTTTCGATTCCATGCCGAGCACTCGGCCCCGACGCGAGTTGAGATCGCCGATGACATCGCCCATGCATTCATCGGGGCAGCTCACCTCGACCGCCATAATTGGCTCGAGCAAGATGGGACGGGCCTTTTCGAAGGCGCTCTTCAGCCCCATCGAGGCGGCTATCTGGAAGGCCATATCTGATGAGTCGACTTCATGGAAACTTCCGTCGTACACCGTCACCTTGACATCGACCACCGGGAAACCTGCGAGATAGCCTTCGGTGAGCGTGTTGCGCACACCTTTTTCGACCGAGGGGATGTATTGACGTGGTATTACGCCGCCCACGATCTCATCGGCGAATTCAAAACCACCGCCCCGCGACAAGGGCTCAACTTTCAGCCAGCAATCGCCGTACTGGCCACGGCCTCCCGACTGGCGCTTGTACTTGCCCTGGGCTTCCGCGCGACCCTTGATGGTCTCTTTGTAAGGTACCTTGGGCGCCGTCAATTCAACGTCCACGTTGAATTTCCGCTTAAGCTTTTCGACTGTCGCCTCGATATGCATCTGGCCGGTGCCGGAGAGAATGATCTCGTGTGTTTGCTGATCACGGTGGGTCTCCAGAGCGGGGTCTTCCTCGACCAGGCGTGCGAGGGCCTGGGATGCCTTCTCCTCATCGCCGCGGGTTTTGGGTCGAATCGCGAACGAAATAACGGGCAGCGGTCGCTCCGGCACGGGGAATAGAATCTGCGATTTTTCATCGCAGAGCGTGTCGCCGGTGGTGGTGTCCTTCAACTTGGCAACTGCGACGATTTCACCCGGCAGCGCCGAAGGCAAGGGCGCCTGTTTTTTGCCTTCCAGCCTCAGCAACTGTCCCAGACGCTCTTTCGCACTGCGGCTCGCATTCAGTACCGTGGCATCGCTGCTCGCGCGCCCCGAGACAACGCGGAAAATCGAGAGCTTCCCCGCGAATGGGTCGACCACCGTTTTGAACACGAATGCGCTGAAGGGAGCATCGGGATCCGCAGCTCTTTCGATTGGCGTGCCGTTGGAGGGACCCTGGGCCTGATATGGAGGACGGTCGCTCGGCGCCGGCAGCAAACCGACCACGGCCTCAAGCAGCTGGTCGACACCAATGTTCTTGGCGCCAGAGCCGCACAAAACGGGAGTTAGTTTGCCCTGCAACACCGCGGCGCGGAGCGCGCTCCGCAATTCGGCCTCATCCAGTTGGCCTTGTTCGAGGTACTTTTCAAGCAATGCGTCATCGGTCTCGGCAACAGCCTCACTCAAAATGGTGCGGGCCGCCTCGGCGCGCGACCTCAGATCGCCGCTCAATTCCTCTTCCCTGGCCTTGCCCGAAGAATCAGGGTAGGTCAGCGCTTTCATCGCCAGGACATCGATGATCCCGCTAAATGCCGTCTCGGCACCGATCGGCAGAGTAAGCGCAACTGGTTTCGCAGCAAGGCCCTTTTCAAGGTCAGCCATAGCCGAATCGAAATTCATACGCTCACGATCGAGCCGTGAAACGAAGGCGACGCGCGGCAGCCCGAGGCGGTTGATTTGCTCAAAGACCTTCTCGGATTCGACCTTGAGGTCTCCGCCGGCACTGGCGACAAAAATAACCCCGTCCACTGCTCGCATTGTCGCAAAAGCGTCAGGCAGAAAGGCAGTATAGCCCGGAGTATTGGCCAAAATTACTTCCGTACGTTTCCAATTAAGATGATGAAACGAGGAACTGATCGAGATGTGCCGCGAGAGCTCCTCCGGCTCAAAATCCATCAATGCCGTTCCATCGTCCGGCCGGCCCAATCGCGTGGCCATTCCGGCGGTGAAAAGCATTGCCTCGGCCAGCTGCGTCTTGCCGGTGCTGCCCTGGCCGACGAGCGCGATGGTTCTTAGCCGTCCGATTTCCTCGACTGCCATGTCGGTTTACCTCTATGAAAAAATTCGTAACACGTCTGCGGCGCGAAGCACAGGGTAGGAGCGCGCTCGCGCTCAACGCAGGACTATTCAATCAATCGTAGGCCCCTTCAATGCTCACGTCTCCGGTCAGAATCCGCGTAGACCCCTCTGCCGTTTCGAGCAGCAGAGCGCCATCATAGTCAATTCCGCGAACCACCCCGCAAGTAATTGTAGTTCGGTCGATTACCTTCACCTGCCGCCCGCTTAGGGCAAAATACCGCTCGTAGGTGGAACGGACCGCTCCAAAACCATTTGCTTCGGCTGTTCCACAGTGAAGATCGAGCTGCTTGAACAAGCTCGCGGCGAAGTTGACCCGGTCAACTTCCCGTCCCGTTGCTACCAGCACGGAGGTGGCCTTGTCGCGGAGCTCCCCAGGAATGTCGTGCGCGGCCAAATTAAGATTAAGTCCGATTCCGAGCAGAACGCACAGCAAACCGTGTGAAGCATCGCTGACGGCTTCCGCGATAATCCCACCGGCCTTAAGCCCTTTGAGCCAAATGTCGTTAGGCCACTTCAGGGCAACCAGGCCCGGGGCAACGACTTGGAGTGCTTCCGCCACAGCAACCCCTGCCACGAGGCTAAGCTGGGGCACTTCCGGCAGCGGTATTCGCGGGCGCAGAATCACCGTCATGTAAAGGTTCACCCCTGCAGGCGAATGCCAGCTACGGCCAAGGCGGCCTCGTCCAGCGGTCTGCCGCTCCGCGATTATTACCGTGCCGTGAGCGGCGCCATTGCGCGCCAGCTCAGCCGCAATCCGCTGGGTGGAATCGACCTCTTTGAGGTAACGTATAACGCAACCAATCCCGCCTGGAGTTGCTGATGCAATTGTTTGGTAGGGATTAGCTTTGCTGTCATCAGCAGAGGTCCTTGTGCCCTGCGCCGCCTGCCTCTCCTTACATGTTGTCGATGCGCATGCTCAGGTCGACCGCTCTCACCGAATGCGTCAGTGCGCCTACCGAAATGAGGTCAACACCAGCTTCCGCAACTGTCCGCACCGAATCGAGGGTAATGCCACCGGAGGCTTCGAGGGTAACCGGGTTGCCGGCGATTCTGCGCGCCTCGCGCATCTGCTCGACGGTCATGTTATCAAGCAAAATCGAATTCACGCCGGCCGCCAACGCTTCTTCGACCTGCGCCAAAGTTTCACATTCGACCTCGATCCTGAATGTATGGGGCGCCAGGGCGCGAGCACGCTCCAATGCTGTACGTACTCCGCCGGCCGCGGCGATATGATTTTCCTTAATCAGGACTCCACTATCGAGACCAAACCGATGATTGCTCCCACCGCCGGCGCGCACCGCATACTTCTCGAGTGCCCGCAACCCTGGATGGGTCTTGCGCGTATCAATAATCCTCGCGCTGGTGCCAGCGATGGCGTCAACATATTTTCTGGTGACGGTGGCTATTCCGGACATCAGTTGCAGGAAGTTCAACGCGACGCGTTCACCGATCAGCAGGCCCGCAAGCTGACCCTCAATTTCGGCGGCGGCCGCGCCGTATGGCAACCTGGCACCCTCGCGCGCTAGCGACACAATTTGCGGTTGGCCACCGGTCAGCGCAAAAATCTGTTCGAGAATAAAGCCGCCGCAAAAGACAATCGAATCCAGCTCCTTGACGTTGATCCGGGCGCGCCCCGTCTGCCCCTCGGCGACGGTAGCTGCAGTCGTGATATCGCCCTGGCCGACATCTTCCGCAAGTGCCGCCTCGATTATCTGTCCCAGATCGAGCTGGCGAATAATCTCCATTGACTCATGTTAGAAGAGTCATTGGATCAATCCAATCTGAGCTTGCAATAGACTCTCCTGGGACTTTAACTGCTCGATCCTGTCAGCAATCTCCTCGACGGTTTCCCGGCCGGCCTTGGCGCGAAAGTCCGGGTTGTCATATCGGGTCTGGTTGCGCTGCAGATGAGTGCGAATTTCATCAAGCTTCTTCTGGAGCATGCTTCGGGCCTTTTGAAAATCGAATCCTTCGGGTGTTTCGATTCCCACTTCACCCCACGCGACCGTGACCGGCACGGACCCGGGCGAGCTGCTCTGGTGCGTCAAAGGAGCAAATGCCATTGCCTCCGGGCGCTCCTGAGCCGAGGAGCTGACGGTCAATTCCGAAAGTTTACCGAGCGCAATCGCATACGATTTCCACGTCTCGATATCAAGCGGAGCATTGCCGGCTGGCCGCAGGACCGCCCCGATTCGCCGCCCCGGATGATGGCCCACCAGAGAGCGCAACGAGTTGACTGCCTGGGTAGTAGCGACGCAGCGTTCCATCGCTGCTGCTTCGGTTTCACTCAGCGGGTCATGCGCGGCTCCTTGGGGCCATGTGGCAATAGCAAGATGCTCGCTCAGATTTGACTGACTTAAGTACGGACGCACCGCTTGCCAAACTTCTTCCGAGATGAACGGCATAAAGGGATGCAGAAGCCGGAGCAGTTGGTCGAAGCAAAACACCAGTACATATCGAGTGGCGGCCTGCTGGTCAGCTCCCGACTTGAGCGGCTCCTTGGCGAGCTCGATATACCAGTCACAGAACTCGTGCCAGATGAACTGGTAGATAGTCAGCGCTGCGACATTGAATTCATAAACGTCAATTGCTCTAGTGACGGACAGTATTGCGTGGTTGAGGCGGCTGAGAATCCAGCGATCGGCCAGGGTCAGTCGCCCCGTTGCGGCCTGCTCAACCGGCTTGGGCGCATCTTCGAGATTCAACAACACAAATCGCGCCGCATTCCAGATTTTATTGGCAAACGCCCGCGACGCCGCCAGCCGCTCATCGGAGAGCACCAGATCGCGCCCCTGCACGGTTAGTTGAGCCAGCGTGAAACGAACGGCATCGGTGCCGTACTTCTCCATAATTTGCAGGGGATCTACGACATTGCCGCGCGACTTTGTCATCTTCTTGCCCTGCGCATCGCGCACCAGCGGTGTAATGTAAACATGCCTGAACGGCACCGCACCGGCGAGATTGTCAGCGTCGAGCGGATTCACCTTAAGCGCGAACATCATCATCCGCGCCACCCAGAAGAAAATGATATCGAACGCCGTTATGAGCAGTGTGGTCGGATAGTATTTTTCCAAGTCCGCAGTGTGGTCGGGCCATCCCAAGGTGGTAAAGGGCCACAGGCCCGAGGAAAACCACGTATCGAGTACATCGTCATCCTGGCGCAGGTCGCCGCCTCCGCATTTCGGGCAACTGGAGGGGCGTGTCTCGGCCACAACAGGCTCCGCATCGGTGCAGCGCTCGCACCAGTAGGCAGGGATACGATGGCCCCACCATAGTTGGCGCGAGACACACCAATCCTGAATGTTGCGCATCCAGGCAAAGTAGGTATTTTCCCAATGCTGCGGGAAGAATTTTGTGTCGCCCTGCTCCACCGCTGTGATCGCTCTGCCCGCTATGGACTGGCCGGTCGGGTCAACCTTGCTCACTCGCATAAACCACTGGTAGGAAAGCATCGGCTCGACCGTTGTCTCGCATCGTGAGCAAACGCCCAGGGCATGACGATGCGGCTCGACTCTGTCGATCAAGTTCTGAGCTGTCAGATCGGCAATAACGCGTTCCCGGCAAGCCTCGCGTGTCATGCCGGCGTAAGGACCGGCCTCCGCATTCATCCGCGCGCGGGTGTCCATAACCGAAATCTGCGCAAGGCGATGGCGCCGGCCCATGTCGAAGTCATTGAAATCGTGACCCGGTGTAATCTTTACGGCACCCGTGCCGAATTCCGGATCCACCGCCGCATCTGCGATGATCGGAATTTGTCGGCCGACCAGCGGGAGGCGAGCGATGCGGCCGACCAAGTGCCGGAAACGTACGTCATCCGGATTGACAGCTACTGCACTGTCCCCGAGCATCGTTTCGGGACGCGTGGTGGCAACCGTTACATGCCCGGACCCGTCAATTAGCGGATAGCGAATGTACCAAAGGTTTCCTTCAGTCTCCTTATGATCAACTTCGAGGTCCGAGAGCGCCGTTTCGCAGCGGGGACACCAGTTGATTAGCCGGTAATCTCGCTCAATGAGACCCTCATTGTAGAGCTGGACAAATACTTTGGTCACAGCCCGCGACAAGCCCTCATCGAGCGTAAAGCGCTCGCGACTCCAGTCGCATGAGCATCCCAGGCGGCGTAACTGATGAAGGATTTTGCCGCCATAGGTCTCGCGCCATTGCCAGACCCGTTCGACAAACTTCTCACGGCCGAGGCCGTGACGGGTCTTGCCCGCTTTGGCGATCTCGCGTTCGACGACGTTTTGGGTGGCTATGCCGGCGTGGTCGGTCCCGGGCAGCCATAGCGTATTGTAACCCTGCATACGCCGGGTGCGGACGATTACATCGTGCAGAGTATTGTTGAGGGCGTGACCGAGATGTAATGCGCCAGTCACGTTGGGCGGGGGTATTACAATCGAAAAAACCGGACCGGGACGGCTGGGATCAGCGCGGAAGTAGCCACGATCTATCCAAAGGTGGAACCAACGGTCTTCCGCTGACTTGGCATCAAATGTCTTGCTCAGTTCCAAAGGTGCACCTGACAAACTGAAAGGGCCTGGCTTCCAATACTCGCACCGGCAAATTTTATGGCAGTTGAATCTCAGAACCAATCGCCTTCGAGGTGGCGATGAGGTCGGCTGAAATTGGCTAACAAGCTTTTCTGCTGCGGTAATCGGCAGAAAAGCCCAAGATCACTCAACCACCTCCCCATGAACGGTTACCCAAATATGAGCCACTGCGCCGCTCCGAAAGATCTTGTACTTGCAGATTTTAGTGAGCCGGTAAGACCGCAAGTTACCTCGGCGAGCGCTCTTGCGACTAAGTTAATATGCGAGGTGTCTGTATGGTTGCTGACATGCACGAACTACTGGAGCCCTATGCTCATGATCAGCCTGAATACGCTCGCGCATTCGAGACTTTTCTCTCGCATACCGATCAAAAAAACAAAACTATCGAATGGCTGACCGGCTTGGTCAACGGACTCTCGTCGCATGGCCTCTTCGTCGACGCAGGGGCTGGTGATGGTTCCACGACTGCCGCGTTGTCCAAGCTGTTTGACCGAACAGTCGCGATCGAGCCCAACAGCGCTCTGCGGGTGGAACTCAAGCGGCGCTGCCCGGAAGCTGAAATCGTCAAGGCCCCAATCGGCGATGCAGCGGTTACCTCTCCCGCCGATTTCGTGCTTTGCTCGCATGTCCTCTACTACATCCCGCAAAGCGACTGGACCGAAACACTGGAACGATTGACCTCATGGCTTGGCGCTGACGGGGCCGCGGTAGTGCTCTTGGGGAACCCTAACGCCGACGTTATCGCCTTGCCTCGTGACTTCTTTGGCAAAAGTATCGACCTCGCTCCGGCTGTGCAGGAATTCAAGGCGCGTCATAACGACTTCGAAACCCTGACGCAGACGCTGAAATGCGAAGTGGTGGTAGATGACCTGGAATCCGCCTGCACGTTAGCGAGGTTCTTTCTCAGCGACTATCCTGACTGGGGCGACAACGTGACAAGTCGGAGAGTCGAAGAATACGTGCGCACTCATTTCACTCACTCGCGTGGCTATCGGCTATCCTGCGACCAGGACGCGCTTCTGCTGCGGCGCGCCTGAATTTTCAAGCGCCAAGGAGTACGGGGAGATGTAGGTTTGACAATTTTACGATGCTGCCGGATAACTTCACTTAATGCTCGTGGGGGGAGTTTTGCCGCGAGGAGCGGTATCCCCATCGAGAATAACGGAGGTCTATGCGATGGCCCGCACATTCTTTCGCCGCGCCAATCTGCTGGACGGGATCAATCCGCCCAGAAAAAACTCAGTGGTAGTAGTCGAGGACGAACGAATTACTGACGTCTGTTCTGAGGCTGATGCCCCTGCATCCTCGAGCAACGACCTTATTCTCGATCTTGACGGCCGGTCGATGATGCCGGGCATGGTCCAGTGCCATTACCATGTTGCGTACGACAATGTCGGCAATCTGCTCGATTTAGACCTCAAGCATCCGGCCACGATGCTCACTTTGATCGCAGCCAAAAACGCTGAATTGCTGCTGCGTTGCGGTTTCACCGGCGCAGTCGGTGCAGGCTCGTTGCATAACATTGACGTAACGCTGAAGCAGGCGATTAACCGCGGGCTCATCGAGGGGCCGAGATTCGTAGCCTGCGGACGCGATATCGTGACCACCGGCGATTCCGTCGATTTCCATCCGAGCTGGTGGAAACTCGAGATGGAAGGACTCGGCCGCATTTGTGACGGCCCCGACGAATTCCGTAAAGCCGTGCGCGAAGAGATCAAGCAGGGCGTCGATATCATCAAGCTTTATCCAACCGGCGGACACGGCCTTTCCTGGCCAGCCGATATCATGACGATGACCCTCGAGGAGATGAAAGCGGCGGCTGATGCAGCGCATGAACGAGGCAAAAAGATCCGCGGACATATAGTCTCGAAGCGTGGAATCCTGGCCGGGCTCGACGCTCACCTCGATGTTATCGATCACGCCGACATGATGGACGACGAATGCATTGAACGGCTGGCCAACGAAGGTGCTTTCGTAGTGCCCAGCCTCTATTTTCCATACATGGTGGTCGAGGAAAAAAGACGCACCGGCCGCAGCAATTGGGGAGGCGCTGATGAAATGGAGCGGGGGCTGGAGAACTCGCGCCGGACTTTGCCCAAAGCCAATGCGGCGGGGGTTAAATTCGTGATCGGTGACGATTTCGGGACCTCGGCCATGCCCCATGGCGACTATGCCAAAGAACTTGAGGCGTATGTAAAAGGTGCGGGTCTACCTGCGTTGGAAGTAATCAGATGGGCCACCCGCAATGGCGCCGAATTGCTTGGGATGAAGGATGACCTTGGCACGATCGAGAAGGGCAAGCTCGCCGATTTGCTGGTCGTCAATGGCGACCCCTCGGCGGACATTAGCATCCTTCAGGACCGCACCAACCTGCACGTGATTATGAAGGGAGGCAGGTTCGTCGAATGTCAGCTTACGCCATTAACGGCCACCGCCAAGGCGGCCTGAGCTACCAGCCAGGGGCGGTCCGGGAACCGCCCCTGTAACAGCGCCGTCCCGGTGCCCCTGGCGGCGCGCACTAGTCACCTGCCATTCTCGGATCCATTGTCGGCCAAACGCACGGATATCTCACGAGGGATTGTCTCGAGCGGCTCGATAATATGGATTTCCTCCTTGGCGCTGATACCAAGTTCCCTGAAACGGCGGGCAGCAGGCAGTAGGCGCGACTCCAGTGAACCCGCCGTGCGGTTGTACTTGTCAACGCAGCTTCTTAACGCTGCTCCCAAAGCGGCGATACCGGCTGCGGTCGATGCCAGACGATCGTACAACTCCTTGCCGAGTTCACTGATCCGTTGAGCGTTTTCTGCAACCTGCTCCTGACCCCAGCCGTACGCCACACCGCGCAACAGCGCAATCAAGGTGGTCGGTGTGGCGAGAATGACGCGTTGATTAACTCCGTGCTCAATCAACGAGGAGTCCTGCTCCAAAGCGGCACTGAAGAAGGCCTCGCCGGGCAGAAATAGCACGACGAATTCCGGCGAGGGCTTGAGGTAATCCCAATACGATTTCGCGGCGAGCTTGCCCATGTGTTCGCGAACCTGGCGCGCATGATCTTTCAGCCGGGCGACCTTGTTCTCTTCGCTCGGTGCTTCCAAAGAATCCAGATATGCTTGCAACGGCGCCTTGGCATCGACAATGAGATTTTTGCCGCCGGGCAAGAGTACTCGGAGGTCCGGCCGCAGTTTACCTTCTGGCCCATCGTAGCTGTGCTGCTCCAGGAAATCGCAATGCTTTACCATGCCGGCAATTTCGACCACGCGCCGTAGCTGGATCTCACCCCATCGGCCCCTTACGATCGGTGCCCGCAGAGCCTTAACCAGGTTGGCTGTCTCTGAACGCAGCGCGCTCTGGGTCTGAGCCATGGATTGAAGCTGGGTCGAGAGTACTGCGTAAGCTTGTCCGCGGCTGGATTCTATTGCGCGGAGCTGATCGTCCATTTTCTGCAGTGTTTCCTTAACCGGGGTCACCACACCCTCAATTGACTTGTGCCGGCTGTCGAGGTCGGCGAGAGCGCGCGCTTCGAGCGCTGTGAGATTTTCCCGGGCCAGAGTCAAAAATTGCTCATTGTTGCGGTTGAGGGCGTCGGCGGCCAATGACCTGAAGGCGTCGGTGAGAGCGTTTTGCGCTTGCTGAAGCAGTTCCCGCCGTTCGTCAATAGCGCGCTTCAATTCCTCGCCGCGGGCTTCTGTCGCCGCCTGCGCCATCTCGGCATCGCGCAGGGCGCGGTGCAGGTTACTGATTTCGTCCTTGCGCCGCTCCAGCTCAGCGCGCAGGGCATTATTCTCGCCTGAAGCCGTGGCCGCGGTGGCCTCCGCCGCTCGCAGGCCGCGATTGGAACCGGCGTAGCTCAGCAGCCATGCCACCAGGCATCCGCACACCAGCCCGACCAGCAAACTGACCCCAGCAAATAGCATTGCCACCTCCGCCAACCACGCTGCCGCCTCAGTCAGCTAAAGTGTATGCGATGGCGGCCTGGAGCGTCTATTGCGTGCCAATGGAGAACTCACAACTGAGATCGGGCCGGTTGTGAACAAATGATTAGCCTGAGCTGCAATGATAATTTGCAGGCGTCATTATGTTTTCGCGTCAGTGGACGCCGGCGCTGTTTGTGAAGGAACTCCTAAGAAAAGGCGCGACAGTCGTGATGCTCGGCAACGGGGGCGTCGGTAAAACGACCGTCGCCGCCGCACTCGGCTTAGCCGCCGCGCGCGAGGGGCTGGATACAGCCTTAATCACGGTCGACCCGGCGCAGCGTTTGCGCGACGCGCTCGGATTAGAGCGGCTCTCTTCAGAGCCGCGCAAGCTTGACAAGCGCCGTCTGCGGGCGGCCGGACTTGATAGCTCTATCCGGCTGTCAGCGATGATGCTGGACGTAAAGCATACCTGGGATGCGTTGGTCGAGGAGTTCGTCGACAGCCCCGAGGCCCGCAGCCGGATCCTGAAAAATCCATTTTATCGCAGCCTGACCCAGCAATTTGCAGGTGCCGAAGCATACGCCGCGCTTGAACAGCTCGATAGCTTGCACCGGTCTGGGCAGTTCGACGTTGCAATCGTTGACACGCCGCCGGCAGCACATGCATTTGAGTTTTTTGAGGCTCCTCGCTACCTCGTGCGCTTGCTGGGTTCGCCAACCGCCCGATGGCTATTCAAGCCCGAGGCTTCGCTCAGCCGCAACGCGCTCACTATGGCAAGCCGTGCCACCCGGTTCGTTATCAGCCAACTCGAAACGTTTGCTGGAACTTCAATGCTGTCGGCCATTGCTGATTTTTTCGCAGTCGCCGCTGATGCAGCCGCCGGGCTGAGCGAGCGATTCCGCAATACCGAAGCAATGATGCATTCGTCGCGCGTGAGCTTCGTACTTGTAACGACCCCGCGCGAGGACCGCCTACGTGACGCACTGGAATTGGTAACGCTTACCAGCCGTCACAGTTTCAGACTGCGCGCTATTGTGCTCAATCGAATAATCGATGAGCGCACCTTCGACGGGTTGTCGAACGGGCGGCACACGGCTCCGCCGCATCTGGCCGAAATTGCGATGCTACGCCGCGTGCTCGATCAGAACGATTCAACTAGCGACCCGTTGATTACGTATCTGGAAAGCTATCGGGAACACCAGATGCTCGAAGTTGAAAGGGCAGTACAGTTCGCACAAAGTTTGCCGGCTCGGGTTGCCCTCGCGGTTACTCCCGGGATTGAGTCTGGAGTGCGTGATTTGCGTTCGTTGGCGGGCCTTGCAGCGATCCTCACCGGGACGGGGCTGGGGCGCAAATTCCTCGGCCACGCCGCCGATGGCCTGGGGCTGGCGAGCACGAAGCGTTCTCGAAGACGCTATTCGACCGGCTGAGCGTGCGCCACGTCATCCTGTGCTGCTTCCAGCCATGAACAGGGGCGGTTTTGCCAAGCGCGACCAGCAGCGGGGCCCTGCCTCTATGGCAGAACAACCTCGATTGCGCCTATTCTCGCATCGTTAGAACAGGCGCCGCCGCTATGCGGCGCGACGGAGGCATCTTTGATGAATCAGATTCACACCGAACGGGAGCAGCGGTTCATCGACTTGGCCGCAGTGCTTGCCGACGATTTTACCAAGCGCGCCGCGCAGCACGATGAGGAAGAGTCGTTCCCATTCGAAAACTACGAGAAGATGCGGGAGTCCGGCTATACCAACCTGATCATTCCAGAAGAATTCGACGGGCTTGGGGCAAGCCTGCTCGAGCGGATTAAGGCGCAGGAACGTCTCGCTCATGGCGATGGAGCGACCGCCCTGGCCATCAACATGCATTTTAATGTGCTTGGGCTTTTGGTCGATCTCTACCAGAGGGATGGCCGCCGCCGCGCCAGGCCGCCGCGTGAGGAGCGGTCGCGCCGCGATGAGTTGCCTAGGGTGGTGGTCGAAACCTCGAACATAAGTGAAAAGTTGGCAAGGATCGGGCGCGAACGGTTGATTTGCGGGGGCTCGGGCTCTGAACCCGACAACGCTGTAATCAATCTGCGACCTCGTACTGAGGCAAGGCGAGTCGAAGGTGGGTTTCTGATAAACGGCCGGAAAATCTTTGGCACGCAAAGTATCCGGGTGGACTATTTTTTCTTCGAGGCAACCTGGCCTGACGCCCCCGAGCGACCGACCATCATCACCGTTTTTGTGGAGCCCAAAAACACCCCTGGCCTCATCTTCAAGGACGACTGGCACACAATGGGTATGCGCTCAACGGCTTCGTGCGGCTCGGAGCTAAAAGATGCGTTCGTCCCTGATTCAGCGGTTATTCTGCGCCGTGCCGTGTCCAACAGCGCGATGGTGACACGGGTCTTCGCTAAGGCGCCGTTTTCAATTGGAGCGCCATACATTGGTATCGCCGCGGCGGCGCGGGACTTCGTGGTCGATTTTATGCGCGACCGTCCACGATATCCGCTGAAAAAACCCATGAGCCATCTGCCGGCCGTCTTTAACAAGGTGGGCGAGATGGACGTTCTCTTGGAGGGCGCGCGGGCTGCAATGTGGAAGGCCGCAGCGGAAATGGAGCACGACGAGCCGGTGAGCTGGTCTCGCAAGGCTATTGCTGCCTGTCTGATCGCGCGGGAAAACTCGGTCCGGGTGGTTGATCTGGCGTTGCGGGCAGTGGGGGGTTCCTCGTATTTCAAACGGCTCCCGCTGGAGCGTTTGTTCCGAGATGTTCGCGCCGGCCTGTACCATCCCTTTGATAGCGACGAGAGTATTGAATTTCTGGGCCGAAGCGCGTTTGGTCTGCCGATGGGCGATCCGGACGATTACATCTGAATCAAGTAGCACAACACTTGGTGTTTGCGGAGGATTGAGTATGGCAAGCGTCAAGACGCGTTTCGGCTCGCTGGCAGGTTACGAGAAGGGTGGCGTCGAGGTGATCAATGACGATCCACGCAACTATGCCTTCTCTAATATCTTTGAAGTAGCATCCCATGCCGAGCCATGGGAAAAGGTCGCTGTCGCCAAAAACATTAAATACGTGTTGGAAGCGATTCGCGCCGAAGGAACCTCTCCCTGGTACGCCGCATCCCATGATGAATCGGCAATTGTGATGGACGGTGAGATCGAAATCCGCCTGGTCAAACCGCATACACCAATTGTGGCTGAGACCCACGAGGGTACGACGATGCTCGAGGGCACTCCCAAGGGGCGCACGATGGGACAGATAACCGCGCGCCGCGGGCACATGGCATTACTGCCCAAGGGCGCCGCTTACCAGTTCACCGCGGCGCGGCCGGGCGTAATACTGCTGCAGACGGTGAAGGGCGACCTCACAGTCGAGCGCTGGAAGGATATCTGCCAAAAATAACCTGCGAGCACCTTTTTTGAGAAGCTGATTGCCAGGATTGCGCCACTGTCGCTTTGCAAGCAATAACTAAGGAAAATCTGAGCGGATACCCAGGAAAGAAACATGCCTGCTTGATTACTCTTGTCAGGCTGACTCGTCTGCTAAAATAGGCGTTCTCATGTTGTCATTGGCGCGCGGTAAGGAAGGGGCTTTCAAACTCGTCGCTGGGTATCAGCCTCAAGGCGATCAACCGGCCGCGATTGAGTCGCTGAGCCGGAATTTGCGCGACAATATCAATCACCAGGTACTGCTTGGTGTGACCGGCTCGGGCAAGACCTTCACGATGGCGAACGTGGTCGCCAACGTGAATCTACCGACGCTTGTAATCGCGCCCAATAAAACGCTGGCGGCGCAGCTCTACAATGAATTCAAGAGTCTGTTTCCGGAAAACGCGGTCCGTTACTTTGTTTCCTACTACGATTACTATCAGCCTGAGGCCTACGTTCCTTCGACCGATCTCTATATTGAAAAAGACGCCAGCATCAACGATGAAATCGATAAACTGCGCCACTCCGCAACGAAGGCCCTGCTCGAACGAAACGACGTACTGATTGTTGCATCCGTCTCCTGCATCTATGGCCTTGGTGAGCCAGAAGTCTATTTCGAGATGCTGGTATTTCTTGAAGAAAAGCAGACTATCGAACGTGACCGCGTTTTGCGCAAACTGGTTGATATCCAATACCAGCGCAACGACTACGACTTTCATCGAGGCACTTTCCGTGTGCGCGGCGATACCGTCGAGGTCTTTCCCGCATACGAAGAAAGCCGGGCAGTGCGCATTGAATTCTTCGGCGATGAGGTCGAAGGATTGTTCGAAATAGATCCGTTGCGCGGCAAAGTTGTACGCAAGCTGCAGGCGGTCGCTATCTACCCGGCGTCGCATTATGTAACCACCTCGGATCGAATGGAGACCGCGGTGCGCAACATCCGGGCAGAGCTGAGAGAGAGGCTTGATTTTTTCCGCCGCGAGAATCGCCTGCTCGAAGCGCAACGGCTCGAACAACGCACGCTTTACGACCTCGAATTGCTTGCTGAAATGGGCTTCTGCCCCGGCATCGAGAACTATTCACGCCATCTGACCGGGCGGTCCCCAGGACAGGCACCGCCTACCTTGTTGGACTATTTTCCTAAGGACTATTTGTGCCTGATTGACGAGAGCCACGTTACGATCCCCCAGATCGGCG